>NZ_JBITIB010000043.1:0-53238 GCF_044458565.1 Streptomyces sp. NPDC050433 | reverse complement strand
ACCCCAAGCCGTTCACATGGACCAAGAGCGCCGACGAAATCCTCAACTCGTTAGCGAAATATATCGCCAGGATTTCAGGCGCAGGACACTAGGGCGTGTTGCGAAAGTCCCGCCTGGCCGACGACGCCTGGCACGCACGCTCGCCGCGTTGGCAGCGTTCTCGAAGGCTGCCGAGTATGTCCGGGCCATCGACAACGCAGATCCTCCGCCTTGCGATCGCACGCACCAGACGCCGTCGGCCCCGCCCTCCGGGCGGACGGCGCTACTTTCGCAACACGCCCTATAGAAGCACCTCTCAGCACCCGCACACGGCGGAGGCCGGGGACCCGTCGGGTTCCCGGCCTCCGCCGTGTGCGGGTGCGCCGTGCTCAGGCGCCGCGCCCCGTCAGGGCTTCCGCCGCCGCCCGGCCGCAGACGCGCGCGGCGCCGTACGTGGCGATGTGCGGGCTCCCCGTGGGCTCGGCGTGGTTGATCCCCATCTCCACGACGGCCGTGTCCGGGCGGGCCGCGAGGATGCCCTCCAGGACGGTCGCCATCCAGGGGTGGCGGTGCACGTCGCGTACGACGGCGACGATCCTGCGCTCCCCGGCGGCGGCCAGCACCTCGGCCGCGCCGTTCGCGCCGCCGTAGGTGTCGGTCGCGGTGCCCGGCAGCAGCGCCGCCAGTTCGGCTGCGACGCCCCAGGGGGTCTCGTCGCCGACGGCGATGTTCGCGACGGGCGCGAAGGAGGCGACGTACGGCGCCTCCTTAAGAGGTTCGATCGCGCCCGTCACCCGCAGGGCGCGCCGCGCCGCGACCAGCCCGATATCGCTGCCGTCGCCGGGGCTGACGATGCCGGACGCGGTCCCCTCCTGTCCTGCCGCGCCCGGCCCCGAAGCAGCCCCCCTCACCCGGAGCGTCCAGTCGGCGAGGGCGCGTACCCGCGCCGCAGCGTCGGCCAGTCGCTCCTCGGACAGTTCGCCCTCCCGTACCGCGTCGACCAACGCGTCGCGCAGCCGCAGGACCGTCTCCTCGTCGGCCAGGCCGCCGCCGACACAGATCGCGTCGACGCCCGCGGCGATCGCGAGGACGGAGCCGCGCTCGATGCCGTACGTCGACGCGATGGCCTGCATCTCGATGCCGTCGGTGACGATCAGACCGTCGAAGCCCAGCTCCTCACGGAGCAGACCGGTGAGGATCCGCGGGCTGAGAGTGGCGGGGCGGTCCGGGTCGAGTGCGGGAAGCAGGATATGCGCGCTCATTACCGATTTGGAACCCGCGGCGATCGCCGACCGGAACGGGGCCAGCTCACGGGCGTGGAGTGTGGCGGAGTCCACGCCGATGCGCGGCAGCGCGTGGTGCGAGTCGACGGCCGTGTCGCCGTGTCCGGGGAAGTGCTTGGTGCAGGCGGCCACCCCGGCGGACTGCAGACCTTCTACATAGGCGGCAGTGTGCCGGGCCACGAGCGCCGGATCGGCGCCGAAGGAGCGCACACCGATGACGGGATTGCCGGCGTCGGAGTTGACGTCGGCGCACGGCGCCCAGTTGAGGTTCACGCCGCACGCGGCGAGCCGGCTGCCCAGTTCGCGCGCGACGGCGCGCGTCAGCTCCACCTCGTCGACGGAGCCCAGCGCGGAGTTGCCGGGGAAGGACGACCCCTCGTGCACTTCGAGGCGGGTGACGTCGCCGCCCTCCTCGTCGATGGCGACGAGGATGTCGTCCCGCTCGGCCCTCAGCTGCGCGGTGAGCGCGGCCAGTTGGACGGGCGAAGTGATGTTGCGGCCGAAGAGGCCGACGGACGTGAGGCCTTCGCCGATGCGCCGCAGCAGCCAGTCCGGCGCGGTGGTGCCGTGGAAGCCGGGCTGGAGGACGGCGAGCGCGTCGCGGGTCAGGGTGTCGGAGCTGTGGGTGAGAGTGGTCATACGGCGCTATCCCTTTACTGCGCCGGATGTCAGACCGGTCGCCATCTTCTTCTGAATGATCATGAAGAACACCACCACGGGCAGCGCGATCATGGTCGAGGACGCCATCAGCGCCCCGTAGTCGGTGCCGCGCTCGGTGGGGAACGTCATCAGCCACACGTTGAGCGTGTACTTGGAGTTGTCGTTGATCAGGATGTACGCGAAGAGATACTCGTTCCACGCGTTGACCAGCGCGAAGATCGACGCCGCCGCGAGGCCCGGAGCCAGCAGCGGGAAGATCACGCGCCGGAAGGCGCCCATTCGCGTGCAGCCGTCGACCATGGCCGACTCCTCCAGCTCCACCGGGATGTTCACGACGAAGCCGCGGATCATGATGATCGCGAACGGCAGGGTCGACACAAGGTAGACGATGATCAGGCCCCAGTACTCGTCCAGGCCCCCCATCGCGTTGAGCTGGGCGTAGATCGGGATGAGCATCGCCGTCGGCGGCAGCATCTGTACCAGGATCAGCACCATCAGCAGCGCGCGCCGGCCGAAGAATCTGAACCGGCCGATGGCGAGGGCGGCCAGGGTCGCGATGATCATGCCGCCGACGACCGCGGTGACCGAGACGATCAGGCTGGACTGGACGGCGGTGGCGAAGTTCGGCTGGTCGACCGCGCGGGCGAAGTTGTCGAAGGTGAGCGACGACGGCCACAGCGTCTGGTCGTAGGAGCGGATCTCGTGGTTGGGCCGCAGCGAGCTGATGATCAGCCAGTACACCGGGAACGCCATGACGACGGCGAAGAGAAGGCCGAGCACGTCGAAGACGCCACGGGTCTTCTTGCGGTCGGGGCGCAGCTTCTGCTCGGTGACCGCCGGAGAGGCGGACGGGGCCGGAACGGGCGCGGGCACGGTGGAGGTTGAGGTGCTCATTCGACCTCTCCTGTCTTCATCAGCTGACGCAGGTAGAACACGGCCACGCCGGAGAGCAGAAGGACGGTGATCAGGGCGATCGCGGTGCCCTGGCTGAAGGAGGTGGACTCGAAGGCCTTGGAGAACGAGTAGAGGCCGAGGGTCTCGTACTCCGGTTCGGGCTTGTTGCCGCGCAGCAGCCAGATCTGGCCGAACACGTTGAAGTCCCAGATCACCGAGAGCGTGGTGACCATGACGAAGACCGGGCGGATGACGGGCCAGGTCACGAAGCGGAAGATGCCGCGGACGTTGGCGCCGTCGAGGGCCGCCGCCTCCTCCAGTTCGCGCGGGACCTGGGTGAGAGCCGCGTACAGCGTGATCACGACGAACGGGACGGCGCCCCAGACCACCAGCAGCGTGATGATCGCGAAGCCCTGCCAGGGGTCGAGGAACCAGTTGTGGCCGAGGAAGTCGTCCCCGGCCACCTTGGCTATCAGGGTGTTCAGCAGGCCGTAGTCGGAGTCCGACAGCCAGCGGAAGATCGAGGCGGCGACCATCAGGGGCATCGACCAGGCGGCGATCAGTGCCGCGGTCAGCGTCAGGCGCACCCAGGTGGACAGCCGGGTCATCATGATGGCGACCAGCAGGCCGATGGCCATGGTGAGGCCGACACAGACGACCATGAACAGGACGGTGCGGCCGGTGACGGACCAGAATTCGCTGTCACCGAGGATGTTGGTGAACTGCTCGAAGCCGACCCAGGGCGGCGACTCCCCCGTCCACAGCTCGCGCCGGCCCATGTCCTGGAAGGACATGATCACGGTCTTGGTGAGCGGGAAGGCGTAGACGGCGGCGATGGCGACGATCGCCGGGAGGATCAGCAGGAACGGGAGGAGTTCGCCCTTCTTGCGGCGTCTCTTCCCGTCGGCCCTGGCCGTTCCGTCCTCCGGAGCGGGCCGGCCGTCTGTCCCTTTCGGGTCACGCGGTACCGGGGGCGCCGGCGGTCCGGCGGCCTCCTGCGTGTCGGCAGCAGTCACGTGACTGACCTTCCGTTTCATTCTCTGCACCGAATCCACGCCCGAAGGGGCGGGGAGCGGGGGCCCGGTGGTGACCGGACCCCCGCCCGCCCGCCGCTCAGCCGACGGACCTCCGGGGGCGGGGGCGCCGGAGGTCCTGGCATCAGGCCCTGGGGTCAGGACTCTTCGTTGATCAGTTCGTTGATCTTCGCGTCCGCCGCCTTCGTGGCGTCGGCCACGGAGTCACCCTTGAGGATCGACAGGAGCATGTTCTCCAGGACCTCCTCCTTCTCGATGGAGGTCCAGCCGGGCGCGATGGGGGTGAACCACGCGTCGGGTACGGCGTTGGCTATCGGAGCGGTCTCCGGCTTCGCCTTCAGCGGCTCCAGCTGCTTCTCGTTGTTCGGGAGGATGTTCTTGCCGGCGAGGACCTCCATGGACTTCTCGCTGGTGAACATCGAGACCCAGTCCTCGGCCAGGTCCTGCACCTTGGACTTGCTGGTGATGGCCAGGTCGGAGCCGCCGATGAAGGAGGGCAGCGCCTTGCCGTTCGGGCCGGGCATTCCGGCGGTGAGGATCTTGCCCTCAAGCTTCGGGTTGCCGTTGTTCTTTCCGTCGATGACGGAGCCCGACTCCCAGCCGTTGCCGTAGATGAGGGCCGCCTTCTCGTTGGCCATCACATTGGCGTGGTCCTGCTCGTCCTTCGTCTGGTCGGCCTTGTTGTACTTCTTGACCAGGTCGATGAAGTGCTGGATGCCCTTCTGCGCCTCGGGCGAGGAGAGCGAGCCCTTCCACTCCTTGGCGCCCTCGTCGTACGTGGCGATCGCGCCGTCGTACGCGGCGACGTAGGACATGGCGGCGTACCAGTAACGGCCCGGCAGGTAGATGCTGGAGGAGCGCTTGTCCTTCTTGCCCAGCTCGGTGGCGACCTTGTCCATGGCCGCGAGCATCTCGTCCTCGGTCTCCGGCAGCGTGTCGAGGCCGGCGCCCTTCTTGAGCATGTCCGTGTTGTAGATCGCCACGCGCGCACCGGCGTAGTACGGCACGCAGTACTGCTTGCCCTCGAAGGTGCAGGTGTCCTTCAGGCCCTGGATCCAGGTGTCCGAGTTGTCATACTTCTTGGGATCGACCTCGGCGACCGCGCCGTTGAGGATGTACTGCATCGTCTCGGTGTTACCCAGCTCGACGACGTCCGGGAACTTGTCGCCGCCGAGGGCGGTGTCGAGCTTCTTGGCCTTGTCGGCCCACTGCTGGTACTGGACATCCACCTTGACGTTCGGGTATTTCTCCTTGAACTGCGCGTTGACGTCCTTGACCAGTTCCGGCCAGGTGCTCTGCGCGTCCACCATCAGCCAGACGGTGACTGTGTCCTTACGGTCCTTCGGGTCCTTCGCCGAATCGCTGTCGTCGGATCCACACGCCGCGACCGAGAACATCATGCCCGCGACGCCGATCGCCGCGATGAGCTTGCGCTTCACGCCACCCTCCTCAGGGATTCCTGCAACCCCCTCCCCACCGCGAAGACTTACGACGAGTACCACCGGGGCTGGGACCTGGTCTTTAATGGTTTAGACCAGTACGGGGAGCTTGGCCTAGACCTTTAGGGGTGTCAAGGGTGTATAAGAGGGCTGTCGTGTCCGTTATCGGACCGACACCTGGATCGGGGAGACGACCCGCGACCGGACCGTGCCACCATGTGAGCCGCAACAGACGGAGGAGCCGGTGACGGCAGCAGCACAGGAGTCGGGAAGGCAGACCATGGCCACGGACGGGGGCGGCACCGAGACCGAGAACGGGGCGGCCACCCGTACCGCGCGCGTACCCAAGTACTACCGGCTCAAGCGCCACTTGCTGGACATGACCGAAACCCTGCCGCCGGGCACGCCGGTACCACCGGAGCGCACCCTGGCCGCCGAGTTCGACACCTCGCGCACCACGGTGCGCCAGGCGCTCCAGGAACTGGTCGTCGAGGGCCGGCTGGAGCGGATCCAGGGCAAGGGCACGTTCGTGGCCAAACCCAAGGTCTCCCAGGCGCTCCAGCTCACCTCGTACACCGAGGACATGCGCGCACAGGGCCTTGAGCCGACCTCGCAACTCCTCGACATCGGCTACGTCACCGCCGACGACACGCTCGCCGGGCTCCTCGACATAACGACAGGCGGGCGCGTGCTGCGTATCGAGCGGCTGCGGCTGGCGAGCGGCGAGCCGATGGCCATCGAAACCACCCACCTTTCGGCCAAACGCTTCCCCGCGCTGCGCCGCTCGCTCGTCAAGTACAC
Organism: Streptomyces sp. NPDC050433; assembly: GCF_044458565.1. Taxonomy (NCBI): domain Bacteria; kingdom Bacillati; phylum Actinomycetota; class Actinomycetes; order Kitasatosporales; family Streptomycetaceae; genus Streptomyces; species Streptomyces sp. NPDC050433. Next base: position 47,148 of record NZ_JBITIB010000043.1, on the reverse strand, counting down.
CTCCCTCTACACGGCGTTGGCCGAGGTGTACGACGTGCACCTGGCGGAGGCCGAGGAGACGATCGAGACGTCGCTGGCGACACCGCGCGAGGCGGGGCTGCTCGGTACAGATGTGGGCCTGCCCATGCTGATGCTCTCGCGGCACTCGATCGACACCGCCGGGGAGCCGGTGGAGTGGGTGCGGTCCGTGTACCGGGGCGACCGGTACAAGTTCGTGGCGCGGCTGCGCAGGCCGACGGACTGAGACCGTCCGGATACCCGGCGAGGCTGACAAAACCCCACGCCAGAAGGCATGTTCAGGAACCGACGCAAGCGTACGGCAGGCAATCCGTTGCCGTACCGATATGCGGACGGGGGGTGACGCATGCCGAGACGTTCCCATAGATTTCCTGCGAGTTTCAGCAGGTGATTAGTGAGGGGACGACTCGCGATGCCAGAGCCGGCACCAGCAAATTCCACGCAGGACTCGTCCGGGCGAATGACGCCGAAGTCGATCGCGATATGGGCGCTCGTCGCTCTGGTGGGCGCGGTCGGCTGGGGTGTCCTCGCACTGTCACGCGGTGAGGAGATCTCCGCCGCCTGGATGCTCGCGGCGGCACTCGGTTCGTACGCGATCGCCTACCGCTTCTACGCCAGATTCATCGCCCGGCGGGTGCTGAAGGTCGACAAGACGCGGGCCACGCCCGCCGAACGGCTCGACAACGGTGTCGACTTCCACCCCACCGACCGGCGTGTGCTCTTCGGGCACCACTTCGCGGCCGTCGCGGGCGCGGGACCGCTCGTCGGGCCGGTGCTGGCCGCTCAGATGGGCTATCTGCCGGGCACCATCTGGATCGTCGCGGGCGTCATCTTCGCGGGCGCGGTCCAGGACATGGTCACGCTGTTCTTCTCCACGCGCCGCGACGGCCGCTCGCTCGGCCAGATCGCGCGTGACGAGATAGGCCCGTTCGGCGGCGCCGCCGCGCTGATCGCGGTCTTCCTGATCATGATCATCCTGCTGGCGGTGCTGGCGCTGGTCATCGTCAACGCGCTGGCCGACTCGCCCTGGGGTGTCTTCTCCATCGCGATGACCATCCCGATCGCGCTGTTCATGGGCGTGTATCTACGGGTGCTGCGGCCGGGCAAGGTCAGCGAGGTCTCGCTCATCGGCGTGGCGCTGCTGCTGCTCGCGATCGTGGCCGGCGGCTGGGTCGCCGAGTCCTCGCTCGCCGACACGTTCACGCTGGAGGCCGGCACGCTGGTCATCTGGATGATCGTGTACGGCTTCCTCGCCTCCGTACTGCCGGTCTGGATGCTGCTGGCGCCGCGCGACTACCTGTCGACCTTCATGAAGGTCGGCACGATCGCGCTGCTGGCGATCGGCGTGGTCGTCGCGATGCCGACGATGAAGATGGACGCGGTCACCGAGTTCGCCAGCCGTGGTGACGGTCCGGTCTTCGCCGGTTCGATGTTCCCGTTCGTCTTCATCACCATCGCGTGCGGCGCGCTGTCCGGTTTCCACTCACTGGTCTCCTCGGGCACCACGCCGAAGATGGTGCAGAAGGAGACCCAGATCCGGATGATCGGGTACGGCGCGATGCTCACCGAGTCGTTCGTCGCGATCATGGCGATGATCACGGCGTGCATCATCGATCCGGGACTGTACTTCGCGATCAACTCGCCCGCCGGTGTCATCGGCGGCACGGTCGAGTCCGCCTCGCAGGCGGTCGCCAACCTCGGCTTCACGATCTCGCCGGACCAACTCGCCCAGGCGGCCAAGGACGTCGAGGAGTCGAGCCTGCTGTCCCGTACGGGCGGTGCGCCGACCTTCGCACTCGGCATGTCGGACATCTTCTCGTCGGTCATCGGCGGTACGGCGATGAAGGCGTTCTGGTACCACTTCGCGATCATGTTCGAGGCGCTGTTCATCCTGACGACGGTGGACGCGGGAACGCGCGTCGGGCGCTTCATGCTCCAGGACATGCTCGGCAACGTGTACAAGCCGATGCGCGAGGTCAGTTGGAAGCCGGGCGTCTGGTTCGCCAGCGCCGTGGTCGTCGGCGCGTGGGGCTACTTCCTCTGGGTCGGCGTGCACGACCCGCTGGGCGGCATCAACCAGCTCTTCCCGCTGTTCGGCATCGCGAACCAGCTCCTGGCGGCGGTGGCGCTCGCCGTCTGCACGACGCTGCTGGTGAAGTCCGGGCGGCTGAAGTGGGCCTGGGTGACTGGCGTTCCGCTCGCGTGGGACGCGGCGGTCACGCTCACCGCGAGCTGGCAGAAGATCTTCTCCGACGACCCGAGGGTCGGCTTCTTCACCCAGCGCGACGTCTACCAGGCGGGCATCGACAAGGGCGAGGTGATCCCGCCGGCGAAGACGATGGACGACATGCACACGGTCGTCACCAACTCCACGGTGGACGGCGTCCTTTCGGCGGTCTTCGCGATCCTGATCATCGTGGTCATCGCCGACGCGATGCGGGTCTGCTACAAGGCGATCCGCGACCCGGAGAGCGTGAAGCTGTCGGAGACGCCGTACGTGAAGTCGGAACTGGTCGCGCCGGCGGGCCTGATCCCCACGAAGGAGGAGAAGGCGGAACTGGCGGCGGCCAAGGCGTCCGGCGGGGCGGGTTCGTCATGACCCCCCTCATGATCTCCGCGTCGAAGGTGCGCCACGCGGTGGGCCGGATCCGCTGGTACGTACGGGAGTTGACGGGCGAGTCCGCGTACGACCACTACGTGGCCCACACGCGCGCCTGCGACCCTCCGAGGGAACCGATGACCCGCCGCGCCTTCGAACGCGACCGGATGGACGCACGGGAGGCGGACCCGAGGGAAGGGTTCCGCTGCTGCTGAGCGAAGGAAGGGCCGTCGCTCTCCTCTGCGGAGAGCGACGGCCCTTCGTCGTGTGGTCAGCGCACCCAGTCCTTGAGCTGCTCGGTCTCCAGCGTGATGCCCACGGGGTCGGGCAGGACGACCGTCTTGCCGAAGGGGACTGTGCGGGCGCTCTCGTACCGCACGCCGTCCGGCTCGCTGTAGACGGTCACCTCGCAGGAGTCCCGGTCGATCAGGAGATAGACGGGGATGCCGGTTTCGGCGTAGGCGCGGGGTTTCTCGACGCGGTCGCGGCCGTCTGTGTCGGAGTCGTACGACGTAACCTCGACGGCCATCAGAACCGGTTCGGGGGCAGCCCACTCGCCTTGACCGACAAAGGCGCCGCTGGGCGCCAGAGAACCGTCCGGCCGGGCACGGCCACTGCGATAGGCCTGCACCTTCAGCCCTTGATCCGGGTAGAGAAACAGCTCTGGCCGCGACTGCATGCAGATGCGAAGCAACCACTCGATGATGCGCCCGTGATCCCCGTCCGGCACTACCTTGCTCCTGAGCTTCCCGTCGATCAGTTCCATGCGCACGCGCTCATCCGTGCGGGCCACTATCAGGGTGAGCTCGTCGAAGACGCTGGTCTCCAGGTGGTTCCGGTCAGTGGTCACGGTCATGGACCCTCCTCGCTCTGAACGCAACGATAGCTGCGACCTGTGACAAGACGCTGCCGTACCTTGTCGCACACTTCAAGGATGGATCAGACGACAGGGCCCGAGACCACCTTCACGATCAGAGCCGCCCGGCCCGACGAGTACGCGGCCCTCGGGGAGATAACCGCGCGGGCCTATCTGGATGACGGGCTGCTCGACTTCGGGGAGGACGACCCGTATCTGGAGACCCTGCGGAACGTCGCGGCGCGGGCCGCCGGGGCCGACGTGCTCGTGGCAGTCGACGCGGGCGGGGTGGTCCTCGGTGGGGTGGCCTACGCCGCCGGCGCGTCCGCGTGGGCCGACATCGCCGGGGACGGGGAGGCCGAGTTCCGGATGCTGGCCGTCGCGTCCGCCGCCCGGGGGCGGGGTGTCGGCGAGGCGCTGGTGCGGGCGTGTGTGGAGCGGGCGCGGGCCACCGAGGGGTGCGTACGGGTGTGTCTGTCGACCCGCAAGTCGATGCTGGGCGCCCACCGGATCTACGAGCGCCTGGGCTTCGTACGGACGCCGGAGCGGGACTGGGCGCCGTACGCCGAGCTCTCGCCCCTGCTCACGTACGGCCTGGAAATCTGAGACGAGCCATTCCCCGACACAACATCTGGGGGGTGCCGCTCCCGAGGAGCACCACATGTATGCTCAAGTCTGCTGTCGCCGCAGGAGAATCCGGTGGAAATCCGGAACTGTCCCGCAACGGTGAGCTGTGGTGCGCTTTGTCGTGCCCGCGAGTCCGAGCACCTGCCGACGGCGCATCCGGCTCGACCGATCCGGGTGCCGAGACGTCCGGGCCTCGCGGTTGGGCCGGTGGACGCCGCGCCGCGCGCTGCCCGTTTCCGGGGCGGCGTACGCGGGCGCGCGCCGCCGTGCCCCTCCCCGTGGCCCAGAGCCGAGCGAGGGAGAGCACCACGTGACCATCGCGCCAGCCGATCCGGCTTCAGCGATCTCCGAGCGGGGACCACGGGACACGGCCGTCGCGGCCGTTCCTGCCGACGAGCCCGGAACGGCCCTTCTGCGGGTCCTCACGGACCTCACCGCGGACCTCACCGACACCGACCCCGGCCGGGTCGCCGCCGCCGCGCTCCGTGGCCGCAACGCCGCCTCCGACGACGCCGAGTTGCGCGTACTCGCCACCGAGGCCGCCGCCGGGCTCATCTCCGAGGACCCCGCGTACTCCCGCCTCGCCGCCCGCCTCCTCACCCGCACCATCGCGGACGAGGCCGCGGGCCAGGGCGCCCTCTCGTTCTCCTCCTCGGTCGCCGTGGGCCACGCGGAGGGCCTGATCGCCGACCGTACGGCCGCGTTCGCCGGCCGCCACGCCGCCCGCCTCGACGCGCTGATCGACCCCGCCGCCGACGACCGCTTCGGCTACTTCGGCCTGCGCACGCTCTTCAGCCGCTATCTGCTCCGGCACCCGATCACCCGCGACGTCATCGAGACGCCGCAGTACTTCATGCTGCGCGTCGCGTCCGGGCTGGCCAAGGACGACTCCCCGGCCGCCGTGGACGAAGTCGCCGCGCTGTACGGCCTGATGAGCCGCCTCGACTATCTCCCCTCCTCCCCCACCCTCTTCAACTCCGGCACCCGGCACCCCCAGATGTCGTCCTGCTATCTGCTGGACTCCCCGCTGGACGAGCTGGACTCGATCTACGACCGCTACCACCAGGTGGCCCGCCTGTCGAAGCACGCGGGCGGCATCGGCCTCTCGTACTCCCGTATCCGCGCCCGCGGTTCGCTGATCCGCGGCACGAACGGGCACTCCAACGGCATCGTGCCGTTCCTGCGGACGCTGGACTCCTCGGTCGCCGCCGTCAATCAGGGCGGCCGGCGCAAGGGCGCGGCCTGCGTCTATCTGGAGACGTGGCACGCGGACATCGAGGAGTTCCTGGAGCTGCGCGACAACACCGGCGAGGAGGCCCGCCGTACGCACAATCTGAACCTCGCGCACTGGATCCCCGACGAGTTCATGCGCCGGGTCGACGCCGACGGCGACTGGTCGCTGTTCTCCCCCTCCGACGTGCCCGGACTGGTCGACCTGTGGGGCGACGACTTCGACGCCGCGTACCGCGCGGCCGAGGCGGCCGGCAAGGCCCGCCGGACCATCCCGGCGCGCGAGCTGTACGGCCGCATGATGCGCACCCTCGCCCAGACCGGTAACGGCTGGATGACCTTCAAGGACGCGTCGAACCGTACGGCGAACCAGACCGCCGAGCCCGGCACCGTCGTGCACTCCTCGAACCTCTGCACCGAGATCCTGGAGGTCACCGACGACGGCGAGACGGCCGTCTGCAACCTCGGCTCGGTCAACATCGGCGCGTTCGTGACGGAGAGCGGCGAGCTGGACTGGGAGCGGCTGGACGCGAGCGTCCGCACCGCAGTGACCTTCCTCGACCGGGTCGTGGACATCAACTTCTACCCGACCGAGCAGGCCGGCCGCTCCAACGCCAAGTGGCGCCCCGTGGGCCTGGGCGTGATGGGTCTCCAGGACGTCTTCTTCAAGAAGCGGCTGCCGTTCGACTCCGCCGGGGCCGCCGCGCTCTCCACGCGTATCGCCGAGCGCATCATGCTCGCGGCGTACGAGGCGTCCTGCGACCTCGCCGAACGCGAGGGCCCGCTGCCCGCCTGGTCGCGGACCCGCGCCGCGCGCGGCGTACTGCACCCGGACCACTACGACGTGGCGCTCAACTGGCCCGAGCGGTGGGACGCGCTCAGGGCGCGCGTCGCGAAGAGCGGCATGCGCAACTCGCTGCTGCTGGCCATCGCGCCCACCGCGACGATCGCCTCCATCGCGGGCGTCTACGAGTGCATCGAGCCGCAGGTCTCCAACCTCTTCAAGCGCGAGACGCTGTCGGGCGAGTTCCTCCAGGTCAACGCGTATCTGGTGGCGGAGTTGAAGCGGCTCGGCGTGTGGGACGCGCAGTCCCGCGACGCGCTGCGAGAGTCCAACGGCTCGGTGGCGGGCTTCAGTTGGATCCCGGCCGACGTACGTGAGCTGTACCGGACGGCATGGGAGATCCCGCAGCGCGGCCTGATCGACATGGCGGCGGCGCGTACGCCGTTCCTCGACCAGAGCCAGTCGCTGAACCTGTTCCTTGAGACGCCGACCATCGGGAAGCTCAGCTCGATGTACGCGTACGCCTGGAAGAAGGGCCTCAAGACCACGTACTACCTGCGGTCGCGCCCGGCGACGCGGATCGCCCGCGCCGCGAAGTCGCAGCCGGTCACCGCCGCCGTGCCCGTGCCCGCGCAGATGACGCCGGACGCCGACGCCATCGCCTGTTCCCTGGAAAACCCCGAGTCCTGCGAGGCCTGCCAGTGATGACCACCCCCGCCGTGGAGAAGAACCTGCTCGATCCGGGCTTCGAGCTGACGCTGCGCCCCATGCGCTATCCGGACTTCTACGAGCGCTACCGCGACGCGATCAAGAACACCTGGACGGTGGAGGAGGTCGACCTGCACTCCGACGTCTCCGACCTCGGCAAACTCACCCCCGGTGAGCAGCACATGATCGGCCGGCTGGTCGCGTTCTTCGCGACGGGCGACTCGATCGTCTCGAACAACCTGGTGCTGACGCTCTACAAGCACATCAACTCCCCCGAGGCGCGTCTCTATCTCTCCCGCCAGCTGTTCGAGGAGGCCGTGCACGTCCAGTTCTACTTGACGCTGCTCGACACCTACCTTCCCGACCCGGCGGACCGCGCTGCGGCGTTCGACGCGGTCGAGGAGATCCCGTCGATCCGCGAGAAGGCACAGTTCTGCTTCAAGTGGATGGACTCGGTGGAGAAGATCGACCGTCTGGAGTCGCAGGCCGACCGCCGCCGCTTCCTGCTGAACCTGATCTGCTTCGCGGCCTGTATCGAGGGCCTGTTCTTCTACGGAGCGTTCGCCTACGTCTACTGGTTCCGCTCGCGCGGCCTGCTGCACGGGCTGGCCACCGGCACCAACTGGGTGTTCCGCGACGAGACGATGCATATGAACTTCGCCTTCGAGGTCGTGGACACCGTCCGTAAGGAGGAGCCGGAACTCTTCGACGACGCGCTCCAACAGCAGGTCACGGACATGCTGAAGGAGGCGGTCGAGGCGGAGCTGCAGTTCGGCCGCGACCTGTGCGGCGACGGCCTGCCGGGCATGAACACCGAGTCGATGCGCGAATACCTCCAGTGCGTCGCGGACCAGCGCCTCCAGCGCCTGGGCTTCGCTCCGGTGTACGGCTCCGAGAACCCGTTCGCGTTCATGGAGCTGCAAGGCGTCCAGGAGCTGACGAACTTCTTCGAGCGCCGCCCGTCGGCGTACCAGGTGGCGGTGGAGGGCACGGTCGCCTTCGACGACGACTTCTGACTAGGACCGCGGGGCGTCCCTGACGAACACGAGCCCGTCGCTCTGCGCCAGGTGCGCCGGGTCGAGCGGGGCGTAGCCGAACCAGGGCGACACACGGGAGGCGGGCAGCGCGTCGCCGAGCGCGGCGGCCAGCCGAGGGGCGTCGACGACGTAGCGGTCCTCGGGGAGCGCGTACAGGAGCCCTTCGAGGGTGTCCGGCGGCGGGGCGTCCACTCCCTGGTGCCGCATCGTGCCGAGGGCCATCGCCAGGAAGGCGTACTCCTCCGCCAGCCGGGCGCTCACGAGCGCGCCGGCGCTCCACCACGCGAGCGGCAGGTCGCCCATCCGTATCGTGCTCTTCTCCCGCTGGAGGTGGGCGTTGTGGGCGTGGGCCAGGACCGGGCTCCGCCCGGCGAGCGCGAGGAGGTTGTCGGCCATCATCTGGCCCCGCAGACCGATCAGCCGCGTCATACGGCCCGCGGAGGTGTCGGCCATCCAGAAGTGGTAGCGCAGCAGGCCGACGGCGGTACGCCCGTACAGGCGTGCCCGGTCGAGGTCGTCCCGCGAGGGGGCCGTGATCAGCTGCGGTGTGAGCGTGTCGAGCAGCGCGACCATGTCGTCGGCGAGCAGCCGCAGTTCCTTGGCCTCGGCCGACTGCCCCACTGACCGGGACGGGTCCCTCATCACGGCGGGATCGCTCCACCGGTCGTCGGTGCCGAGCAGGCGGTCGAGCGTGTCCGCGGTGCAGGGGAGCAGATCCGGTTCCGTCCGGGCCGCGAGGTAGTGGTGGAGCGCGGTGAGGGCCTGCCGGGGACTGGCGGCGCCGGTGATCTCCAGCGGGCCGTCGAAACCGGCGAAGCGGACCTGCTCGGGCGCGGGGCGGCCGTCGTTGTACGCGCGCATCCAGCGCACGAGTTCCCGGTTGGCCGCGGCGCCGCCGAACTCGTGGCTGAACCCGCGCTCCATGACCTCGTCGAGGCTGCCGGTGCCGGAGGTGACGTAGTCGTCCACGACGAGGCCCATGAGGCAGTCGCTCTCGATGGTGACGGTCCGGTAGCCGTGCTGCTCGACGAGCTGCCGGAAGAGATCGTTGCGGAGTTCGAGCGGAGCCTCCACACCATGGGTGGGCTCTCCCAGCCCGAGCACCCGGGGGCGGCCCGGAAGCAGTTTTATGACGGAGGAGGCGTCGACGGCGTGGGCGGTGTTCTGGATGTCAGTGGCCATGCCTTCGACGCTATCGCTGAACCGACGGTTGAAACTTGGCCGCCAAAATCGCGTTCCTGGAGGGCGTAACCTTCAAAACGGCGTCCATTCCGCTGCTCGTCCGGGTGCCCGTCCGGGTGCTCCGCGCGCCGGAGTTGGCGGTCGATGGCGCGGTCCTTGAGGTGGCCGATGAGTCCGGGAAGGGCGAGAAGGACGAAAAGAGCCAGTACGACGAAGTAACCACCGATTGCGTTCATGGCTCTACTGTCGTCGTTCCGCAGAACAAAGGGCAGTGGCAGGACTGTCATGAACCATCGAATTACTGCCACACTGCTTTCCATGCTGAAAAACGTGGCGGTCGTCCTGCTCGACGGAGTGCACCCCTTCGAACTCGGCGTGCTCTGCGAGGTCTTCGGCCTCGACCGCAGCGCCCAGGGCCTGCCCGTCTACGACTTCGCCGTCGTCTCCGCCGAGGGCCCCGTCCTGCGTACGCACGCGGGGTTCACCATCTCCGCGCTCCAGGGTCTCGACCGGCTGGAGGAGGCCGATCTGATCTGTGTACCGGCCGGGGACACGTATGTCGTCCGGGACTACCCGGACGAGCTGCTGGACGCGCTGCGCCGGGCCGTGGACCGGGGCGCTCGCGTACTCAGCGTCTGCGCGGGCGTGTTCACCCTCGGCGCCGCCGGACTGCTCGACGGGCGCCGGTGCGCCACCCACTGGATGCACTCCGCCGAGCTCGCGGAGTCCTACCCGCTGGCCGACGTGCAGCCCGACGTGCTGTACGTCGACGACGGCCCCGTGGTCACCTCCGCCGGTACGGCCGCGGGCATCGACGCCTGCCTCCATGTCGTACGCCAGGAGCACGGCCCCGAGGTCGCCAACGCGATCGCCCGCCGCATGGTGGTGCCGCCGCACCGCGACGGCGGGCAGGCGCAGTTCATCGAGCGCCCGCTGCCCACCCCCTGCGACACGGTCGGCGGGGTCCTCGCCTGGATGGAGCGGCATCTGGACCGCGAGATGACCGTCGAACAGCTCGCGGAACGCGCCCATATGTCGTCGCGCACCTTCGCGCGCCGCTTCCAGCAGGAGACGGGCACCACCCCGTACCGCTGGCTCCTGCGCCAACGCGTACTGCTGGCACAGGAGTTGCTGGAGGGGACGGACGAGACGGTGGACGCGATCGCCGGCCGGTCCGGCTTCGGGAACGCGGCGGGGCTGCGGCACCACTTCCTGCGGACGCTCGGGACGACCCCGAACGGGTACCGGCGCACGTTCCGGGGCCCCACGCGCGTCGCGTGAGGCCCCGGGACAGCAGGTCGGTGGATCAGATGCCGCAGCTCGGTGCCGACCAGAAGCGGCTGGAGCGGTGGTCGACATGCGCGTGGTCGTCGTGACCGGGGTACCCCGGACCGAGGATGCCGTTGAAGCCGTGGTTCCGCGCGTTCTGGGCCAGGGCGCACAGGGTGTGCGGGCCGGACCCGATGTCGGCGGCGTCACCGTACAGGTGACGGCTGCTGCTGGCTCCGCCGACCGCCGAGTTGCACGCGTACGAGCGGAATCCGCTGGTGACACGGAGCGGCTGGTCGCCCATCGCGTGCCGCATCGCCTCCAGCTTCCACATGGTGCGCAGGGCGTTGGACTTGGCGGTGGCCGCGCTCACCGCGCCGCCCGACCAGTCGGAGTTGCAGTTGTTCAGCTCGGCGTAGGTGAAGTGGATCGGCGTGCAGTCGTCGTCCTGGAGCTCGTAGATCTTGTTGAAGGTGGCAGGGCCCGCGACGCCGTCGGCGGCCAGCCCGTAGGCGGACTGGAAGCGCTTGACCGCGGCGGCGGTCGCCGGTCCGTAGGCGCCGTCGATGGCGAGCACGGCGCCGTTGCCCGCGTGGCCGGCCACGCGGATCTGGAGCTGGGTCACAGCGGCGCCGCTGGAGCCCTGGGAGAGGGTGCCGGACCAGGTGTAGCAGCCGTCGGCCTGTGCGGTGCCGGCGGTGGCCACGGCGCCCGCCCAGGCGAACGACAGGGTCATGACAAGGCTGAGCAGAATTCGTGCGGTTCGTCTGAGCATCGGGTCTCCAGATTCGAGGCGCGAGATGTACGGCAGAGAGTGGCGCAAGGGTCGACGCGCGTCAACCAGGCGTCGACCAGGGATATTTGTCGAACCAATGGCGACGGAATGAACGCTTCACGCGCGCGTGCCCCACCATCTCGGCGGCCCCGCTCCAGGAGATCCGGAACGGGGCCGCGGACGGTCGCGAAGCATCACGAAGACTCAGGCGTTCGACACGACCTCGTAACGCGGCGTGCCCTCTTCCATCTGCCGCAGCGCGTCCTTGCGGTCGCGCTTCGAAAGCCGGTCGATGTACAGATACCCGTACAGATGATCCGTCTCGTGCTGAAGGCAGCGCGCGAAGTAGCCGGTGCCGCGCACCTTGATGGGCTTGCCCTGCACGTCCTGGCCCCGGACCACCGCGTAGTCGGGCCGGGCAAGCTCCGCGTACGCCGTCGGGACGGACAGGCAGCCCTCGTTGCCGTCCTCCAGATTGCGCGCCTCCGGCGGGAGTTCGTCCAGCACCGGGTTGCACACGACACCGACGTGCCGCACACCGTCGTCGTCGGGGCAGTCGTAGACGAAGACCTTCAGGTCCACGCCGATCTGGTTGGCGGCCAGGCCCACGCCCTCCGCCGTCCGCTGGCTCGCGAACATGTCGTCGACGAGCGAGGCGAGCTTGTCGTCGAACTCGGTGACGTCCTGGCACTCCTTGTGCAGGACCGGATTGCCGACCACGGTGATCGGGCGCGACGTGCCCCGCTCGCGGTACGCCAGCTCACGCGCCTCCGCGTCCTCCCAGTCGACGACGAACCCCTCGTCGTCGACGCCCCCCTCGCCGCCCGCGACGAACCCGTCCCCCCGCTCCGCCAGGGAGGCCCCGCCCTCGGTCTTCTGGTCCGTCTCCTGCTGCGCCATGTCCGCAGTACGCCTTCCTCGGTACCCGCTGCTGCCTGTACACCGCTGCCTGCGCGATGTGCCCGTACAGCCTACGGCCCGCAGGGGCGCGGTCCGCCGCGATGCCCGAGAACCCCCCTACGGGGGGAGGTGTCGGCGGACCGTCAGCAGACCTCTTCGAGATCCCGCCACTCACGCGTGTCCGGGCTGTCGGCGACCCAGCCGTCGAGCAGACCGCGGACCAGTCCGGGCGGCGCGGCTATCCCGCACTCGCGCTCGGGCACCCACAGCTCGCCCTCCGTACGGTGGCCGAGCGGCCCCGGATGCCCCGGCTCGCTGTGGTCGTGCGGGTCCAGGTGCTCGCCGTCGCCCTCGGCGCTCGGCATCCGGCTCTCCGAGCAGGCCCGGCAGAGCAGCCGTACGGAGGACGACCAGTCCTCGGCGGCGAAGCCCGCGTCGGCGGCGAGCCGCTCCAGCGCGTCCCGGTCGGACTCGGTCGCCGCTTCCAGCAGCACCACCCAGGTCGGCACGGGCGACGGGGCCCACAGCTCGATCTCGTCGAAGACCGGGAAGGCCCGCGCGGAGCCGCTCGCCCCCGCGGCGGTCGTACGCTCGCCGTTCGGCACGCCGTCGTGCAGGACGACCTCGCCCCAGCGACGGCCCGAGGACGGCAGCGGGATGGACAGGATCTCGATCCGGGCCGGGTCGAGCCTGCGGCCCCACACGACCTCGGCCTCGCCCTCGGGCGAGAGCCGGACGGCCGCGCTCCCCAGCTCCATACCGACCGGCTCACCGGTGGCCGCGGCCGTGTACTGATTGCCGGGCACCTTCAGCCCGTACGCCTGCCAGGCCCGCCGGGCCAGCGGCCAGTCCTGGAGCGCGGTGGCGGCGATTCCGACGTTCCACCAGTCGGGTGCCCCGGCCTCCTTGTCGAGCAGCGCGACGGCCCGCAGCCCGGCGGCCCGTGCCTGCTCCCAGTCGTGCCGGAACTTGTGCAGCAGTGCCAGGTTGAACCAGGACTCGGAGAGCCAGGGCTCCAGATCGGCCGCACGGGTGAGCAGCGCACCCGCGTCCTCGTACCGTCCGTCGCCGATCAGCGTGAACGCGCGGTCGGTGGCCTGCCGCCATGAGGCGGAGGGCCGATGCCGTACCTTCCCGAAGATCTTCACGATTCCCGCCTGCCGGTCGCTCGGGTCAGTGCCCCCGGACACCCTCTTGGACTCCTCTTCGCATCCAACCATGCCCGGTCGGACGCTCGCTCCTTACCCATGGGTTACCCAGCCCGACCAGGGGTCAGACCACCGCGTGAGAGGACGCGCGCCAGGGATTCCACCACCTCGGGCTGGTAGTCGTGGCCGGTGCCGAGCCGCAGGCGCTCCAGGGCGCTGAGCGGTCCGGTCGCCCCTCCGGGGCGGCCCGCGCCCGCCCCGGCGAGATCGTCGTAGGCGTTGACTGCGCGGACGATCCGGGCCGGGAGGGGCTGTTCGCGGTACGGATCGGCCTGCCGCTCCACGACGACGGCCACGGCCGACGGGACCCCGGTCCGGCGTACGACGGCCCCGCCGAGCAGCGCGATCCGCCGCTGCTCGGTGACCGGCAGCAGGGCGGTCGCGCCGTCGGGGACGGGATCGACGAGCGACAGCTGGCCGATGTCGTGCATCAGCGCCGCGTGTTCGAGGACGGTCAGCTCGGCCCCGGAGAGCCCCAGTTCGCGGCCGACCGCGCGGCTCAGCTCGGCGACCCTGCGGGCATGGCCGTGGCGGGTGTATCCGGCGATCTCGGTGGCGCGGGCGAGCGAGGCGATGGTCTGGCCGTAGGTGGCGCGGACGGCCGCGTACCGCCGGAACGACAGCTGCGTCAGCAGCAGCGGTACACAGAAGACGGGCAGAGCCCACAGCCCCGCGACGGCGACGCCGAGGGCCATCACCGCGCCGGTCGCACAGACGGCCGAACCGATGCCCGTCAGGGCGCGCAGTTCGTCGCGGAGCAGCGGGCCGTACGGGTGGCGGGTACGGGCGCGCACCAGCAGCGCGGCCAGGACGGCGTCGCACAGGGCGGTCAGGATCAGTAGGAGGAGGAGCAGGAGTGCGTAGTACGGGCCTTCGCCGACCCACTTCCCCAACTCGGCCGAGGCGACGAGCGGTTGGCAGCAGACCGCGGCGAAGCCGACGGTGAGCACCCGGCGCGCGACGTGGTCGAGCGCGGGGCCGCGGCCCCGGGCGAGCTGCGGTACGGCTCCGACCAGGACCGCCGCGACGACGACGGCGACGGTCTGCGCGACACCGTGCTCGGCGGGGCGGCCCGCGCTCTGCCCGAGCAGGGCGTACGCGAGGGCTCCGGCGGCCCCGAGGGGCGCGGGCTCGCGCTCGCCGGGGAGGGAGCTTCGGCGGACGAGTTCGCCGAGGGTGATGAGGGCGCCGAAGGCGAGGGCGGTGCGGGGCTCGGTGATGCCGTACCAGAGAGTCCGTCCGAGACCGAGCCCGGTGAGCGCGAGAGCGGCGCCGTGGACGGCGACGACGGTGGGACCGGGGCGGCGCGGACGGGCCGGCGGGGCGCTCATCCGGAGCCGCCGGGCGGGCGGGGGCCGTCAGGCCGGCGCGACGGCGGGACGTTTTTCCGGGCGGTGGCGGGGCTGCCCGGAAGCGCCTGGCGCAGCGCCCCCGCCGGTACGGCGAGGGCTTTGCACGACGGGTCGTCCGGCAGCCCCGCCGCATGACGCGCACCGTGCGCCCCCTCCGGGGGGACCGTCTCGTCCGACGTGACCGCCGTCTGCCAGCCGTACCGCTCCAGCGCCCGTTCGAGCGCCCGCACCATCCGCGGGTCGAACTGGGTGCCCGCGCACCGCCGCAGCTCCGCCACAGCCGCCGCCACGGGGCGTGCCCGGCGGTAGGACCGGGTGGAGGTCATCGCGTCGAAGGCGTCCGCGACGGCGACGACCCGTGCGAACTCGGGGATCTCGGCCCCCGCCAGTCCGTACGGATAGCCGCTGCCGTCGAGCCGTTCGTGATGGTGCAGGATCGCCAGCCGGGCCTCTCCGAGGAAACCGATGCCGCGCACGATCTCATGGCCGTACTCGGGGTGCAGCTCGATGACGCTCCGCTCCTCCGGGGTCAGCGGCCCGTCCTTGCGCAGTACGCGCGTGGGGACGCCGAGCTTGCCGACGTCGTGCAGGATCCCGGCGAACCTCAGGACCTCCAGACGCTCGCCGGCCATCCCCAATTCGCCGGCGATCATCGCCGACGCCCGCCCGACGCGTTCGCTGTGGCCGCGCGTGTACCGGTCCTTGAGGTCGACGGCCTGTACGAGGGCCCTGATGGTCGCCTGGTGGGCGGCTCGCTCCCGGTGGTACTGCGCGAAGACCCAGCAGGAGATGTACATGGGCAGCAGGACGAAGAGCGCGGAGAGCGGGCCGTACGGGCTGCGCCAGAGCACGGCCATCATCAGCCCGGCCAGTGCGTGGGCACCGTACGGCGCGAGCGAGCGCGGCAGCAGGCCGCGCCAGGCCGTGCGGAGGGGCCGCCGTTCGGCGGTCGCGAGGATGCCGCCGTCGAGCGCGCTCAGGACCAGGCAGAAGGCGAGGGCGCCGGCCCCGGCGGGCAGCAGGGCGTACGGAAAGTCGGGGACACCGGGCGCGGCGTGGCCGGGGTGCGCGGTCCCGCCCAGCGCGGCCGGTCCGTCGAGGAGCCGGTGGGCGAGGGAGGCGGCCCAGGTGGCGATGGCGAGCTGGGCCGCGCGCCAGACGCGGCGGACCCCGGCCGGTCGCTGCGCGACATGGCCGCAGAGTCCGCCGGGGACGGCCACGAGCGCCGCGGCGGAGGGTGGCAGCAGGAACGCGGCGGCGAGCAGCACGGGAAAGAACGATCCGGCGGTGACCGGCAACGAGCCGCGCACCGATCTCCCGAGGAAGGGGCAGCGGGCGGGTGCCTCGCAGAGCGCGTACAGCGCGCCGAGCAGCAGCACGGCGGGCCACAGGCTGTCCGCCTCCGCCCCGGCCCCGGAGCCGGGGCGGAGGCCGGGCAGGGCGAACGCGGGGAGCACGCAGGCGAGCGCACCCAGCACGGCGCAGCAGATGTACGCGCGTGCCGCTCCCGGAATGGCGTTCACCCCGCCCTCACCCCGCACACATCCCCTTGGCACCGGCCCGAAACAGAGGGTCAGGCTAGCGAGTTGGGTACCGGGCCACCGGTCGACAGCGGCGATTAGCACCATCGGGTGACACGTGCGAAAACGCTTACGGGGCGCTCCGCGATGTGCGCGGCGCGCCCCGTGGGCGTGGAAATACTGCGGGAAGTGTCCCGGCCACTACTCGTTGGCGGTGGCTGTCCGGTCCGTGTCGACAGCCGTCACGTCAGCCTCGGGCACGGTGTGGCCGGCCCGGATGAGGTCGATCCGTCCCATGACCTTGGCCCGCAGGTCGGTGGGTACGTCGTCCTGTCCGCAGCACCGCTTGACCAGCTTCTTCACGGCCTGTTCGAGTCCGTACTTCTCCAGGCACGGCGAGCACTCGTCGAAGTGCTCCTCGAACTTGGTGCAGTCCTTGTCCGGCATCTCCCGGTCGAGGTACTCGTAAAGATGGTCGAGAACTTCGGTGCAATCCGTCTCGTGCGGCTCTCCGCAACTCATGAGCCCGAGCCTTTCCGATCATCCGACGACTCTCCGGCGCCGGCCGGGGCAAGCCCGCGCTCGCGGGCGTAGTCCTCAAGCATGCCGCGCAGTTGACGCCGGCCGCGGTGCAGTCGCGACATCACCGTGCCGATGGGTGTCCCCATGATGTCCGCGATCTCCTTGTACGCAAAGCCCTCGACATCGGCGAGATACACGGCGATGCGGAACTCCTCGGGAATCGCCTGGAGCGCTTCCTTCACATCGGAGTCGGGAAGGTGGTCGAGCGCCTGGGACTCCGCGGAGCGCAGACCGGTCGACATGTGCGACTCGGCGCGCGCCAGCTGCCAGTCCTCGATCTCCTCGGCGGCGCTGCGCTGGGGCTCACGCTGCTTCTTGCGGTACGAGTTGATGAAGGTGTTGGTGAGGATTCGGTACATCCACGCCTTGAGGTTGGTGCCCTCACGGAATTGATGGAAGGAGCCGTACGCCTTGGCGTAGGTCTCCTGCACGAGGTCCTCGGCATCGGCGGGGTTGCGCGTCATGCGCAGTGCGGCCGAATACATCTGGTCGAGATAGCCGAGAGCGTCCCGCTCGAAACGGGCGTTGCGCTCGGCGGCTGACTCTTCCCTGTGGCCGTCGTCGGTCCCTGTGTCGGTCCCAGTGACCGGACCCACCTCCTCCAACGCTGTGGCGGGCCCGAAGGCGGACCCACTCGAACCGGAGAATAGTCGACCTTGTGCCGGGGCGTGCTTCGCCGCCGCCTCGCCCGGCGACGGCGCGGGCGCGGTCCTGGGTGCGGAGAGCACCGTCCACTCCACATCGGTGGCGTGCGACCGGGCGGGGCAGATGGTCGAACCCATACGGCGTACTCCCTTTCCAGGATCTGTGTACCAAGGTCTGTGTACCGACACCTCGCACAACAGTCGCCGCCTGCGACACATTCCCCGGCGCGCGGCCACGCTCCGTCAGCGGGCCGACTGTGACCGGATCCACTTCCCGACACCGTCCGTAAGGACGGTCAGGGCCTCGTCCTGGGTGAGCGTGGCCCGCTTGGGGACGGCGAAGGAGTGGTCTCCGTACGGCACCTCAAGCAGCTCGTAACCCGCGTCGGGGAGCCCGCTGTCGGGGAACTCGGCGGGCTTCCCGAAGGGGTCGTTCCCGCCCTGGACGACGAGCGCCGGCACCCCGGCCCCGAGCAGTTCGCCGGCGCGGGACTTCTCCGGCCGGCCGGGCGGATGCAGTGGGAAGCTCAACGCCAGTACGGCGTGGGCGCCCAGCTCGCGGGCCGTACGGCAGGCCACCCGCGCCCCGGCGCTGCGTCCGCCCGCGACCACGGGCAGTCCGGGCTTCGCCAGTGCGGGCCAGAGCGCCCGCCAGCCGGTGTCGAGGGTCTTCGGCGCGGGCGCCAGCTTCTTGCCGGCCACCCGCCAGGGCTGCTCGACGAGCGCCACGGTCACCCCGAGGGCGGGCAGCGCCGCGGCGAGCGCCTGGAGGTCGCGGGCCTCGATGCCGCCGCCCGCGCCGTGGCTGACGGCGAGGACGAGGCCCGCCGTCTTCCCCTTCGGCGCCGTCTCTTTGGACGCCGCCTTCTTGGGAGGGTGCCAGGTGATGCGGGCGTCGCCCGCGGGAGTCTCGACGATCTCGCTTCGCATGCCACCAGGATCACATCGGGGCGGCGGAACTCCCGGATCCCCCGCCCCACAAGCGCCTCAGAAGAGGGTGCTCTCCTCGGGCGCGGGCAGCTCCTCCAGCAGCTCCGGACCGTTGTTCCGTACGTTGCTCACGGCCGTCGCCACGGGATACGCCCGCATCAGCCCCTCCGGCGGCGGCGCCAGCAGTTCGCGCAACTGGTCCACGTCCGTACGCGCCGGATCCAGCCACGCGTCCCACCGGTCGGGCGTCAGCATCAGCGGCATGCGGGGGTGGATGTCGGCGAGCGAGCCGGGTCCCTCGGCCGGGGCGACACCGAGCGGGCCGGTCTCCGCCTCGGTCGTGATGACCGAGCAGGTGACCCACCAGGCGTTCGGGTGGTCGTCCGGCAGGGTCTTGTCGCGCCAGAACTCGTACAGACCGGCCATGGCCATGACCGACCCGTCGGCCGGGGTGACGAAGTACGGCTGCTTGCGGGGCCGCTTCTTCTTGCCCTGCTCCTCCAGCTGCCGCTCCTCGGGAGCGGTGACCCACTCGTAGTAGCCGTCGGCCGGTATCAGACAGCGCCGGGAGGCGAAGGGGCGCCGGAAGGACGGCTTCTCGTGCACGGTCTCCGCGCGCGCGTTGATCATGCGGGCGCTGCCCTCGGGCGTCTTGGACCAGGAGGGCACGAGCCCCCACCTGAGGGTGCGCAGCTGCCGTACGGGGGCGGGATCGTCGGCGCCCTTCACGGGGCGCTCCAGGACCACGTACACCTCTTTGGTAGGTGCCACGTTCCAGTCGGGCGCAAGGGTCTCTTCAGGCTCCCACTTCTCGACCTCGAACAGCCCGACGAGATCCTCCGGCCTCCGGCTCGCCGCGTACCGACCGCACATGCTCAACCACCCTCCGACCAACCGACGCACCCTCGCCGGGTCACGCTACCGACACGCCTCCAACCCTCGCAGATTGTCCGGCGTGCCCGTCGGCCGCTTCGGTCGCTTCGGTCGAACCCCCTGTCGGGGCCGGGGGTGCGCCCCCGGCCCCGACAGAGACGGATGTCAGCTCCTGGAGTCCGCTCGGATCAACGGATGTTGACGTCGACGCACGCGTAGAACGCGTTCGCGGTGTCGTAGACGTTCCAGACGGCCAGGACCTTCTGGTTGCCGCGGATGCTGCCGAAGTTGACGTTGTGGCTCACCGTCGCGCCGGGCTGGGCACCGCCGTCGTTGAACTCGGCGACCTTGGTGTTGCCGACGAAGTACTGCCAGGTGCTGGTGCGGTGCCGCGCCGTCAGCGTCCAGGTGAACGTCTGGTTGGAGCTGATGTCGGAGCGCCGCCAGCCCTTGTTGTCGTCGTTCAGCTCGGCGAATCGCGCGACGCCGCCGTGGCAGTTGTTCTGGCCCTTCGGGCCTTCGACGCTCTGCGGCTCCCACTTGATGTCGCCGCAGGAGACGACGCCGGTCTTGCACTGGTCCTGCCGGCTGGCGGGCGAGTTGATCCAGCCGTGGGCCGAGGCGGCCGGGGCGGGGAGGGTGACGGCGATGATCGGTGCGACCGCCGCACTCAGGATGAGTGCGAGACGAGTTTTCTTGTGCATGACAACTCCTTCGGGATGACGCCCGGCGAGGACCGGCACCGAAGACGCCGGCTCCGATCCGTCACGGACTCACTGCGTGTGGGGAACTCGCGAAGGTGCACGAACAGTTGCATCGACAGCGGAGGGGGTCCGGTGGCGGTCCGGTGGAGCGCTGTCGCGGGACTTACTCATCCGATGTTCTACTAGGTCTAGACCATGACAGCCGACTTTGGGTGCCGTCAAGACTCGAACTGCCCTTGACCGCACGTGGCTTGAAAGCCCCCAGCCACCGTGCTGACCCCGCCGCCCGGACAGCCGCCCGCACACAGGTGCCACACTTCGACGACGCACACCCTCCCGAGGAGCCGCCCGAGCGATGATCAGCACGACGACCGGCACCGAGTCCAGCGGCATAGCGGCCGCCTCCATAGGCGATCTGTGGGATCGCGTCTTCGGCACCCAGCCCGTCCCCGAGGACTGGCTGGTGATCGTCACCGCCGCCGTCGCGCTCGCCGCAGTCGCACCGCACCCCCTGTGGCGGCTGTCCCGCAACGCCGTCACCATCGCCCACGAGGGCGGGCACGGCCTCGTCGCCCTCCTCACCGGCCGCAAGCTCGACGGCATCCGGCTGCACTCCGACACCTCGGGCCTCACCGTCAGCCGCGGCAAGCCCACCGGCATCGGCATGATCCTCACCGCGGCGGCCGGCTACACGGCCCCGTCCCTGCTCGGCCTCGGCGGCGCCTGGCTGCTCGCCGCGCACCACATCACCCTGCTGCTGTGGCTGGCGACGGCCCTGCTGCTGGTGATGCTGGTCATGATCCGCAACGCGTACGGGGCGCTCACCGTCATCGTCACGGGTGCGGCCTTCCTGCTGATCTCCTGGCTGACCGGTCCGACCGTGCAGGCCGCGTTCGCGTACGCCGCCGTATGGTTCCTGCTGCTCGGCGGCGTACGACCGCCCTTCGAGCTCCAGTCCAAGCGCCGGCACGGCGGCGCCCCCGACTCCGACGCGGACCAGCTCGCGCGCCTGACACATGTGCCGCCGACGATGTGGCTGTTCCTCTTCCACGCCGTCTCACTGTGCTCGCTGATCGGCGGAGGCACCTGGCTGCTGGGGCTGAAGTAAGCGCGCCGAGCCCGTACGAGCCGGTCGCGCACCCCCATACCACCTTCGTATTACGCACCGATTTCAACGTATTTGATCGAGATCGGGGCCGTTGTGCAGCCATTAAAGTAAAGACCATGACCGAAAGCGCCGTGCACCCTGCCCTCTGGCCCGCCCCCCACGCGAGCGGGGCCGTCGAAGCGACGGTCACCGTGCCCGGTTCGAAATCGGTCACGAACCGCGGCCTCGTCCTCGCCGCGCTCGCCGCCGAACCCGGCTGGCTGCGCCGGCCCCTGCGCTCCCGCGACACTCTCCTGATGGCGGACGCGCTGCGCGCGATGGGCGTCGGCATCGAGGAGACGGTCTCCTCCAGTTCGGCAGCGGCGGGCTCCATGACACCCGCACGCGGCGCCGGCAGCCCGTCGTTCACCGGCGAGGCCTGGCGGATCTTCCCCAACGGCCTGCACGGCCCGGCCACGGTCGACGTCGGCAACGCCGGTACGGTCATGCGCTTCCTGCCGCCCGTGGCGACCCTCGCCGACGGCCCCGTCCACTTCGACGGCGACCCCCGCTCCTACGTACGCCCGCTGCACGGCGTCATCGACGCCCTGCGCGCCCTCGGCGCCCGCATCGACGACGAGGCGCGCGGCTCGCTCCCGCTGACCGTGCACGGCGGCGGCGCGCTGGACGGCGGCACCGTCGAGATCGACGCCTCCTCCTCGTCCCAGTTCGTCTCCGCGCTGCTGCTCTCCGGCCCGCGCTTCAACCAGGGCGTCGAGGTACGGCACGTGGGTGCCACCCTGCCGTCCCTGCCGCACATCCGGATGACCGTCGACATGCTGCGCGGCGTCGGCGCCCAGGTCGACGAGCCGGAGACCGGCGGCGAGCCGAACGTCTGGCGGGTCTCCCCCAGCGCCGTGCTCGGCCGTGACCTGACCGTCGAGCCGGACCTCTCCAACGCCCAGCCGTTCCTCGCCGCCGCACTGGTGACCGGTGGCCGGGTGACCGTACGGGACTGGCCCTTCCGCACCACACAGCCCGGTGACGCGCTGCGCCGGATCTTCACCGAAATGGGCGGTTCCTGTGAACTGACCGAGCAGGGACTGACGTTCACCGGCGGCGGCCGGGTCCGGGGCATCGACGTCGACCTGAGCGAGGTCGGCGAACTGACCCCCGGCATCGCGGCCGTCGCGGCCCTCGCCGACGCCCCCTCCACGCTGCGCGGCGTCGCCCATCTGCGGCTCCACGAGACGGACCGGCTGGCCGCCCTCACCAAGGAGATCAACGAACTCGGCGGCGATGTCACCGAGACCGCCGACGGCCTCCACATCCGGCCGCGCACGCTGCACGGCGGTGTCTTCCACACCTACGACGACCACCGCATGGCCACGGCGGGATCGATCATCGGCCTCGTCGTGCCCGGCGTGGAGATCGAGAACGTCGCGACAACGTCCAAGACCCTGCCCGATTTCCCGCAGATGTGGACCGAGATGCTCGCGGGAGCGGGAGCCTGACGCGATGCGCCGCTACGGCAAGAACCCGGACGAGGACGACATCCGCACCCGCCCCAACCCCAAGGGCAACCGGCCGCGCACCAACATCCGCCCCAAGCACGAGGACGCGGCCGAGGGCATGGTGCTGACCGTCGACCGCGGGCGGCTCACCTGTCTGGTCGGCGACACCGTCGTCCTGGCGATGAAGGCGCGCGAACTGGGGCGCAAGGCGGCCGTGGTGGGCGACCAGGTGATGCTCGTCGGGGACCTCAGCGGCAAGAAGGACACGCTGGCGCGCATCGTACGGATCGAGAAGCGCCGCTCCGTACTGAGGCGCACGGCGGACGACGACGACCCGTTCGAGCGTGTGGTCGTCGCCAACGCCGACCAACTCGCCGTCGTCACCGCGCTCGCCGACCCGGAGCCGCGGCCCCGGCTGATCGACCGCTGCCTGGTCGCGGCGTTCGACGCGGGCCTCGAACCGCTGCTGATCCTCACGAAGTCCGACCTCGCGTCGGCGGACGAACTGCTGGAGACCTACCGGCCGTTGGGCATCCGCTATGTCGTCACACGGCGGGACGAACTGGCCACCGGCGAGGCGGCCGACCGGGTCCGGGAGTATCTGGAAGGCCATATGACCGCGTTCGTCGGGCACTCCGGCGTCGGCAAGACGACTCTGGTCAACGCGCTCGTACCGGACGACCGCCGCCGTACGACGGGCCAGGTAAACGCGGTCACCGGACGCGGCAGGCACACCACCACCTCCGCGCTCGCGCTGCCGCTGGAGAAGGCGGACGGCTGGGTGATCGACACCCCCGGCATCCGCTCCTTCGGCCTGCACCATGTCGACCCGTCCCGCGTCATCCTGGCCTTCCCGGATCTCGTGCCGGGAACGGAGAACTGCCCGCGCGGATGCAGCCACGACGAGCCGGACTGCGCGCTGGACGCATGGGTTGCGGACGGGCACGCCGATCCGTCGAGGCTCGACTCGCTGCGCCGGCTGCTGGCCACCCGCGAGCGGCGTGAGGGCGACTGATCCCTCGCAATTTGCCGCCCGCAAGCGCCGGTAGGTGCATAAACTCACCAAGTCTTGGCAAGGTCTGTCAAGGCAGGCCAAGGCACCTCGAAAACGCGCAGTCACCGATGCGGGAGGAACAGACGATGGCGTGGCTGCTGGTGGTAGTCGCAGGGCTGCTGGAGACGGGCTTCGCCGTCTGTCTCAAGCTCTCCCACGGATTCACCCGGCTCTGGCCGACGATCGCGTTCGGGGCCTTCGCGCTCGCCAGCTTCGGCCTGCTGACCCTCTCGCTCAAAAAGCTCGACGTCGGACCGGCGTACGCGGTGTGGACGGGTATCGGCGCGGCCGGTACGGCGATCTACGGGATGGTCTTCCTGGACGACCTGGTCTCCACACTGAAGATTGTCTCGATCTCGCTGGTCATCATCGGCGTCATCGGCCTCCAGCTCTCGGGCTCGTCCCAGCACTGACCGCCGCGCGCACCAGGCGCCCGACGGGCTCGCCGTCGGGCGCGACGACGTGCGCGAGCGCGAGGCGTACGGCCAGCTCGCAGCGGAAGGCCAGCTCGGCGGACTCGTCCTTCGTACGGAGGCCGGGCTCGGCGGTCCGCGGCGGGGTGGCCGGTCGGCCGGCGTCGGGCCTCAGCTGATCGGATCGGGCACGCTCCGGTCTGCGGTGCTGCGACGGTGTACGCCCCTGCTCCACGCGCGCCCGCTGCACCCGCCCCGCCTGCACGCGCAGCGGCTCCGTGCGCAGCGGCTCCGTGCGGGGCGGCGCACCGCCCTCCGTACGGCCCCGCCGGTCCGGCCGCCCCGGATCCAGCGCGGCCACGGCCCGGTTCCGTACCGCCGCCACCAGATCCGCCGGGGCGGGCGGCCCCGCGTCCGCGCGACGCTGCGCGGGCGCGCCCCCCGGAGGGGTCGCGGGGCGCAGCGGGCGGGGCGCCGGGTGGCGTTCGGTCCAGCCGTCGGTGAGCAGGGCCCGCAGCAGGGGTCTGGAGCGCGCCTCGGACACGGTCCACTCGGCCACCGACACCAGCCGGTCCACCGGCTCCGCGGGCTCGGCCAGCAGCCGCTCGACGCCGTACAGATACAGGTCCGCCTCGCGCCGTACGAGCGCGCGGGCGAGACCGTCCTTGCTGCCGAACTCGTTGTAGAGGGTCTGCCGCGAGACCCCCGCGGCCGACGCGACGTCGACCATCCTGACGGCGGACCAGGACTGGTCCGTGAGCGCCGAAAGAGCGGCGTTGAGTAGGGCTTCACGCGCTGTAGGCATCGGTGCCTCCCGGGCCGTTCGGCTCCAGACTCAGAGTTGACTCAGCCTCGCACGCTGTCAAGAGGACCTCAGGCCGGTCCGGCTCGCCGAGCCGGGCAGCCGGCTCCCCCACAGGCCCGTAGCCCGACCTCGGACGCTGTCGATACTGTGACGACCATGCCCGATTACCACGATGATCTGCGACTCGCCCATGTCCTCGCGGACGCCGCCGACGCCGCGACGATGGACCGGTTCAAGGCTCTCGACCTGAAGGTCGAGACCAAACCGGACATGACCCCGGTGAGTGAGGCCGACAAGTCGGCCGAGGAGCTGATCCGCGGCAATCTACAGCGCGCGCGGCCCCGGGACGCGGTGCTGGGCGAGGAGTACGGCATCGAAGGCACCGGCCCGCGCCGCTGGGTGATCGACCCGATCGACGGCACCAAGAACTACGTTCGCGGTGTGCCCGTCTGGGCGACGCTGATCTCCCTGATGGTGGCGGGCGAGGGTGGCTACGAGCCGGTGGTCGGCGTGGTGTCGGCGCCCGCGCTGGCGCGCCGCTGGTGGGCGGCCAAGGGCGGCGGCGCGTACTCGGGCCGCAGCCTCGCGTCGGCGACCCGGCTGCGGGTCTCGAAGGTCTCGCGCATCGGGGACGCCTCGTTCGCGCACGCGTCGCTGAAGGGCTGGGAGGAGCAGGGCCGTCTCGACGGGTTCCTGGATCTGACCCGTGCGTGCTGGCGTACGCGCGGATACGGCGATTTCTGGCCGTACATGATGGTCGCCGAGGGTTCGGTGGACATGTGCGCGGAGCCGGAGCTGTCGCTGTGGGACATGGCGGCGCCGGCGATCATCGTCCAGGAGGCGGGCGGGCGGTTCACGGGTCTGGACGGGCGTTCGGGGCCGCACAGCGGCAATGCGGCGGCGTCGAACGGGATCCTGCACGAGGAACTGCTCGGCTATCTGAACCAGCGCTACTGACCTGTCAGTAACTCCGTCCGGCAAAAAAATTTACTCCGGGCGATCGGCCAATCGGGGGAACGAGGAGCCCTTGGGGCGACCGGGGCGTGTGTTTCTGATCTTCGCGCGCCGGGTGTCTCGCTCCGTCCGCCCCCTTGTTGACTCACCGTGTCGGTGTCACTCTGAAAGTCCCCCCACTTGTGAACTTGTGAATTCGTTCTCCAGCAGAGAGACCGGTTCACCGAGGAGGTGGCTCCATCCATGCTCGTCCGTGACGCCATGAGCACGGTGGTCCTCACCATCGGACCTGCCCACACACTCCGCCAGTCCGCAGAGCTGATGGCGGCACGCCGCGTCGGCGCCGCCGTCGTGCTGGACACCGATACCAGCGGGCTCGGGATCATCACCGAGCGTGACATCCTGATCTCGATCGGCGCCGGGCAGAATCCCGAGGTGGAGCTCGCCGGCACGCACACCACGACCGACGTCGTGTACGCCTCACCGATCTGGACCCTGGAGGAGGCGGCCGAGGCGATGACTCACGGCGGCTTCCGTCATCTGATCGTCTGCGACGACCGGGAGCCGGTCGGCATCGTGTCCGTACGCGACATCATCCGGTGCTGGGCCCCGGTCAGGCGCCGCCCACCGGCGCTGACCGGCTGACCGGCCGACCGGCCGAGAGCGCCGCGGGACCTGAGAGAGGCCGGGGCGGCGGTGGAGGCGGGTCCGTCCCGGAACCCGGCCTCCACCGCCTCATCGGCGAGGGCCGTCAGCCGCGCAATGCCTGGACCGCGCTGTCGAGCCGCTTGCCGAAGTCTCCGTCGGCCTGCCGGAAGTTGTCGATCGCCCGCTGGGCGATGTCGTCGCGCGAGACCTGGGAGATGAACCCGGCCAGGTTGCCGACCAGCCGCGCCTTCTCGTCCTCCGACATCAGCCGGTAGAGGTTGCCCGCCTGCACGAAGTCGCTGTCCTCGGCATGGCCGGGAGCCTCGGTGTTGCCGGTGGAGCCCGTGACCGGGACGGACTGCCAGAGCGGCCTGTCGGTCTGGAACGGGCCGCCGAAGCTGTTCGGCTCGTAGTTCTTGGCGCCCTTGTGGCGGCCGTCGTACAGGAAGCCGTCCCGGCTGTTCGTACGCGCCTCGGTGGCGTGCGGACGGTTCACCGGCAGGTGGTCGGCGTTGATGCCGACGCGGTAGCGGTGGGCGTCGCCGTACGCGAAGAGCCGGCCCTGGAGCATCTTGTCGGGCGACGGGCCGATGCCGGGCACGAAGTGCGCCGGGCTGAAGATCGACTGCTCGACCTCGGCGAAGATGTTCTCCGGGTTGCGGTTGAGCTCCAACGTGCCGATCTCGATGGGCGGGTAGTCCTCGTGCGGCCAGACCTTGGTCAGGTCGAACGGGTTGAATCGGTAGCCCGCCGCCTCCGACGCCGGCATGACCTGGATCTGCACCGTCCAGGACGGGAAGTCACCGCGCTCGATGGACTCGCGCAGATCGCGCTGGTGGCTGTCGGGGTCACTGCCGGCGAGCACGGCGGCTTCCTCGGAGGTGAGATTCTTGATGCCCTGGTCGGTCTTGAAGTGGTACTTGACCCAGAAGACCTCGCCGGCCTCGTTGTTCCACTGATACGTGTGCGAGCCGTACCCGTTCATGTGGCGCAGCGTGGCGGGGATGCCGCGGTCGCCGAACAACCAGGTGACCTGGTGGGTCGATTCGGGGCTCAGACCCCAGAAGTCCCATACGTTGTCGGCCTCCTGACTGCCGGTGTACGGGTCGCGCTTCTGGGTGTGGATGAAGTCGGGGAACTTGATGGCGTCCTTGATGAAGAACACCGGGGTGTTGTTGCCGACGAGGTCGTAATTGCCCTCCTCGGTATAGAACTTCAGCGCGAAGCCGCGCGGGTCACGCACCGCGTCGGCCGAGCCCAGGCTGCCGGCGACGGTGGAGAAGCGCAGGAAGGTCTCGGTCTGCTTGCCGACCTCCGAGAGGAACTTCGCACGCGTCCACCGCGAGACGTCGCGGGTCAGCGTGAAGGTGCCGTACGCGCCGGCACCGCGGGCGTGCACGATGCGCTCCGGGATGCGCTCGCGGTTGAAGTGGGCGAGCTTCTCAAGAAGCGCCTGGTCCTGGACCAGAACCGGACCGCCGACGCCCGCCGTCTCGCTGTTCTGGTTGTCGGCCACCGGCGCGCCGGCCTCCGTGGTGAGCGGTCCCTGAGTCACGTGCTCCTCCTGCGTCATACGTGCCGTACCTGTCGCTGGGCGATTGCTTGTCACGATCCTACGATGGACTTTGTCTAAGTCAAGTAAGAGTCCAACTCGACACTCATTCAGGATCTGGGTCCCTTCACTGTTAAGCTGACCCTCATGAGTGACCTGTTGGAACGACTTCGCGAACGCGGCTGGCGGATGACCGCCCAGCGCCGTGTGGTGGCCGAGGTCCTCGACGGGGACCACGTACACCTCACGGCGGACGAGGTGCACGCGCGTGCCGTGGCCCGGCTGCCCGAGATCTCCAGGGCGACGGTCTACAACACCCTGGGCGAGATGGTGACGTTGGGCGAGGTCATCGAGGTCTCGACGGACCGGCGTGCCAAGCGGTACGACCCGAACGCCCACCGGCCGCACCATCACCTGGTGTGCGCGCAGTGCGGCACGATCCGCGACGTGCACCCGCTGGGCGACCTGCTGGCGGACCTGCCGGCGACGGAGCGTTTCGGGTTCGCGATCTCGGACGTCGAAGTGACCTACCGGGGCACCTGCCCCAACTGCGCCCGGTCCTGAGCACGACGAAGGCCCGGATCCTGATCGGATCCGGGCCTTCGCCCTCTGCCAGTAGCGGGGACAGGATTTGAACCTGCGACCTCTGGGTTATGAGCCCAGCGAGCTACCGAGCTGCTCCACCCCGCGTCGGTGAACTCGACATTACGTCACCCCGTCGACCAGCGCAAATCCCTTTTGCGGCGCCCGATCGAGCGTGCCATCGAGCTTCCGGCCGGGCGTCTATCGATGGTGTCGAGCACCCCGTGCGCCCCGAAGCGGCGGTCACCGTCCGGTGACCGCCGCTCACGCGGTCAGCTCCTGGTGCAGCGCCTCCCGAAGCCGCGCCGCCCGCTCCGTGACCTCGGACGGCCCCAGCTCCACCGCGCGGGCGCACCAGCGCTGCCCCTCGGCCAGCTCCCCGCGCCGGGCCGCGAGCAGCGCGAGCCGCAGCGCCGCGCGCCCGTGGCCCGCCTTCGCCGCGCGGGACCACCACAGCGCCGCCTCGCGCTCGCTGCCCTCGCGGGCCAGCAGCAGCCCCAGATTGAAGGCGCCGTTGCGGCTGCCCGCCTCCGCCGCCGCCCGGTACCAGCGCGCCGCGTCCGCCATGTCGCCCCGGCCCGCCGCGAGCATCCCGACGCGCACCTGGGCGCGCCGGTGACCGTGCTCGGCCGCGCGCTCGTACCACTGCTCGCACTCGGTCTTCTCCGGCTGCGCCTCACCGAGCGCCGGAGCGCCCGGCGGCGGCTGCCGCGCGTCCAGCACGCTCGCCAGCCGGAAGGCCGCCTCCGTGCTGCCGCCACCGGCCGCGCACCGCAGATGCCGCTCCGCCGCCCGCTCGTCGCCGTCCCTGAGGCACGCGATGCCCACCTGGAGGGCCGCTTCCGTGTGCCCGGCCGCTGCCGCCCGCTCGTACCAGACCAGGGCCGTACGGTCGTCGTCACGGCCCGCGTACAGGATGCCGAGGTTGAACGCGGCGTCCACGCTGCCCGCCTCGGCCGCCTTGGAGAACCACGGCTCCGCCCCGGTCGGGTCGTCGGCCTGGAGGAGCAGCACGGCAAGGGCGTTGGCCGCCTCACGGTGGCCCGCGTACGCGGCATGGCGGTACCACTGCTCGGCCTGTGCCGTACGGTCCTGGGCCGCGCAGAGCAGCCCGAGGTTGTACGCGCCGTTGACGTCGCCCGCGTCCATCGCGGCCCGGTACCAGCGCTCGGCGGTCTGCTGCTCGCCGCGCGCGGCGTGCAGCGCGCCGAGCGCGTTGGCGGCGTTCCCGTCGCCTTCCTGCGCCGCGCGCAGCCACCAGACGGCGGCGCTCTCCTCGTCACCGGCGTCGCGCAGCAGGAAGCCGAGGGCGCAGGCGGCGCGTGCCTCGCCGTCCTTGGCGGACGTCAGATACCAGCGCCCGGCCTCCTTCAGCTCGCCACGGCTCTCCAGGATCACGCCGAGGTGCAGCGCGGCGCGCCGGTGCCCGCGTGTGGCTGCCTGCCGGTACCACTGCGCGGCCTCGGCGAGGAGCGACTGCCCCGCGTCGGCTACGGCGCCGTCCGTGCCGGTGGGCCCGGCGGGACCGGCGGGGGTCTCTCGTACGCCGGAGCCCGTGCCGTCGCCCGCGCCGTTCCCCTGGCCCGTGATGACCGCCCGGAGGGTGCCGCCGGTACGCGCGGACTGGCGCGCCCGCCGCTCCAGCGTGCGTGCGAGACGGTACGAGGCCTCCCGGTGGCCCTGCTCGGCGGCGGCCCGCAGCCAGCGCTCCGAGCCGACGTCGCTGCGGTGCTCCAGCAGGTCCGCGAGCGCGTAGGCGCCCAGCGCGTGGCCCTGCTCGGCGGACTGGCGCAGCCAGTACTCGGCGGCGGGCTCGTCGCCCTGCTCGCGGTAGTGCCGGCCGAGCGCGTGCGCGGCGGCGGCCGAACCGGCGACGGCCGCGACGCGCCACCAGCCCGACGCCTCTTCGATGTAACCGCGCTGGTGGAGGAGGACACCCAGGTTGTTGGCCGCGGCGCGGTCGCCCTCGGCGGTCGCCGCGCGCAGGTACTTCTCGGCGGCGTCCAGATCGCCGCGGCGCAGCAGCAGCGCGCCGAGCACGCTCATCGACGCGACGTCGCCGGCGTCGGCGGCACTCCGGTGACGCGCCTCCGTCTCGGCGTCGGCGCTCTCCGTGGCACCGGTCGCGTCCTTGAAGTGCTCGGCGCAAGCGGAACTATCCGCCTGTCGCCGCACAAACCGCCCTGTCTCCAACAGAGTTGCCCTGTCCCCCATAAAATCCATCGTTGCACCACCTGTTACCCGCGTACACCTGGTATATCGCGGCCACCAAGGTCACTTCAGCGTTTTGTCGACATGCCCACAGAGAGACAACTCAAACGCCTCTCCGGCCAACTCCCCGCGTCCGCCGCCCACTTCACGGCGGACGGTCATGGACCGGCCACGAACAGGTACGAAGACACCGCAACGCGCGGCGAAGGCCCGGATCCTGATCGGATCCGGGCCTTCGTCTTCTGCTAGTAGCGGGGACAGGATTTGAACCTGCGACCTCTGGGTTATGAGCCCAGCGAGCTACCGAGCTGCTCCACCCCGCGTCGTTGTGTCCCAACCTTACCACGACGCGGGGTGGTTGCTGATCAACTCTTGTCGTCGCTCCCGCCCGCCGGGGGCTTGGCCGGCGCCTCCGCGGACTTCTCCGCCTCGGCCGCGCGCTCCAGGGCGTCCTGGAGGGCCTCCTGGGACTTCCCGTACGCCTCCCAGTCCTGCTTCGCCAGCGCGGCCTCACCGTCCGTGTACGCCTTCTGGGCGTCGGCGATGGCCTTCTTGAGCGCGGCGTCACCGGTGGCGGGCGGCGTCGTCGTGTCGCCGTCCGGTGGTGTCGTCTCCGGTGGCGGCTCGGCGCCGTCGACACCGAACACCGCGTTCAGCGCCTCGGACAGGCTGTCCTTGAAGACCGGTTTACCTCCGTAGGAGACGGCGATCTTCTTCAGCAGTGGATAGTTCGCGCTGCCACCACGGGCGTACACCGGCTCGATGTACAGGAACCCTCCGCCGAGCGGCACCGTCAGCAGGTTTCCGTACTCGATGTCCGAGTCGGTGCCTCTCAGGTTCCGTACGAACTCGGCGACTTCGGGCACGCCGTTCAACTCGCTCTGCACCTGTTGGGGTCCTTGGACCGTCGACGTGACTCTCAGGACTCTGATCGTGCCGTAGTCCTTGCTGTTGGCATCCGCGTCGACGGCCATGAACGCCCCCAGATTGGGACGCCCGTTGGGCGTGAAGGTCGTCGTCAGCGAGAATTTCTGCTCCGACTGCCCCGGCATCTTCAGACTCAGGTAGTACGGCGGGACCGCACTGCTGTCCTTGTTCGTCGGGTCGTCGGGCACCTGCCAGGCGTCGGATCCGCTGTAGAACTGGGCGGCGTCCGTGACGTGGTAGCGGGTGAGCAGTTCGCGCTGGACCTTGAACATGTCCTGCGGGTAGCGCAGATGGGCCAGCAGATCTGGCTTGATCTCCGTCTTCGGCTTGACCGTGTCCGGGAAGGCCTTCATCCAGGTCTTGAGAACCGGGTCCTCGGTGTCCCACTGGTACAGGTCGACCGAGCCGTCGTACGCGTCGACGGTGGCCTTCACCGAGTTGCGGATGTAGTTGACCTGGTTCTGCTGCGCGACGACCGCGCGCTGGTTGTTGGTCAGCGAGTCGGCCGTGGTGTCACCCAGCGTCGTACGCGAGGCGTACGGGTAGCCGTTCGTCGTGGTGTAGGCGTCGACGATCCACTTGATCTTCCCCTCGACCACGGCGGGGTAGGCGTCGCCGTCGATGGTCAGCCAGGGTGCGACCGCCTCGACGCGCTCCTTCGGCGTGCGGTTGTAGAGAATCCGCGAACCTTCGCCGATGGCGCCGGAGTAGAGCATCTGCGGCTCGCTGAACGCCACGGCGTACGCCGCGCGGTTCACCGGGTTGGAGAGGTCGACGCCGCTGTTGCCCTTGTAGCTGGTGGTCTGCTCACCGTTCTTCTCGTAGTCGAGCTCCTTCTGCGGGCCGCCCACGATCGAGTACTGCTGGGTCTTCTCGCCGTAGTAGATCCGCTGCTCGTACGTGCCGAGGTTGCCGGTGGTCGGCAGGCCGGACTCGGTGAAGTCGGGCGCGCCGATCGTGCCGTCGTTCTCGTCGGTGACCGTCCCGGTGCCCTTGGACGCGATCGCTCCGTACCCATGGGTGTAGGTGAAGTGATCGTTGATCCAGTTGCGCTTGGGGATACCGGTGATGTTCAGCTCGCGCAGACCGATGACCGTGTCCTGGCCCTTGTAGCGGTCGACGTCCAGCGTGTCCGGGAACTGGTAGTACTTGCGCTCCTGCTGGAGCTGCTGGAACGCGGGCGAGACGACGTTGGGGTCGACCAGCCGGTAGCTGGCGGCCGAGTCGGCCGCCTCGCGCTGCTGCGCCTTCTTGTCGGGGTCGCCCTTGCCCGAGTAGTCCGTCACATCGGCGTCGTCGATGCCGTACGCGGCGCGAGTGGCATCGATGTTCTTCTCGATGTACGGGGCTTCCTTGGCCTGCTCGTTCGGCTGGACCTGGAACTTCTGCACGATCGCCGGGTAAAGACCGCCGATGAGGATGGCGGACAGGACCATCAGGCCGAAGCCGATCACCGGCAGCTGCCAGGTGCGGCGCCAGAGCGTCGCGAAGAACAGCACGGCGCAGATGGCGGCGATGCAGAACAGGATCGTCTTCGCCGGCAGATAGGCGTTGGCGTCGACGTACCGCAGGCCCGTCCAGTTGCCGGTGGCCTTGAAGTCACTCGCCTTGACCGCGAGTCCGTACCGGTCGAGCCAGTACGCCACGGCCTTCAGCGAGACGAACACACCGAGCAGCACCGAGAGATGGCCGGTGGCCGCGCCCGTCGCGCGCGCGCCGGGGCTGGTGACGCGCAGCCCTCCGTACAGATAGTGCGTCAGCGCGGCGGCGATCAACGCCAGCACGACGGCGGCGAATCCGAAGCCGAGCATGAAGCGGTACCAGGGCAGGTCGAACGCGTAGAACTTCACGTCCATGTTGAACTGCGGGTCCTTCTGGCCGAAGGCCACACCGTTGACCCACATCAGCCAGGTGCGCCACTGACCGGCCGCGGAGGCGCCCGCGATCAGCCCGACCAGCGCGGTGAGCCCGAACAGCACCCACTTCTTGTACGGGGCGATGCCCATCCGGTACCGGTCGAGGCTCTGTTGCTCCAGCGACATCGCGCTCAGCGGCGGACGCAGCCGGTGCGCCAGCCAGATGTTCACGCCGACGGCAGCCGCCATCAGCAGACCGAAGACCGCGAACAGGCCGACCTTGGTCCAAAGGGTGGTGGTGAAAACGGACGAGTATTTCACCGAGCGATACCAGAGCCAGTCGGTCCAGAACCCCGCGAACATGACGAACATCATGGCCAGGACGGCCAGAATGCCCAGTGTCATGAGCAGGGTCCGGGCACGTCTGGACGGCCGGCCCACTCTGATCCGTGGCCCGGTCGGGCCTCCGCCGCGGTCCGGCATCTGGAAAGCCAACGTGCGCACCTCGAAGTTCGCGGTCGTGTGAAGCAGCTGAAATCAACGTCTGTAAGTGGGCCCAAGCGATCGTAGGGCCCACTCATGCAACTTACTGAGGCTTTACCTAGTTCCCGCAGGGGGGTCGGAAGGAGGCAGGATGTTGGCCATGTCCAACGTTTCCTCCTCCTCTTCCTCCGCCTCCTCGTCCGACGAGCCGCACTCGGCGTCGGGCCCGGTCGCCTCGACCCCCATCACCCGTGCGGTGCTGGAGATCGACGAATACGCCTCCGGCCTGGGCTGGGACCAGCCGGCCAGGCTCTTCGCCCTCGTCGACACGGCCCGGCTGCGCTCCGACGAACCGGAGCTGGCCACCCAGCTCGGGCTCGACGACGGCTCGACACACGCCCCGCTCACGCCCGTCGAGCAGGACGAGATCCCGGCGGGCACGCCGCTCGACGAGTTCCTCGCCACGATCGCCTGGCCCGGCGCGGTGGCCGGCTGTGCGATCACGGTGGAGCGCCTGATGCTGCCGCCGTCCGCCGAGGCGTCCGTGCCCGAGGGCCTGGACGAGTCCGCGCTCGTGGACTGGGTCGCCGCCCACCCGGACCGTCAGGAGGTACGGATGACGGTCGCCGTACTGCGGGACGGGACGCGGGACTCGGCGCTGCGGCTGCGCGAGAAGGACTCGCCGACCCAGGTGCTGACCGGCGCGGGGCTGGTGCCTGGCCTGGCCGAGGCCCTGGCCGCCACGTTCGAGTCGTAGGCCGTAGGCCGTGCAGTGAACGCCGGACGGGCCGCGTCCGCGGCCCGTCCGGCGTTCGGAAGTTCCGAAAGTCGGGGCGGGCCTTCGTCAGTTCGTCGAACAGCTCGGCAGACCCGCGGTGTCCCCGCTCTTGATCTTCTCCAGGGACGCCGTCGCGTCCTTGATGTTCTTCACCCGCACCAGGTTGAGGCCCTTCGGGATGTCGGAGGCCGCCGCGGCGCAGTTCTCGTCCGGCGTCAGGAAGTACTTGGCGCCCGCGTCCCGCGCACCGACCAGCTTCATCCCGATACCGCCGATCGGGCCGACCTTGCCGTTGTCGTCGATCGTGCCGGTACCGGCGACGAACTCGCCGCCCGTCAGATCGCCGGGCGTGATCTTGTCGACTATCCCGAGCGCGAACATCAGACCGGCGCTCGGTCCGCCCACGTCGGCCAGCTTGATGTCGATCTCGAACGGGAACGTGTGGTCCGTCCCTGCCTGGATACCGACGATGGCGCGGTCGTCGTCCTCGTCGGACTTCACCGTCCTGACCGTGACCTTCTCGGTGCCCTCGGGCTCCTTGCCGGCCTTCTCGGCCGCCTGCGCGACCTTGGCCGGGATGATCGTGAACTCGACGTCCTCGCCCGGCTTGTGCTTGGTGACGATCTCCGCGACGTCCGGCGGCGCCTCGACCGTCTTGCCGTCCACCGCCCTGATGACGTCACCGGCATGCAGTGTGCCGTCGGAGGGGCTGTCCTTGACAACCGCGGAGACGATCACCCGTGAGGTGACGGGGATGTTCTCCTCCTTCAGGGCCGCGACCTTCGCGCTCTCCTGGGACTGGCTGAACTCCTCGGCATTCTCCTGCGTGGACTGCTCTTCCGTCTTGCCGTCCGGATAGAGAGTGTTGTGCGGCACCACGATGTTGTCGTGCGACAGCCAGCCGTAGACCGCCTCGACCACATTCATCTTGTAATCCGCGCCGGTGACCCTGACGGTCGTCATATTGAGATGACCCGAGGTCTGATAAGTCTTGCGCCCGGAGATGTGAAGCACCGGCTCGCCGTTCGCGTCGCCCAGAGTGTTCACCGTCGGACCGGGGCTCATCTCCGCGTACGGAACGGGGATGAACACTCCGGCACAGAGCAGCGCGATGAGGACGAGCGTGGATGCGAGCATCGTCGCGGTGCGGCGTGGCATGGAACGACAGTACGGGAAGGGTCTGTCAGCACACCCCGGGGGCCGTCCGCACGGGCCTCAGGTGACGTCCGTCGTCGCGGGTTCGGACTTCGCCATCGCGTCCCGGAAGCGCGCGTAGCCGGCGAGTTCGGCCACGTCTCCGGTGTGTCGAGTCCTTGAGGCCCAGCTTCCCCATATCGCCGCGCAGACGACGGCGAAAAGCGGAATCAGCAACCAGGCAAGCGCACCCATCCCCAACCTCCCTACCCATGTGTGTGCGTGTCCGTGCAACCTGCTGATCAGCAGATTAGTCATCTGCTGCTTCAACGCTCCGGGCAGGGGTGCAGTTACGCAAATCGGGCCACATGGGGACAGAAAGCAACTCGGCGGTGCGGGAAGGGCGTCAGCAGGCCCCGACCCATTCCTCCGTGCCGTCGGAGAATGTCTGGTGCTTCCATATCGGCACTTCGTGCTTGAGGTCGTCTATCAGCCTGCGGCAGGCCTCGAAGGCCTCCGCGCGGTGCGGGCAGGAGACGGCGACGACGACGGCCAGATCTCCGACGGCGAGGTCCCCCACACGGTGGACGGCCGCCAGTGCGCGGACCGGGTAATCGGCGGCGACCTTCTCGGCCACCCGGCGTAGTTCTGCCTCGGCTGACGGGTGACAGGAGTATCCGAGGGTGTCGACATCGGCGCCCCCGTCGTGGTTCCGGACCGTCCCGACGAAGAGCGCGGTGCCTCCCGCCGCGTCGTCGCCGACGGCCTGGAAGATCTCGTCGACGGACAGCGGGCTGTCGCGAATCGCCAGCAGACGGATGGGGTCCTGTGCCGCCTGCTCGCCCGGATGCGCCTCGATGCGTGCCATGCGGCCCATCGTGCCGTACGGCACCGGCATCCCGTAATGGCGCGTTCCACCGGCGGCCGGCCCGCTCGCCCGGAGCGTCCTGCGGAGTTCGCGCCTCCTACGGAGGGCGACAGACGCACGGCGCGCTCCTGAGGCTCAGAGGCGTCGGCGCGCCTTGCGGGCGCGGCGTACCACCGCTGCCGCACCGAGCAGGGCGACCGTCGCACCGGCGGCGCCGGCGGCCGTGGCGTCCTTACGGCCGAGGCGGCGGCCCGCGACGGTGTGGCGGCCCTCGACCTCTTCGAGAAGCGCGCCGAGGACTTCCTCGTTGGTCCAGCGGGGCCGCCAGCCGGCGTCGTGCAGACGGCCGACGCTGACCACCCACGGATGCATCGTGTACGCGAGGTCGCCGGCCGGGGACGGTGTGAGGCCGATCCGGTGCAGCCGGGCGGCGGCGCCCAGGGCGACGGCGGAGGGCAGTTCCATGCGGCGGATGCCGCTCAGCTCCTCGATCTCCTCCTGTTCGAGCCAGCCGTCGCAGCCGACCGCGAACTCGCCGTCGACCTTCTCCAGCGCGGCGTACTCCAGGGCGCTGACCAGGTCGTCCACATGGCAGAACTGCCAGGTGGGCCGGGAGCCCGCGACGACCAGCAGCCGGGGTGACTCGAAGTAGCGGGTCAGGGCGGTGTCAGTGCCGCCGACGAGGACGGCGGGCCGCACGACCGTGACGTTCAGGCCGGGGTGCGCGCGGGGCGCCCGGCGGCCGAGCCGTTCGATCTCCAGCAGGTCGCCGACGCCCGTGGCCTCCGCGGTGGCGCGCAGCTCGGCGTCCTCCGACAGCGGGATGTCGTTGTCGGGCAGCGCCCCGTAGACCATGGCCGACGTGCACAGGACGACCCGGTGCACGCCTGCGGCGGCAGCGGCCGTGAGGACGGTCTGAGTGCCACGTACGTTGTACGCCGTACGGGCGGCGGCGTCCCGTTCCAGGTCCAGATCGAGCGCCAGGTGCACCACCACGTCCGCGCCGCGCAGCTTCTCGGCGATGGCCGGATCCCGTACGTCGAGGATGTGCCACTGCGCCTCGGTCACCTCGCCCCGGCGCTCGTCGATGGCGACGACCTGCTTGATCTCCTCGGACGCCGCGAGGCGCCTGGTGAGCAGGTCGCCGACGCCCGAGGCGGCACCGGTGACCGCGACGACGGGGCCACGCGGCGGGGTCGGGGTTGAGCGGTTTCGCGCTGCGCGAACCTGCGGATCTGGGGAACTCACCGGGCGTCTCCAGCGGTTGTCTTCAGTACGGACGTGTATGAAACGTACGTACCAGGTGGCGTCCATCCTGCCGCAGGCCGCGCGTTGGCGGAGCACCGAGCCCGGATGCGGCCTCGGATGTCTACGCTGGGTGGTGTCGGGCAGTCGCCGTCGGCGGGAAAGCCGGCGGCCCAACGAGCCGAGGAAACCCGTGAGTGACACCCCATTCGGATTCGGCCTTCCGCCGGAGGAGCCAGAGGACGGCGACGGCAAGAAGAACGACCCCGCCGGAGGTGGTCAGGGTGCCGGCGGCGGAAGCGGCGGGGGCAACCCCTTCTCGGGGTTCGGCCTGCCGGGCGGTCCGGGCGGTGGCGCGGGCGGGGACAACCCGTTCGCCGCGATGTTCGGATCGATGAACCCCAGCGATCTGGGCGCGGCCTTCCAGCAGCTCGGTCAGATGCTCAGCTACGAGGGCGGTCCCGTGAACTGGGACATGGCCAAGCAGATCGCCCGCCAGACGGTCTCGCAGGGCACGCCCGACGGTACGAAGGACGCCAGCGTGAGCCCCGGCGAGCGGATCGCCGTCGAGGAGGCCGTTCGGCTGGCCGACGTCTGGCTGGACGCCGTGACGTCGCTGCCCTCGGGCGCGGGATCGACCGTGGCGTGGAGCCGCGCCGAGTGGGTCGAGGCGACCCTCCCCGCGTGGCAGCAGCTCGTGGACCCGGTGGCCGAGCGGGTGGGCGCCGCCATGGGCGACGTGCTGCCCGAGGAGATGCAGGCCATGGCCGGCCCGCTGATCGGCATGATGCGCTCCATGGGCGGCGCCATGTTCGGCCAGCAGATCGGGCAGGCCGTGGGTGTGCTGGCGGGCGAGGTGGTCGGTTCGACCGACATCGGGCTGCCGCTGGGCCCGGCAGGCAAGGCGGCGCTGCTTCCGCTGAACATCGCGGCCTTCGGTAAGGACCTCGGCATCCCCCAGGACGAGGTGCGGCTGTATCTGGCCCTGCGCGAGGCCGCCCACCAGCGGCTCTTCGCCCATGTGCCGTGGCTGCGGTCGCATCTGTTCGGCGCCGTCGAGGGTTATGCGCGGGGCATCAAGGTCGACGCCTCCAAGCTGGAGGACGCGGTCAGCCAGCTGGACCCCTCGAACCCCGAGCAGCTTCAGGAAGCGCTTCAGCAGGGCATGTTCCAGCCGGAGGACACGGTCGAGCAGAAGGCCGCCCTGGCCCGGCTGGAGACGGCGCTCGCGCTGGTCGAGGGCTGGGTGGACGCGGTGGTGCACGAGGCGGCCAAGACCCGGCTGTCGTCGGCCGACGCACTGCGCGAGACGCTGCGCAGGCGCCGCGCGTCGGGTGGCCCGGCCGAGCAGACCTTCGCCACTCTCATCGGCCTTCAGCTGCGTCCCAGGCGGCTGCGGGACGCCTCCCGGCTCTGGGCCTCGCTCACGGACGCGCGGGGCGTGGACGGCCGCGACGGGCTCTGGGAGCACCCGGACATGCTGCCCACGGCCTCGGACCTGGACGACCCGGACGGCTTCGTCCACCACGAGCACGCGGACTTCTCCGAGCTGGACAAGTTGCTCGGCGAGGCGGCGGGCGGCAGGCCGAAGCTCGCGAAGGACCCGGAGGGTCCCGATCAGGGGCCCGGCGCGGCCCCCGAGAAGGACGACGGCCGACCCGACGACAAGGGCAGGGGCGGCGACGAGGACGGCGACGAGGGCAAGGACGACAGCGCCAAGTGAGCCTGCACGACGACGCCGTCCGCGTACTGGAGACGTACGACGGACAGGACGAGCTGCGACGGATCTATCTGGAGCACCTGGCGGCCCGTCCCGACGGGATGTGGAAATCCTGTGAGGCCGGGCATGTCACGGCGAGCGCCCTGGTGATCGACCCCGAGCGGGGCCGGGTGCTGCTCACCCTCCACAAGAAGCTCGGCATGTGGCTGCAGATGGGCGGCCACTGCGAGACGGCGGACGTCTCGCTCGCGGCGGCGGCGCTGCGCGAGGCCACGGAGGAGTCCGGGATCGCGGGGCTGACGCTGCTGCCGGGCGGGCCCGTACAGCTCGACCGGCACTCGATTCCGGCACCCTGCCACTGGCATCTGGACGTCCAGTACGCGGCTCTGGCGCCGGTCGGGGCGGTCGAGGAGATCAGCGAGGAGTCGCTGGACCTGCGCTGGTTCACCTACGACGAGGCGGTGGCGGTGGCCGACGGGTCGGTGGCACGGCTCCTGGACCGTGCGCGCACAGCGCTCGGTGGGCCGGTGCGGGGCTGACGCGTCGCGAGCGGGCCGGAAGGGCTGAAAGCTCAGCCCTTCCGGCCTTCCGGATCAGCGCTGGTTGTTCCAGACGTTGTTCTGGTTCTGCGCGTGGGCGCCCTGCTGGCCCATGCCGAACTGCGCGCGCATCCCCTGCCCGATCTCCGCGTTCTGCGGCGGCATGACCTCACTGGGCTGGACGAGCGCGAAGCCCTGGCCGAGGAAGCTGAGCTCCCAGCCCTCGCCCGTGTTGCCGCGCCGGCGCCGTACGCCCGAGGAGTGCGTCTGCGCCTGCATCTGCACCCGGAGCGCGGAGGACCACGCCACGATCGCGTCCGCGTCGACGTTGACGTACTTGTCGGGCGTCACGTGCATCATCAGCGGCTGCCCGGACGTCATCAGGGCGACCTTGCCCCGGCCCGAGATGTTGAGCTGGTACTTGCCGGAGCCGGAGATGCCGTACTGGCTGTCCACCGCGATGACCTCGGTGTGGAGCGTGGAGTCGAGCGCCAGGACATAGGCGCTGTCGACGGTCATGCCCTCCTGGTCGACATCCACGACGTGCACGTACTGCGCGAGGTTGGCGAAGTAGACGGTGCCCTGCCCGGAGCAGCGCATCAGGTCGAGGCCTTCGCCGGTGTTCGCCCTGGCCCGGCGCTGGCCCTGGGACTGGTACTCACCGTCGAAGTCGATGAGTCCCTGGTAGGCGACCATCGCGCCCTTTCGGGCGAGGACGTCGTCGTGGCCGGTGAGCGCGACCCGCAGCAACTGCGGGTTCTGCACGACGTAGCGGTCCTGGGACTGCGTTTCCGCGAGTCCGAAAAGCGGGCTCTGCATGATGTTCCCCTCCCCCTCAGCCCCGGATCCGCAGGCGGTCGGTGCTGTCCTCGCTCGGTTGTACGACGACGAGGCCCTGGCCCGAGAAGGCCATCTGGAAGGCCTCCCCGCTGCCCCGTCCGATCAGCGACGAGGCCTTGAAGCTCCGCTTGCCCTTCACCTTGAGCGCGGGTGACCACGCCACGAGGGCATCGGGGTCGACGTAGGTCTCGTCCTCGCCACGGCCGCAGTCGACGACGATCGGCGTGCCGCGCGAGGTCAGCGCGACCCAGCCGGTCCCGGCGACCGTGACGTTCCACAGCCCCTGTCCGGCGAACTTCGCCAGTCCCTTGACCTTCTCGACGCCCCACTGGAGGTGCGCGTCGAAGGCCAGCAGATTGGTGCCGTTGACCGAGAGCGAGTCGTTGTTGAGGTTGATGACGACGACGTCGGCGCCGTAATCGGCCAGGTAGAGCAGACCGTCACCGGAGCACTTCATGATCGGGGTGCCTTCGCCGGTCACCCACTGGCCGGCGATCTGACGCACGGCGGGCGGATTGGGCTCGTACTGCACGAAGCCCTCGTACGCGACCATCGAGCCGGTGCGCGCGTAGAGGTCCTGCCCGCTCGCCATGGCGACCTTGAGCATGGTGCGGCCGTGATTCTCCATCCGGGCCGTGACGGGGGTCGGGGCGAAGCCCGCGAGTTGCTGGTTCATGTGCCGGACTCCCTCAGACCTCGTACGGCTGGACGACGATGAAGTTGCCGGGGGCTCCCCGGAACTGCAGATTCACGGTCTCTCCGCTGTGCCCCGGATACGCGTTGCGGCGCAGCCGGACCTGGCTGGAGAGGATCACCTGGGAGGCTGCCGACCAGGCGACGACGGCGTTGCAGTCGGCGAAGGTCGTGGGCGTGACCGGCAGGACGACCGGGACACCGTGGGTCTTCACGACGACGGTGCCGGTGCCCTGGAACTGCATCGTGAACAGGGCTCCGCCGGGGATGCCGTGGCCCTCGATGCGGCGGACCTCGTACTGAAGGGACTCGTCGAAGGCGAGCACGTTCTCCGCGGAGACGCAGACGGCGTCGCCCTGGAGCTCGATCGGGTGCAGGTGCGAGCCTTCCT
Source organism: Streptomyces sp. NPDC050433 (assembly GCF_044458565.1). Taxonomy (NCBI): domain Bacteria; kingdom Bacillati; phylum Actinomycetota; class Actinomycetes; order Kitasatosporales; family Streptomycetaceae; genus Streptomyces; species Streptomyces sp. NPDC050433. The sequence continues at coordinate 5,056 of NZ_JBITIB010000043.1, read as the reverse complement.
CGGCGAGGAACACCTGGCCGCGGCCGGTGCAGCGCATCAGCTGCATTTCCTGCCCGGTGGCGTTGCCGACGATGCGGCCCGCGAAGCCGGCGCCCTTGTAGCCGAATTCGACCTTGCCCTGGTACATGACCATGCTGCCCTGGCGGGCCAGGACGGGTGCGCCGCCCATGGCGAGGTCGACCCGCATGAGCTGCTGGTTCTGCGGGGTCCAGCGCTGGCCGGTGGCCGCCTCGCGGTACGGCTGGAGCGCGGCCTGGAGACCGGCGCCTGCCTGCTGGCCCGCCTGCGGCATGCCCGGAGGCGGTTCGCCCTGAGGCTGGCCTCCGTACGGAGACGGTGCCGGCTGCCCGTACGGCGAGGGCGCGCCGGGTGGCTGTGCCTGACCGGGGAACTGGCCGGGCGGCTGGCCGGGGACCTGGCCGAACTGCGGCTGCTGCGGCGGCTGGGGCGCCTGCGGCTGACCGGGCGGCTGCGCGTAGGGCGACGGTGCGGGCGCCGGTGCCATCGGCGCCGTGACGGTGGGCGCGCCGTGCATCGGGTGCGGCGCGGGAGCCGGTGCCTGCGGCGCTGACGGGGCTCCGAACAACGGCGGGGGCTGCGGGGCGGGCGGGGCTCCGAAGGACGGAGCGGGCGCGGCGCCGCCGGGCGGCGGGGCGAAGGACGGGACGGCTCCGCCGGCGGGCGGCTGGGTCGCGGCCGGCTCCTCCTCGGCGACTTCGCCGCCGAAGTTCTTGAGCAGTGCGTCGAGTCCGCCGTCGAAGCCCTGGCCCACGGCGGCGAACCGCCAGACGTCCTTGAGGTAGAAGTCTCCGAGCATCACCGCGCGTTCGGTGCTGAACTCGGAGCCGTTGAAGGCGTATCGGACGACTTCTTCGCCGCCCGCGACTATCCGGATGTATCCGGGACCCACCTGGGACATCTGTCCGGCGCCGTCGATGGTGGCGGTGAAGGAGAGCCGCTGGATGTTCGCCGGAATACGGTCGAGCGTCACGCGGAAGGATTCGGTGTCCCCCGACTGCGCGCCCAGCAACTGAACGGATTCCTCGGGAGACTTCGGCTGATTGAAGAAGATGAAATACCGGTCGTCCGAAAGCTGTTCATTGGCATCGAGGCCGAAACAGCTGATGTCGAACGTCAAGCCGGGTGCGGCGATCTGCACACCTACGTACAGATCCGTCCCCTGCGTGAGGTCACTGATCTTGGCCTTGTGGCCGCGTTGGAATTCCCTGGCCATGCGTAACGACCGTCCCCCATCCCGAGCTGAACACGTCGCGTCAGGCTAACGGTTAAGTCCGACAACGAGCCAAGCCGGTACACATTCGGTACACGATCACCGAAGGGCCCCAACACGGGCGCCGTCAGGGGGCGTCACTCTCCGGCGGCGGCGGGCAGATGCGGCAACTGCTCGGCGGCGACGACGCCTTCGAGGTAGCCGCGGGCCCGTTCGGTACGGGGGTACGCCTCCAGCAACTCCCAGAAGCGCGGCCCGTGTCCCGGCACGAGCAGATGGGCGAGTTCGTGGACGAGCACGTAGTCGACGACGTACTCGGGCATGCCCTGCAGCCGGTGCGAGAGGCGGATGCTGCCCTCGGCCGGGGTGCAGGAGCCCCAGCGGGTGTTCTGGTTCGTGACCCATCGGACGGACGCGGGACGGGCCCGCCCTTCGAAATACTGCTCGGACAGCCGCTTGGCGCGCTGCGTGAGATCACCGTCGCCGAGTATGCGCTTGCTCTCCTGGGCCGCGAGCTTGTCGAGCATCACGGTCACCCAGCGGCGCTCCTCGGCCTCCGTCATCCGGGCCGGGATGAGCACGATGGTGCGGTCGCCCTCGCGGTAGGCCGAGACCGTCCTGTTGCGCCGAGCGCTCCTGCGGACTTCGACGGCGCTCGTGGCCGGGCCGCGCTGCGGGCGGCCGGTCACGCTGCGCTCTTCGCTTCCGGCGCTGTGCGGTGGGGATTCCCCCGCAACGCGAGGGGAAGGGTCGGCGGACACGCTTCGACGTTACCCGCTGTCAGTGAAGGACGTCCCGGCGCCAAGGCCTTTTGATCTTGATCCACTCCATACACCCGTCATTTGAACCGCTAATTCCCCACGCCTGTGGATAACTCTCCGCAGCTCTCACCGGTTCCCTGCATTCTGGATTCGGATCGCACGACAGGCATCACGGGGGGAGACGAATATGCATCCAATGGTGAAACCCGCGCTGCGCCGGGCCTGGCGGGAGCGGCAGACCGTGCAGTTCGGAATCACGCCCGCGCACGCGGTGGTGGTGGGCCCGGTGGATACGGCCACGGGCAGCTTTCTCGACCTGCTCGACGGGACGCGGGGGCTGCCGCTGCTGCGGGACGAGGCGCGGAGCATGGGGCTGCCGGACGGCAAGGCGGACGCGCTCGTGGACCGGCTCGCGGCGGCCGGGCTGCTGGACGACACCGAGGCGGGCGGACGGGCCGAAGCGTTACGGAATCGAAAGGTCGAGCTGGACCGGTTGCGGGCGGATCTGGCGTCGCTGTCCATCACTCACCGGAAACCGGGTGCGGCGCTGGAGCGGCTGGCGGCGCGGCGCACCATGCGCGTCCAGGTGCGCGGGGCGGGGCGTGTGGGCGCGGCCATCGCCTCCACGCTCTCGGCCTCCGGGGTGGGCCGGGTGGATGTGCTGGACGGCGGGCTCACGGAGGCGTGGGACGTGGGGCCGGGCGGGCTGCCGGCGGAGTCGGTGGGTGAGCGCCGGGATGTGGCGGCCCGGCTGCTGGTGCGACGCTCGGCTCCCGGCAGATCGGTCAGAGCGGGGGCGCCGGGGGTGCGGGCGGCCGACGCGGTGGCGGCTGATCCGGCTGGGGCGGAGGCGGGAGCCCCCGACGACATGTCGGGCGGGAGAGCGGCCGAGAGGCCCGAGCGGGCCGAGCGGGCCGAGCGGGCCGAGCGGGCCGACGCGCGGGCGGCCCTGGCGAGCGGTGGCGGAGCGGGGCTGTCGCTGGTGATCGTCGCCCCACGGGACGGGCTCGCGGCGTATGCCCCGGATCCGGCGTCCGCCGAGCGCTGGATCGCCACCGGGACTCCTCATCTCTACGCGGGAGTTGTGGAGGCCACGGGTGTGGTGGGCCCGCTGGTGCTGCCGGGCGGCACGGGGTGCGCGGGCTGCCTGGCCGAGGAGCGCACCGGCCGGGACGCCGGGTGGCCGCTGATGCTGGCGCAGTGGCGGTCGGGACGCAGGGCGTCGGTCACACCGGCCTGTGACCTGGGTCTCGCCACCACCGTGGCCGGTCTCGCCGCCGCCCACGCGCTGTCGTTCCTGGACGGGGAGTTGCCGGCGAGCACCGGTGCGCGCTGGGAGGTCACGCTGCCGCTGCTCGACTGGCGTTCGGAGCGGATCGCGCCGCATCCCGTCTGCCCCTGCGGGGCCGCCGGAGAACTGGAGGGAGAGGGCATGGCCGGGACGGGTGGACCGCACGACACAATGGTGGGGTAATCGCCGTACGCGGCGCGGCTGTCTGGGATTTGGAGGGGCGCATGTCTGATCTTCCCCGGAAGGCGGTCACCCGAACTGCCAAGTTGGCCGCGCTGCCGCTGGGCTTCGCCGGTCGTGCCACGTGGGGTCTGGGCAAGCGGATCGGCGGGAAGTCCGCCGAGATCGTGGGCCGGGAGCTCCAGCAGCGCACCGCGGATCAGCTGTTCAAGGTACTGGGTGAGCTCAAGGGCGGCGCCATGAAGTTCGGGCAGGCGCTGTCCGTCTTCGAGTCGGCGCTGCCCGAGGAGGTGGCGGGGCCGTACCGGGCGGCGCTCACCAAGCTCCAGGAGGCGGCTCCTCCGATGCCGACCAGCACGGTGCACAAGGTGCTGACGGAGCGGCTGGGCGAAGAGTGGCGTGAGCTGTTCCTGGAGTTCGAGGAGAAGCCGTCCGCCGCCGCGTCGATCGGCCAGGTGCACCGGGCGGTGTGGCACGACGGACGGAACGTGGCCGTCAAGGTCCAGTATCCGGGCGCCGGGGAGGCGCTGCTTTCGGACCTGGCGCAGCTGAGCCGGTTCGCCCGGCTGCTGGGTCCGCTGCTTCCGGGCATGGACGTCAAGCCCCTGATCAACGAGTTGCGCGACCGGGTGTCGGAGGAGCTGGACTACGAGTTGGAGGCGGCGGCCCAGCGGGAACACGCGGCGGAGTTCGCGGACGATCCCGACGTGGTCGTGCCCGATGTGGTGCACCAGTGCGACCAGGTGCTGGTCACGGAGTGGATCGACGGCATACCGATGGCCGACGTGATCGCCGACGGCACCGAGGAGCAGCGCGACCGTGCGGGCCAGTTGCTGGCGCGATTCCTCTTCTCGGGCCCGGCCCGTACGGGGCTGCTGCACGCGGACCCGCATCCGGGCAACTTCCGGCTGCTGCCACCCGTCGGCGCCGGCGAGGACGGCATGGAGGCCGAGGGTGAACTGCGGCTCGGTGTACTGGACTTCGGCACCGTGGACCGGCTGCCGGGCGGGCTGCCCGAGACGATCGGTGAGTCGCTGCGGCTGACGCTGGAGGGGGACGCCGAGACGGTGTACGAACTCCTGTGCACGGAGGGGTTCGTCAAGGAGTCGATCGATCTCGACCCGGTGGCGGTGCTGGAGTATCTGCTGCCGATCATCGAGCCGGCGGAGGCGGAGGAGTTCACCTTCAGCCGGGGCTGGATGCGTACCCAGGCGGCCCGCATAGCCGATCCGCGGTCTCCGGCACACCAGTTGGGGAAGCAGTTGAATCTGCCGCCCGCGTATCTGCTGATACATCGCGTCACGCTGAGCACGATCGGGGTGCTGTGCCAGCTGAACGCCACGGTGCGGCTCCGCGAGGAGCTTGAGGAGTGGCTGCCGGGCTTCCTGCCGGAAGAGTTGGCGTACGAGGAGGAGACGGCGGCCGAGGCCGAGGCAGGCGCCTGACAACGCACCGCGGGGGCCGGCCCTGTTGGATGCTGTTGGTTTATTCGGCCCCTGCTTGTGCCCCGTCGAGCGTTAGCTCGGCGGGGCACAGCGCTGCGAAGTGGCTGGTGCGGGTGCGGGCTCGGGGTGTGCCGGCGAGGTGGGCGTC
>NZ_JBITIB010000042.1:0-54293 GCF_044458565.1 Streptomyces sp. NPDC050433 | reverse complement strand
GGGGGGCGCTCGGGGGGGTCCTGCCCCACGGGTGTCGTTTTGGGGCGGCGCCCCTGCGCGGCGCATCTCCCCGCGCGCCCCCCCCCCCGGGGGGGGGGGGGGCGCCCCCCCCCCCAAGTCGGGTCCGCGCGGTCGGTCAGTTCCGCGTGGGGGTGCCGAGCAGCGCCGACGCCGTCTCCAGCGGGCTCGGTTCCACCACGGGCGCGGGGAGGGGGGCGCTGCGGCACGTGAAGCCGAGACGAGTCAGCGCGCGTGTCACCTCGGCGGCGGAGAAGTCACGGCGGTCCTGGCGCGTGATCACTTCGCCCACCTGCTTCACCGGATAGGTACGGCGGCTGATGACGACGGACTCGCCCGTGACCGGTTCGGGCTTGATGCCCTTCATCGCCGCCTGCACCTCGCTCTTGACCAGATCGAAGGGGAAGCGGGCGATGACGCAGCGCATAGTGCCTCGGCTGAGAGAAGGGGAGATCCGGAAGTGGTCAGCATCCCACACGAAACGGCCGCCCGGAAGCGAGACCTCCCCCCGCCCGCCCGGACGATGTCCGTGGGGCACAGGTGCGGGAATCCGGGCGGTGATCCGGAACGGGGAGGTGATCGAAGGGAAAAACCGGGCAGGTCACAGGGTGGGGCGCGAAGCCCACCCCGTACGACGGGGGCCGTCAACGCCAGGAGTTCGCATGACCGCGTACGTCATCACCGTCCCCGGCACCTTCCTGCGCACGCTCGACGCCGACTCTCGCGCGGCGCTGCTGCGGGCCCTGAGGCCCGCGGACCCGCAGCACACGGCGCTGGGTGAGGCCGAGGACCTGGACAGCCTGACGGTCAACGAGGGCGGCACGTTCAGCATCCGGCTGGAGATCGAGGCGGAGAACAGGCGGGCCGCCGAGAAGGAGGCGAAGCGGGTGGCGGGCGCCGCGCTCGGCGAGGCGGGTTTCTCGGCGGACGACGCGCCGACGGGACAGGCGTTCGTGACGGGCATCGACAGCGAGTACTAGAACTGACTGACTGCCCGCCGCCGTCCCCTTCTCAGGTCGCGGCTCCGGCCCGTGTCTCCCGTCGTGCCTCGCGCAGGCAGTCCTCGACGATGTCGTCGTCCAGCGCGGCGCGTACGAGCGCGGCGGCCAGGACGGCGGGGCCCGCGTCCCCGGACAGCCGGGCGAGCGTCGCCGCGTCGGTGCCGAGCCCGAGACGTTCCGCGCCGCGCAGCGCCTTGGTGTCGAAGTACGGCGCCACCTCGGGCCACACGGTCTGTACCTCGCGCAGGAAGATGTCCGCCCCGGTGGGGCCGATCCCCGGCAGGTCCTGGAGCAGATGGCGCAGGACGGGCACGTCGCCGTCGGCCTCGGCGCGCATCCGGCGCGGGTCGGCGTGCCACCGCCGGATCAACAGGTCGGCGCCGTCGCCGAGTCGGGTGGCGGTGCTCTCGTCGTAACGGCGGTAGCCGCCCCGGCCCAGCGCGTCGACGCGCTGCTGCCAGGTCGCCCGGGTCATCCGGCGGGGGTTGCGCAGTCCCTCCTCGCTGAGGGCGCGCGCCGTGGCGACGGCGACGCCGGCCCGGATGGGGGCGCTCAACAGGAGGGCCAGGACGATCAGTTGGTAGAGGGGCTGCGGGGTGTCACGCAGCCGGATGCCCGCGTCCTTGGCGTAGGTGCCGCCGTGGGTGCGGAGCAGTGCGTCGACGACGTCGCGCTGTCTCATCGGAACCTCAGGGGGGTCGTCCGCGCGCCGCGCGGCGGGCCGGTGTTGGTGCGGCCGACGGGGCGCGGGGTGCCGTAGGCACGGCGGCGGGCGGAACGGCGTACGGCTTCCACGCGGGCATCGGCCCGGACGTCCTTGGCGCGGCCGTCCTCCGGCGCCGAGTTCTCCGACGGGGCCTCCGAGTCACCGTCGGCCGGCCGCGGCGCCCGCAGATGGGGCAACAGGAACTCCTCCATACGTCCGAGCCCCACCGTGATGAGCAGCATCAGAGCCGGAAACACCAGGGATATCAGTACGGCCGACAACAGCCCCATAACCCAGTCCCTTCGCTCATGTGTGCGGGCGGGTACCACGTCTGTTGGAGTTCATCTGTTGGAGTTCACGCTGACGTACCTGATTTCGCGCTCTCGACGAGCGTATGGCGTCCGCACGGACCTCGCTCGTCGGCTCCCGTACGGCCGAATCCAAGTTGACAGACAGCGCGTGCGGTGGTGCGTCAGGCGCTGCCGAGCAGCTGTTCGGTCCAGATGACCTTGCCCTGAGCGCCGTAGCGGGTCCCCCAGCGCTCCGCGAACTGGGCGACGAGAAAGAGCCCACGGCCGCCTTCGTCGGTGCCGGCCGCCTGCCGCAGATGCGGTGAGGTGCTGCTGTGGTCGGAGACCTCGCAGATCAGGCTGCGGTCGCGGATCAGCCGTACCCGGATCGGCCCCGACGCGTAGCGGATCGCGTTGGTGACCAGCTCGCTGAGGATCAGCTCGGTGGTGAACGCCTCCTCGACCAGGCCCCAGTCCGTCAGCTTGCGCGTGACGTCGGCCCGCAGCCTGCCCACGGCGGCCGGGTCGGCGGGAATCTCCCAGTCGGCGACGTGCGCGCCGTCCAGCACCCGCGTGCTGGCGACCAGCAGGGCGATGTCGTCGCGCGGGTGCTCGGGCAGCAGCGCCTGGAGGACCGCGTCGCACGCCTGCTCGGGCGTCCGGTCGGCCTGCGCGGCGAGCGTACTGCGCAGCAGCGTCAGGCCCTCGTCGATGTCCCGGTGCCGGTCCTCGACGAGGCCGTCGGTGTACATCACCAGCCGGCTGTTCTCCGGCAGGTGGACCTCCAGGGTCTCGAAGGGCAGCCCACCGAGTCCCAGTGGCGGGCCGCCGGGTACGTCGGCGAAGGCGGCCGTGCCGTCCGGTTGGATGAGGACGGGCTGGAGGTGGCCCGCGCGAGCCATGGTGCAGTTTCCGGAGACCGGGTCGTAGATCACGTACAGGCAGGTGACGCCGGTGACGCCGGCCTCCGCTCCGTCGACCGCCTCGTCCTGGTCGATACGGGCCACCAACTCGTCCAGGTGCCAGAGGAGTTCGTCGGGCGGCAGATCGAGGGTGGAGAAGTTGTGGACGGCGGTACGCAGCCGGCCCATGGTGGCGGCGGCGTGCAGGCCGTGGCCGACGACGTCGCCGACCACCAGCGCCACGCGGGCGCCGGGCAGCGGGATGATGTCGAACCAGTCGCCGCCGACGCCGCCGAGACCGCCGAGACCGGCCTGGGCGGGCAGATAGCGGTAGGCGACGTCGATGGCGTTCTGGTCGGGCAGGCCGCGCGGCAGCAGGCTGCGCTGGAGCGTGACGGCCATGGTGTGTTCACGGGTGTAGCGGCGGGCGTTGTCGACGCTGACCGCCGCCCTGGCGACCAGTTCCTCGGCGACGGACAGGTCCTCGCTCTCGAACGCCATGGGCCGCGTGGACCGCCAGAAGGTGGCGATACCGAGGATGACGCCGCGCGCCCGCATCGGGACGGTGATCATCGAGTGGAAGCCGTCTTCCTCGACGAGCTTCCTGGCGCGTGGGGAATGCTGTTTGTGCCAGCCGGAGGACGCGGCGAGATCCGGGACCAGCGTCGACTCACCGTTCATGACGGCGTCGGTCGTCGGCGTGGCCGGGAGGAAGTGGATCGACTCGCCGAGCGGGTAGAGCGCGGTGTCCTCCTCCGGGCCGCTGAAGGCGGTCCGGCGCACGTCCGTGACCACGGTGGAGGGTTCCTCGCCGCGCAGGACGGGCTCGACCAGGTCGACGGTCGCGAAGTCGGCGAAGTGGGCGGCGGCGAACTCGGCCAGTTCCTCGCAGGTGCGGACGACGTCCAGGGTCGTACCGATCTCCGTACCGGCGTCGTACAGCAGCCGCAGGCGTCTGCGGGCCACATCGGCCTTTCCGGTGAGCGTCTGGAGTTCGGTGGTGTCGCGCAGGGTGGTCACGCTTCCGGGCGGGCCGCCGTCCTGGTCCGTGGGGCGCTGGCTGATGGCGAGAAGGCGTTCGCCGACGGGATGGACCTCGTCGGTCGCGGTCCGGCCGGAGGCCAGCAGTTTCCCGGTGCCGGGGTCCAGGCCCAGGTCGGTGATGGAGCGGCCCTCGACGTCCGCCGGCAGGGCGAGCAGTCTGCGGGCCTCGTCGTTGGCCAGCAGCAGTCTGCCGTCGCCGCCGACGATGAGCACCCCTTCGCGTACGGCGTGCAGAACCGCGTCGTGGTGCTCGTACATCCGGGTCATCTCTGCGGGTCCGAGCCCGCGCGTCTGGCGGCGCAGGCGTCTGCTCACCAGGGCCGTACCGCCCATGGTCAGCAGGAGAACGCCACCGGCGGAGCCGAACAGGAGCGGGAACTCCTGCTCCACGACGGAGCTGACGCGTTTGATGGTGATGCCCGCGGAGACCAGCCCGACCACTTTGCCGCTCGCGTCGGTGACGGGGACGACCGCCTGAATGAGGGGGCCGATGGTGCCGGTGATCTTCTCGACGATGACATGGCCTTCGAGGGCGGGCTTGATGTTGCCGACGAACTTCTTGCCGACACGGTTGGGAATCGGGTGGGTGTAGCGGATTCCCTTGGTGTTGAGGACGACGATGAAGTCCACGCCCGACCGTTCCCTGGCCAGCTCGGCGGGTCTGCGCAGGACCTCGGCGGGGTTGGGGTTCTTGAGGGCCGCCTCGATGCCCGGTGAGTTCGCGAAGGTCTCGGCCACGGCGACGGAGCGGTTGCGTGCCTCGCGGTCGCTGTCCGCGCGGCCCTGGAGCACGAGCGCGGCGGAGGCGGCGGCGACGAGCAGTACGACGATCGCCACCTGAAGGAGAAAGACCTGGCCCGCGACTGTTCTCATCTTCAGAACGGAGCGCCGGCGGCCGTCGCGTCCGGCCATGCCCCCTTTCTACACCCCTCCCAGAAGGGGGGCGAGCGCGAGTTCACGGTCCGTGGTCTTGACCCGACGCGTCGTCGGATGAACCATTCAGCGGGTCCGGGAGTGATGTCAGTGAAGTCGAGCGACACGTGGGTGTACGGCCGATGCGGCCGGCGAACCGATCGTGTCCACAGATCATGGGGGTTCATCGGTGTCCCGTCGGCCCGTTCTCGCCATCGCGCTCGCCGCCGGTGCGCTGCTGCTGACCTGTCTGCCCAGTGCCGCCGCCCAGTCACCGGGCCGCGCGGCCGACTCCGAGCGGCTGACCATCGACACGCTGTCGACCCGGCCCGACGTGGTCACCGGCGGTGACGTGCTGGTGAGCGTGGGGGTCCCGCGGGGCCTCGACCCCGATGACGTACGCGTCACCCGTGACGGCACGGACGTGACGTCGGCGTTCACGGCCACGGGCGCCGCCCCCGGCACCCTGACCGGTCTGGTGACGTCCCTGCGCGAGGGCGGCAACCAGCTCGTCGCGACCGTCCCCGGCCGGCCCGGCGCGCGGGCCACGCTCCAGGTGAGCGACCATCCGTCCACCGGCCCGGTCATCAGCGGTCCGCACGAGCGGCCCTTCGTCTGCGGCACACGGACGTTCAAGCTGGTCGACGGCTCCACCCTGGGGCCACCGCTGGACGAGGACTGCTCGATCGCGACACGGGTCGACCACGCGTACCGCTCCACCGACGGGACCGTGAAACCCCTGGCCGATCCGGCGAGCCGCCCCGCCGACCTCGCGACGACCACCACGACCACCGGTGCGCGGGTGCCCTTCCTCATCCGAATAGAGACCGGCACGCGCAACCGGGGCGTCTACCAGATCTCCATGCTGGCAGACCCCGCCGCGCCGGAGCCGACGCGTGCGCGGCCCGCCGAGGGGTGGAACGGGCGGCTCATGTACACCTTCGGTGGCGGCTGCCGGGGCGGCTGGTACACCCAGGGCTCGGACACCGGCGGCGTACTGGACACCGAGATGCTGGGGCGGGGGTACGCCGTGGCCTCGTCGTCCCTCAACGTCTTCGGCAACAACTGCAACGACCTGCTCGCGTCCGAGACCATGATGATGGTCAAGGAGCACTTCGTGGAGCGGTACGGCGTCCCGCGCTTCACCATCGGCTGGGGGTGCTCCGGCGGCTCGTACCAGAGCTATCAGATCGCCGACAACTACCCCGGTCTGCTCGACGGGATCATCGTCGGATGCAGCTTCCCCGACGTGACGTCGGCGACCAACCTCACGTTGCTGGACTCCCGGCTGCTCAACCACTACTTCACCGCGACGGCGCCGGACGAGTTCAGCGCCGAGCAGCAGAGGGCGATCGCCGGGTTCCGCGAGCGGGCCGGTATCCCGAATCTCAGCGACGGCGCGAAGCGCCTCGACCCGGACGCGGAGTTTCCCGCCGCCCTGCCCGAGGACCAGCGGTACAACGCGCTCACCAACCCCGACGGGGCGCGGGGGACGGTCTTCGACCACACCGTGAACGTGTACGGGACCGACCGGCGCACCGGCGCCGCGCTGCGCCCGCTGGACAACGTCGGTGTGCAGTACGGGCTCGACGCGCTGAACGCGGGCGCGATCGACAAGAAGCAGTTCATCGACCTCAACTCCCGTGTCGGCGGCATCGACCGCGACGCCGAGTTCACCACGGGGCGCACGGCGGCCGACCGTACGGCGACCGAGGCGGCGTACGGCACGGGCCGCATCCTGTGGGGCGGCGCGGGTCTCGCCACCACACCGGTCATCGACCACCGCTCCTACACCGACGATCTGCCCGGCGGTGACATCCACATGTCGGTGCACGGGTTCTCCACCCGCGCCCGGCTGATCGCGGCGAACGGCAACGCGGACAACCAGGTGATGCTCGCGGAGGACAACCGCCACGGCTTCAGTCTGCGGAGCCCCGCGCTGCGGTACGCGCTCACCGAGATGGACAGCTGGCTGACGTCGCTGACGGCGGACGGCTCGCGGGCGGAGTGGACAGCGCGGGACGTGCTCGCGCACAAGCCCGCAGAGCTGACGGACGCGTGCTGGACCAAGGACGCGGAGCCCCGGAAGGTCGAGCAGCGGCTCGGTTACGACAACGCGGGCGAGTGCGGCGCGCTCTACCCGGCGTACCCGACGCCGAGGCTGGTCGCCGGCGCCCCGCTCGCGGACGATGTGATCGCGTGCCGCCGCAAGGCGGTGGATCCGGCCGACTACGCGGTGACGTTCACCGGCGGTGAACTCCGGCAGCTGCGCGCGGCGTTCCCCGACGGGGTCTGCGACTGGAGCAGGAGCGGTCTGGGGCAGCGTCCGCCGGCCGGCACCTGGCAGTCGGCCGGGGACCCGGGCGGGGCGCGATGATCGAGGTCGCCGTACGGGCGGAGGCGAAGCTGGGCGAGGGCCCCGTCTGGGATCCGGCGACCGGCCGGCTGCTGTGGGTGGACATCCTCAACTCGCGGATCCACACCTTCGATCCGGCCGACGGCCGCCGTACGGTCCTGGCCACCGAGCAGCACGTCGGCGCCGCGCTCCCCCGGGCCGGGGGCGGACTGGTGGTCAACCTCCGTGACGGCATCGGACTTTACGGCCCCGGCGGCGACTTCTCGTGGCTGGTGCACGATCCGGTGCCCGGCCGCCGGGGCAACGACGCGGCCGTGGCGCCCGACGGCGCGCTGTGGGCGGGCAGCATGCGCTACGACGAGGCGCCGGGCGGCGGGGCGCTGATCCGGGTGGCACCGGGCGGCCCGGTCACCGACAGCCGCGCGGTCACCATCGGCAACGGCACCGGCTGGAGCCCGGACGGGCGGACGATGTACTACGTCGACACGCCCACCGGCCGTATCGACCGGTTCCGCGCCGACACCCACTCCCCCGGCGAACCGCTCGTCGACCAGGGCCCGTTGGCGACGATCGAGCCCGGCGCCGGCCACCCGGACGGACTGACCGTCGACGCGGACGGCTGCGTCTGGGTGGCACTGTGGGACGGTGCGGCGATCCGCCGCTACACGCCGGACGGCGAGTTGGACCGTACGGTCGAACTGCCCGTACTCCGCCCCACCTCCTGCGCTTTCGGCGGGCCGGAGCTGCGCGACCTGTACATCACCACGGCCCGCGTCGGCGTCGTCGCCCCGCACCCCCTCACCGGCTCGCTCCTGGTCCTGCCGGACGCCGGACAGGGCGTACCGGACACCCCGTTCGCCGGCTGACGCCGGGGGTGCGCGGCTCGGGCGGGCCGGGGCCCGCCCGGCGCGGGGACGGGCTCCGGAGGGAATGGGGTTGCGGGGCCGGTGAGGCTCGGCCTTTGCTTGGCGCATGCAGCGACCGGTCTCCCCCACCCCCTCATCGGCGGCGCTCGACCACCGCTACCGGGGTGAGCATCCCCTACGGACCCTCGGCTATCTCTTCCGTCCCGACCGCCCCCGACTCGCCCTCGCCGTCCTCGCCTTCATCGGGAAGCACAGCCCGATCTGGCTGCTTCCCCTGGTCACCGCCAACATCATCGACACCGTCGTGCAGCACGGTCCGGTCTCCGGCATCTGGATCAACGCGGGCGTGCTGCTCGTGGTGCTGCTGCTCAACCTTCCACTGCATCTGCTCTATGTGCGCTGTCTGGCGGGGAGCGTACGGCGGGTGGGCATGGCGCTGCGCGACGCGCTGTGCCGCCGGATGCAGCAGCTCTCGATCGGCTACCACTCGCGGATGAGCGCCGGCGTGCTCCAGGCCAAGGTGGTCAGGGACGTGGAGACCGTGGAGCAAATGGCGCAGCAGTCCTCGGACATGGGGCTGGCCGCCGTCATCACGCTCGTCGGCGGTCTGGTGGTGATCGGGGTGCGCGTACCGTCGTTCCTCCCCGTCTTCCTGCTCGTCGTCCCGGCCGCCGGTTTCCTGATCGTGCGGCTGCGCGGGCGTCTGCGGAGCCACAACGCGGCGTTCCGGCACGAGGTCGAGCGCATGTCCTCACGGGTCAGTGAGATGACGTCGCTGATCCCGATCACCCGCGCGCACGGTCTGGAGGGCGCGGCGATGGTCCGTATCGACGGCTCGCTGCGCCAGGTGCTGGCGGCCGGGGTACGGCTGGATCTGCTCAACGGACGCTTCGGCGCGCTCGCGTGGATCCTCCTCAACTCGCTGGGCGTGGTGTGTCTCGCGGGCTCGGCGCTCGTGGCGTACCACGGGCTGCTGCCCATCACGGCGGGCGATGTCGTCATGCTGAGCGCGTTCTTCACCACCCTGACCAGTTCGATGGTGACGCTGCTCGGCCTCGCGCCCGTCATCAGCAAGGGACTTGAGTCCGTACGGTCGGCGGGTGAGGTCCTACAGGCCCCCGACCTGGAGAGCAACGCGGGCAAGGAGCAGGTCGATTCGGTCGCCGGGCGTATCGATTTCCAGGACGCCGGTTTCCGGTACGACGGCTCGCCGGACCCCGCTGTGGAGGACTTCACCCTCTCGGCGCGCCCCGGCCAGACCATCGCCCTGGTCGGCGCGTCCGGCGCGGGCAAGTCGACGGTGCTCAACCTCCTCATCGGCTTCATCCGCCCCACGTCCGGCCGCATCCTCCTGGACGGCACGGACATGGCCACGCTCGACCTGCGCAGCTACCGGCGGTTCCTGTCCGTCGTACCGCAGGAGTCGATCCTCTTCGAGGGCACGATCCGCGAGAACGTCACCTACGGTCTCGACGACACGGACGAGACGACCGTACGGCGCGCACTCCGGGACGCGAACGCCCTCGAATTCGTCGACCGCCTGCCGGACGGCCTCGCCACGGTCGTCGGGGAGCGCGGCGCGCGCCTCTCCGGCGGCCAGAAGCAACGGCTCGCGATAGCCCGCGCGCTGATACGCGACCCTCGGGTGCTCGTCCTGGACGAGGCCACGTCCGCGCTCGACACGCGCTCGGAGGCACTGGTGCAGGAGGCGCTGGCCCGGCTGGTCCACGGCCGTACCGTCTTCGTCGTCGCGCACCGTCTGTCCACGATCCGGGGCGCGGACCGCATCGTGGTGATGGAACAGGGCCGGATCGCCGAGGTGGGCACTCATGAGGAGTTGATGTCACGCGGCGGCGTGTACGCCGGCCTCCAGCCGGCGCACCGCGCCTCCTGAGGCACCTCCTACTTCTCCGGCAGCGGGACGGTGGCGATCGTGAACGGCAGTGTCAGCGGCGGCAGTCCGGCCTGCCAGCGGTTGAACTGGCTGTTGACGACGAGGAGTCGGCTCGCGGAGCCGTCGATCGCGAGGGCGCTCGGGTGCTGGAACCCCTCCGGCGGGACCAGCCCGGAGACGTAACGTCCCCGCGTCAGCTGGTCGTTCAGCTCCACCACGGCGACCTGTGCCTGGGCGCCGGGGTTGTCGTACAGGTTGCCCTGCGTGACGTAGAGCCGTCCGTCGCGCCAGGCCAGGCCGTCACCGCTGAGGAGTCGGTGGCCGCCGAGATCCACCTCGGTGACCTCACGGGTGGCCCGGTCGATGCGCCACAACTGGCCGGTGTTGCTCTGGACGGTGAGCAGGTGGGGGCCGAGGGCGAGGATGCCGTTGAGATTGTGCTGACCGTGGACCCAGTCGATCGCGGAGGTGTCGACGTCGAGCCAGGGCTTCATCGTCCAGCGTCCGTTCTCCCGCGCCACGCGGTAGATGACGGGCCGGAAGGAGTCGGTGACGTAGGCCGCGCCGTCGTCGGCCAGGGTCGCCTCGTTGACAAAGCCGCCGGGGGTGCCGTTGAGCTTGGCGAGCAGCCAGCCGGTCCTCGTGTCGTAGATCCGCAGGGTGCCGGTGTCACCGCCGCCCGCGAACAGGCGGCCTTCGCCGTCCAGCATCATGCCGGAGGTGAAGGATCTGCCGTCCGTCCCGTCGGGCGACCAGACCGTGGCCCGCGGGCGGCTGGTGTGGCCTCGGTAGAGGGTGCCGTCCTCGGCGCTGCCGACGTAGTAGTGCCCCGTTCGCGGGTCGAGGGCCATGCCGGTCGGGAAGGCGCGGTCGCCGGGAATCACGTATCGGTCGGGTGCGGACACGGGAGCAGGTAAGGGAGCGGGGAAGGGAGTTGACTCGGAAACGGGCGTCAGTGTGAAGATTCCCAGCGCCAGGGTGGTCAGACCGGTGACGAGCAGACGCATGAGGGTGCCTTTCGGGTGCGGAGATCGTTCGAACCGTCGATCTCATCGTCGGCCGCCCGCCCACCCGGTCCCGCCGCTCCACCCGCCCCCGGGCTGCGACGCCCTCCGGCGCGGCCGACCTGGGTACGGGCGCACCCACCCGGCGCCGGCCCTCGAATGCCGCCCGTCAGGTCTCGGCCAGTTCCCGTAAGGCCTTCTCCTCCGGTGTCCCCGGCGCCGCCGTGTAGACGAGCAGGCTCAGCTCCGTGTCCTGCGGGAAGTGGGTGATCTCGTAGCCGAGTCTCAGGAATCCGAGGTGCGGATGGTCGATGAGCTTGATGCCGTGCGCCTTCGTACGGACGGTGTGCCGCGCCCAGTGGTGGCGGAACTCCGCGCTGTGCTCCTTGAGTTCGTCCACCAGCTCGCGCAGCTCCGGGTCGTCGGGGTGAATCCCCGCCGCGATCCGCAGATTGCCCACGGCCTCGCGCGCGATCATGTCGCGGTCGGGGTACCGGGCGCCGATGTCCTCGTCGAGGAGGTGCAGCCGGCACATGTTGCGCTCGCGCGGCGGGAGCGCCGCGAAGTCGGTGATCAGCCCGCACGCGGGGCGGTTCCAGGCGAGGACGTCCATCCGGCGTCCGAGGGCGACGGCGGGGGCGGTGATCCAGTCGAGCAGCCGCCGCACCTCCGGTCGTACGCCCGCGCCGGCCGCCTCGGGGACCGCGAGCGCCGCCCGGCCCGCCCCCGGCTTCCGCGGGCGAGCCAGCCGGAACAGATGGTCGCGCTCGTCCCCGTCTAGCCGCAGGGCGTCGGCGACGGCGCCGAGCACCGCGTCGGACACGCTGCGGTTACGGCCCTGCTCCAGCCGTACGTAGTAGTCGACGCTCACCCCCGCGAGGTGTGCCAGCTCCTCCCGGCGCAGCCCCGGCACCCTGCGCTGTCCGGAGCCGGAGGCGTAACCGACGTCCCCGGGCTGGATCCTGGCGCGACGCGAGCGCAGGAAATCGCCCAACTCCCCTTGTGTCCCCATGCTGTTCATTGTCCACGGTGGGCTCGGCGGACCATGGGTACGGCGGAACCCAGGTTCGGCAGGGCACAGGGAACGGCCGGTCCGCCGGGTGAGCATGAAGCCTCAGTTCGTGACCACGTGGAACGTGAAGAGGAGAGGCGGCAGTCATGGGCACAGGTATGCGTACCGATCGCAGGGTCTCGGTGGCGGTGACGACGGCGCTGACGGCGGGGGCGCTGCTGCTGGCGGGACCGGGACCCGCCACCGCTAGGGGCGCGGCGACGGGCGCGGCGACGGGCGCGGCGACGGCCGCGCCGTCCGACCCCGCTCCGGGCGGCCCGCAGCGACCGTACGAGCCCGACGTCCCCGGCCCGCGCAACATCGACACGCTGTCCGTCGCGGTCACGCCCGACGGTGGCACCAAGCGTGGCGTACGGGTGGGCTTCGACCGCACGAGCCGGTCGGACGCGGGCGGGGCACCGGCGGGCGCACGGCGTTTCGTCTTCCTCTTCGACGAGTCGCTGGACTTCCGTCCGGACGCGTTCCCCGTCTGCGCGCGCGAGGTGATCGAGACGGCGGGCGTCGACGGGTGCCCGGACGAGTCACAGGTCGGCCGGGGCACCAGTCATGTCTATCCGGAGGGCACGGCCGACGTCGTCGCCTTCAACACCCGCCACGCGAACGGGCTGCGCGGCGCACTCGTCGTCATCCCCGCGTCGGGCACGATCCTGGAGCTGACCTGGGAGCGGGTCACCGCGGAATACCGCCAGCGCGGATACGGGTGGGCGCTGGACGAGATTCTGCCGGTGACCGCCGTCCCTCCGCAGGACCGGGCGGGCACGTTGCGGTTCCAGCTGGAGTGGGGCGCCACACGACGGGCCGGCGACGGCCGGGACGTGAGCTTCGCCAAACTGGCGGGCGAACGGGACGAGAAGCTGCGGTTCGGCCTGTGGAGCTGGTTCGTCACCGGCCAGATCGCACTCCCGCGGGCAACGGCGGTGCCCCCGGCGCCGACGCACTGAGGCCCACGGTCAGAGAGGCACAGTCAGCGGCCGGGCACCGTGGCATCGCGCTGTGGTGCGTCGTCAGTCGACGCGCGCACAGATGTCGTCGTACGAGCCGTGGGCCATGGTCACGTCCTTGTAGCCGGTGGAGCTGATGTCCATGGTGTACGCCCCGTCGATCAGGTACACACCGCGCGCCAGACTGCCGCCGTTCTCGGCGAAACCGACCAGCACCGGGCCCAGCACGGACCAGAACTGCGAGCCGTCGGCGCGGTGGTCCACGGCAGCCGTGCCACTCGCGTCCGCGTCGTAGAAGGCGCCGGTGTCGGTATTCGTGATCCGGACCACCAGGTCCCCTCGGTAGAGGACGCGTTTCGGGGAGCCGTCCGGATGGGTCGTCAGCACCCGCCGCACCACCTCGTCCACGACGGGCTCGGCGTGGATGGGGACGTCGCACCGCACACCGGCGGCGGCGTCCCACGGTGCGGAGGGTGCCGGTTCCCAGCCGCTCCCCGCGGTGTCCGAGGCGGCCTGAGCGGGCTGCGCCCCGACCCCGAACAGCGGTGTGGTGAGGGCCAGTAGCGCAACGACGGTGTCTCGCACAGAGTTCTCCCCGGTGAAGTGGTGGTCCACGACCTGGGCAGCAGCGTCCCGCCGGGCCTGACCACATTCTCACCACGGCCAGTTGCTGCCCTCGCGCGTCCAACTACCCTTGGCCGCCGTGAAGTTCAAACTGCTCGGGCCGTTCGAGGCCCACCACGAGGGCCGGCGGCTCCTGACGGACTGCCGCCGCCAGGAGCGTTGTCTGCTGTCGATCCTGCTGCTCGACGCGGGGCACGCCGTGACGACCGACCGGCTCATCGATCTGCTGTGGGACCGCGAGGCGAACGCGTCGGCGCGCGGCACCGTCCACACGTACATCGGCAGGCTGCGGGCCGCCCTGCGGACAGGGCTCGGACCGCGGATCGAGACCCGCCACGACGGCTATCTCCTGGAGGCGGGCGGGTACGAGGTCGACGCCCAGGACTTCGTCCCGCTCGCCCGTGCCGCGGCCGACGCCACGGACCCCGCCGAGCGGATCCGCCTCTGCGACCGGGCCCTCGCGCTGTGGCGGGGGCCCTTGCTGGCCGATGTGGCCGGCGCCCGGCTCCGCGAGCGGCTCGGCGGACGCCTGGACGCACTGCGGCTGTCCACCGTCGAACTGCGTGCCGAGACACAGCTCTCGATGGGCCTGCACGACCAGGTCGTGGCGGACCTGACGGTCCTCGCCGACGAGCACCCGGAAAGGGAGCGCATCGTCGCCGCCCAGATGACGGCCCTCTACCGTGGTGACCGCGCGGCCGAGGCCGTCCGGCTCTACCGCGTCACACGTCACGCGCTCTCGGAGCGGCTCGGCGTCGAGCCGGGACCGGATCTGACGGCCCTTCACCAGCGGGTCCTGCGGCGCGATCCGGCCCTCGACCGGCCACCCGCGCCCCTGTACGCGGTACGGGTCCGCGACCACTGGCTGCCGTGGAACACCAGCGGCCATCCGGCGCTGGAGTTCTGCAACACGTACGCGGGCTGGGGCGGCCCGCGACTCCCCGGTTCGGAATGGCTGCGCGACTACGCGGCCCTGGCGGTGTGGGCCGGCCATCTCGACCTGGCGGAGGACCACGTCGTCACCCGTCTGATCACACGGGCGCGGCACGCCCCCGGCGAAGCGGCGGCCGTACTGGCGGAGGCCCGTGACTTCCGTGCGCGGCTGTACGCCTGCCTGACGGACCCGGCCGACACAGGTGCCTTCAAGGCGGTGGCGGATGTGGCGGAAGCGGCGGCCAAGGCGTCGGTGTTCACACGCGGCGGGGACGGTCTGGGCCGCTGGCGCATCTCCCCCTCCGCCGGTCTGCGGCTCCCCCTCTACGCGACGGCCCGCAGCGCCGCCGATCTGCTGACGGATCCGCGCCGCTTCGTGGTGCGCGGCTGTCCCAACGAGGAGTGCGGCTGGCTGTTCCTCGACGGCGGGGGCCGGCGCAGATGGTGCAGCCTCGCGACGTGCGGCGCCTCGCGGCAACTGCGGGACGGTTGCGCGGCCGGCTGACCTCGCACCGCCCCGCCGACCGCGCGCGGTGGCCCCTAACGGGTGATCAGCCCTGGTCACATGCGCACTCGTCGCTCACTCGCGGGGAGCCTTCTCCGAAAGCTGACGACCTGATCAAGGCCTTGTCCCGGTCGGTTCGTCGGACCCGACGGAGAGAGGCGAGGCGCGATGAGCAGCCTCCTGGACACGCTGCCCGCCGACGAGCGGCGCAGACTGGGCCACACACGGTCGGGCGCGGCTCTGGCGTCCGCGCCGATACTCGCCACCCTGAGCGATCGACGGCTCTTCGGCGACGGCTGGATCTTCGAGCGCAAGCTGGACGGCGTCCGGGTGCTCGCCGTACGGGACGCGTCGGGCGTACGGCTGCTGTCGCGCAGCGGCCGGCGGCTGAACGACACCTACCCGGAGATCGTGGACGCCCTGGCCGCGCAGGAGCGCACCGACTTCACGGTGGACGGCGAGGTCGTCGCATACGCCCACGGCCGTACCGACTTCGCCCGGCTCCAGCGGCGGATGGGGATCAGCGACCCCCGGCGGGCGCGGGCCACCGGGGTGGCCGTCACGTACTACCTGTTCGATCTGCTGCGGCTCGACGGCGCCGATCTCACCGCGATCTCGCTGCGTTCGCGCAAGTCGCTGCTGCGCAGGGCGCTGACCTTCCGGGCACCGCTGCGCTTCACGGCGCACCGCAACGCGGGCGGTCCGGAACTGCTGGACCGGGCGTGCGCCAGTGGCTGGGAGGGGCTGATCGCGAAACGGGCCGCGGGACGGTACGAGCCCCGGCGTTCCACGGGCTGGCTGAAGCTCAAGTGCGAGCAGGGGCAGGAGTTCGTCATCGGCGGGTACACGGAGCCGGCGGGTTCACGCGTCGGCTTCGGCGCGCTGCTCCTCGGTCATTACGAGGAGGGACGGCTGCGGTACGCGGGCAAGGTCGGAACGGGGTACGACCAGGCGACACTGGCGGAGATCCGCCGCCGTCTGGACGAGGCGGCGGTCTCCCGGTCGCCGTTCGCCGATGTGATCAAGGAGCGTGCTCCGCACTGGTCGGAGCCCCGGCTCGTGGCGCAGATCGCGTTCACCGAGTGGACCCGGGACGGGATGCTGCGCCACCCGCGGTTCCTGGGGCTGCGGGAGGACAAGGAGCCGACGGATGTGGTGCGGGAGAGACCCGTCTGACGGGGCAGAACGTGTATGAGACACGAGACCGTGCTCATGTACGCGACCGCGACGAAGGGCGGCGACACCCCGATGACCACCCCCGACTCCCCCGGCGCTCCCGGCTCTCCGGGCTCCTCCCGTATACCGCGCTTCCATCTGGCGGTGCCCGTCGACGACCTCGCCGCCGCGCGCCGCTTCTACGGCGGTGTGCTCGGCCTGCCGGAGGGCCGCAGCTCGGACACCTGGGTCGACTGGAATCTGCACGGGCACCAGTTCGTGACGCATCTGGCGCCGCGCCGGAGCGACGGGGGCGTACGCAACGCGGTCGACGGGCACGACGTGCCGGTACCGCACTTCGGCCTGCTGCTGACCCCGCCGGAGTTCCACGAGCTGGCGGACCGGCTCCGTGCGGCCGGGACGGCGTTCGTCATCGAGCCGTACGTCCGTTTCGAGGGGCTGCCCGGCGAGCAGTGGACGATGTTCCTGCTGGATCCGGCGGGCAACGCGATGGAGTTCAAGGCGTTCGCGGACGACGCGCAGGTCTTCGCGAGCTGACGTGCGCTGCCGGATCGGGGGGGGGGGGGGGGGGGGGGGGGGGGCCCCCCCCCCCCCCCCCCCCCCCCCCCCGATCGCGAACGACCGGCACAGCGCCGGGTGCCTACCGCTCGCTGCGGGCGGGCAGCTTCCAGCCCGGCCGGATGAAGTGGCAGGTGTACCCGTCGGGATAGCGGATCAGATAGTCCTGGTGCTCGGGCTCCGCCTCCCAGAAGTCGCCCGCCCCGGCCACCTCGGTGACGACCTTCCCCGGCCACAGGCCGGATGCGTCGACGTCGGCGATGGTGTCCTCGGCGATCCGCTTCTGCTCGTCGCCGATGTAGTAGATGGCGGACCGGTAGCTGAGACCGATGTCGTTGCCCTGACGGTTGAGCGTCGTGGGGTCGTGGATCTGGAAGAAGTACTCAAGGATCTGGCGGTAGCTGGTCTGCTCGGGATCGAAGACGATCTCGATCCCCTCGGCGTGCGTTCCGTGATTGCGGTACGTCGCGTTCGCGACATCACCACCGGTGTAACCGACCCTGGTGGAGACCACCCCCGGCAGACCCCGAATCAGATCCTGCATACCCCAGAAGCAGCCGCCCGCGAGGACCGCCTTCTCCGTAGCCGTATCTGCACTCATGTATGACTCCCTCCTCTGTTACACACGGTACTGCGCGACAGCCCCGCTCAGCCGATCAGCTGGTCACCGAGCGGACTGCGGCGGTACAGGACCCGACGTCCGTCGCGCGCCCTGGTCACCAGTCCGGTCGCGTGCAGCACCCGCAGGTGCTGGGAGACGGCGCTCGGAGTCACCCGGAATCGGCGGGCGATCTCGACCGTGGGGAGCGGTTCGCCGAGGAGGTGGAGGAGTCGCGCGCGGGGCGCGCCGAGGAGCGAGACGAGGGCCGGTGCGTCGGCGGTGGGCGCCGGGGCCCAGAGCGTGGCGACGCCGCGGCTGGGATAGACCAGCAGGGGCGGTTCCTCGCCGCTGACCGGCGGCGCGGGCTTGTGGGCGAACGCGGACGGTACGAGCAGCAGTCCCCGGCCGGACGCCGCGACGTGGTACCGGCTGATCATCTTGTCGATGTGCAGGACGCCGTGGTGCCAGCGCAGATTCGGATGCATGTCGGCGAACAGCAGGCGCGCGCCGCCGACGGCCAACTGCCTTGCGCGGTAGGTCATATCGGCTTCCAGCAGCAGTCGCATCCGCGGCCACGCGGGTTCGACGGCGAGGTGCCAGTACTGCCGCAGGAGTGCGCAGAGCGCGTCGCGGAGTGCGGCGACGGTCGCGTCGTCGGCGGTGGCGTCCCGCAGCGCGTCGGGGAGCGGGCCCGGCGCGTGGGCGGCGACCAGGTCGCGGCGGACCAGTGCGGCAGGGGTCCGGCGGACCGCGGCCAGTTCCTCGTCGAAGGACGGGGCGAAGCTCGTGGGGCGCGGCGTCAGGAAATCGGGCAGGGTCAGCCGGTCGCCGACCAGGGCCATCAGCAGACCGGTGTCCAGTGCCTCCCCGCCCAGCCCCTCAAGAACCGACCTGCGCCACGGCAGATGCAGCGCCGACAGTCCCGGATCGCGCAGCACCCGCAGGCTGAACACCGTCTCGTTCAGGGGCGAGAGGGCGAACCGGGTGTCTGCCAGGTCCTCGACGCCCAGCTCGTAGCTGATCATTAAGCCATACGCTACATCTGTTGGCCGCCGGGTGGGAATGCCGTGGACTGCCCCGCATGAATCGTCGTACCGTCCTGATCCTCGCCGTGACCTGCGGCATGGCCGTGGGCAACATCTACTTCCCACAGGCGGTGGGCCCGCTGATCGCCGCCGGCCTCGACACCTCCCCCGAGTCCGCCGCGCTCGTGGTGACCGCCACTCAGATCGGCTACACGACCGGCATCTTCCTGCTGGTGCCGCTGGGCGACCGGCTTCCGCACCGTCCGTTCCTCGTCACCCTGCTCGCGCTCACCGGCGTGGGACTGCTCCTCGCGGGCTGCGCGCCCGCGCTTCCGCCGCTGGTGGCCGCCGCCGCGCTCGTCGGTGTCACGTCGGTGGCCGCGCAGATCGTCGCGCCGCTGGCGGCGGGGCTGGTGGCGCCCGAGCGTCGCGGGGCGGTGATGGGCACGCTGCTCAGCGGTTCGATCGGCGGCATGCTGCTGGCCCGCACCTTCGGCGGGTCGCTCGGCGAGTGGCTGGGGTGGCGGGCTCCGTATCTGGTGGCGGCCGTGCTGGTGCTGCTGCTCGCCGTGGTCCTGGCCCGTGCTCTGCCGGTCACGAAGCCGGCCTCGCGCGAGCCGTATCCGGTGCTCCTCGCCGCGTCGGTACGGCTGCTGCGTACGGAACCCGAGCTGCGCCGCTCCTGTCTCTACCAGGCGACGGTCTTCGCCGGGTTCTCGGCCGTCTGGACGTGCGCGGCGCTGCTCCTCAGCGGCCCGGCGTACGGCATGGGGGCGCAGGCGGTCGGGACCCTCGCCGTGGTCGGCGCGGCGACGATGGTCTGCACCCCGCTCGCGGGCCGCCTGGTGGACCGCCGGGGGCCGGACCCGGTGAACCTGGTCTGTCTGCTGGGGGTCCTGCTCTCGGCCGCGGTCCTGGTCCCCGGCGACCTGGGCGGTACGCCGGGGCTGGCCGCCCTGGTCGTCGGCACGCTCCTGCTCGATGTCGCGATGCAGTCGGGCATGGTGGCCAACCAGGCCCGCGTCCTGGCCCTGCGCCCGGACGCCCGCAGCCGCCTCAACACCGCGTACATGACGTGCTCCTACCTCGGCGGCAGCGCGGGCTCGTGGCTCGGGGTGCAGACCTACGGCCGGGCCGGATGGCGAGGGGTGTGCGCACTGGTGGCGGTGCTCGCGGGCGTCGCGCTGATACGGCACCTGATGGCGCTGTACGGCCGCGGGCACCGGCGGCCGGAGACCTCCGGGACCGTGTCTCAGGCCGGGTGCAGTCGCGCGTCCAGTTCCTTGGCGGACAGATCCACGGCGTAGACGTCGGTGCCGGGCTGGTGCTTGCGTCCTCCCCCGCCGAGGTGGCCGGCCTTCACCGGGTCGAAGCCGATGTCGCGGATCAGACCCGCGACCACGGCCACGGCCTCCTCGTCGTCGCCGGAGATCGGGACGGCCAGGCGTGCCGGGTCGCCCTTGGGGCGACCGCGGTCGCGCAGGGTCTCCCAGTACATGGCGTTGAACGCCTTGACCAGGTTCGAGTCCGTCGCGTTCCGCAGCTTCTCGCTGGAGGTGGTGGAGTCGTCGTCCAGGTCGGGGTCGTGGCCGTCGCGTTCCGGATAGTAGTTGCAGGTGTCGATGACGACCTTGTCGCGCATCTCACCGGTCGGCAGATCGCCGATGTGCCCGTAGGGGACCGACACGACTACCACTTGGCCGAACCGGGCGGCCTCCACGGTACTGACCGCCTGCACGGGGCCGTCGATGCCCGCGACCAGCTCCGCCAGCGTCTCGGGTCCGCGCGAGTTCGCGAGGGCGACCTCGTGGCCGATTCCGGCGAAGTGCCGGGCGAGTGTCGAGCCGATCCGGCCCGCTCCGATGATTCCGATACGCATGGTGCCTCTCCTGCCTGCACGGTCGTGGGCCCGTTGTCCCGCCGGTACGGGGCGCCTCGGCTCGACCGGGTCGTCTCGGGTCGCCTCCATGGGTAGCCGAATGGCGACGGCCCAAACTTGCCGGAACGCGGGCCCGGACTCACCCTGAGGCTGCGGGCCATGCCCGATGCCCACGAAAGCCCGCCCGTGTGTGGCTGCCGCGCAGGGCCTGGTCAGGGCCCCCGTTCGCGCGCCGGTGCGCCGAACCGGGGGCAGGCGCCGGGGTCCGCGACGCCCGGAGAGGATCACGCCATGCACCACGACGAGATGATCGGCAAGATTCAGGCACTCGCCCGACTGCCGGACCGCGGATCCACCGAGCGGGCGACTCTGGCCGTGCTGCGGACGCTGGGCGAACGGCTGCCGGCCGGGCTCGCCGGCCATGTCGCCGCGCAGCTGCCGCCGGAGCTGGCTGCCTGTCTGCGGCGGCCGGCTGAGTTCGCCACCGCGGAAGGGCGGGACACGGGATCCGGCGAACGGTTCGACCTGATCGTCTTCACGGGCCGGGTCGCGGACCGCGCGGGCACGACCGAGGACGCGGCGCTCCGTGAGACGGCCGCCGTGCTGGAGGTGCTGGACGCCGCTCTGGCGCCCGAGCTGATGAACAAGATCGCCGCCGCGCTGCCGGTCGACATCGGCGCCCTGCTGCCGGCCGCCCGCGCCACCGGCGACGCGGGCTGACGCGCGGTCCGGGAAGAGAGCCGAAGGGCAAGAGCCGAGAGGAAGGGCACGTCGTGGCCGATCGTGAGCGTGAACCCGTGCTGGTGGCGGACGCCGGGTCGTCCAGCGTGCATCTGACCGTCTTCGCGAACGACGGCACGGTCCTCGCCTCGTACGACGACATGTCGGCACCGGGCGACAACATGGCGGGCCAGCTCCGGGACCTGCTCAGATACGCGCCCGCACCCACGGCGGTCGGGCACCGGATCGTGCACGGCGGCCCGGAACTGCGGCGGCACACCCTGGTCGACGACGACGTCCGGGACGCCCTTCAGCGCACGGCCGACCTGGCCCCCTCGCATGTCCCGCCGGCCCTCCGCGTCCTCGACGCGGCCCGTGAGCTGCTGCCCAATGTGCCGCACGTCGCGTGCTTCGACACCGTCTTCCACACCGGACTGCCCGCCGCGGCACGGGAATTCGCCGTGCCGGAGACATGGCGCGGCGAGTTCGGCGTACGGCGCTACGGCTTCCACGGCCTGTCGTACGCGTGGGCACTGGCCCGCACGGCCGAACTGCTCGGACAGCGGCCGAAGAAACTGCGGGTCGTCATGGCCTATCTGGGGGGCGGCTGCTCGGCGTGCGCCGTACGCGACGGCGTGAGCGTCGACACCACGATGGGCTTCACCCCACTGGACGGGCTGGTGATGAGCCGCCGCAGCGGCGCCGTCGATCCGAGTGCCCTGACCTGGCTGCAGACCCGGCACAACCTGACAGCACCCGAGATCGACGACGCCCTCAACCACCACTCGGGTCTGCTGGCCCTGTCCGGCTCCTCCGGCGACACCCGCGACCTCGTGCGCGACCGCGCCGCCGGAGACGACCGGGCCGCTCTGGCGCTGGACGTCTTCACCCACCACTGCCGCCGTGGCATCGCCGCGATGGCCGCGTCCCTGGACCGCCTCGACGCGCTCGTCTTCACCGGCGGGATCGGCGAGGACCAGCCGGAGGTACGCGAGGAGATCTGTTCCGGGCTCGGCATCCTGGGCGTCAGCGGCAACCTGCGGGTGCCGAAGGCCGCCGGTGACGCCGAGGACGCCGTACCCGCCGCCCAGCTGGTCAGCGCCCCCGACGCTGCTGTGCCGGTGGTCGTCGTACCCACGGGGGAAGTGCGGCAGATCGACCGCGAGACCCGCAAGGTCCTGCGCGCCCGCTAACGCCCGGACCCGCTTCCGGCGCCTCGGGGAGTCAGACACGTCCTGGCAGCCGCCAGACCTGTTCGACGACGTCGTCGGTCAGCGTCTCGTCGGGAGCGCCCTCTCCCCACAGGCGCCCTTCGTGGAGCACCAGCACATGCCCCGCCGCCCGTGCCGCCGTCAGGTCGTGCGTCGCCTGAACGACGGTGACCCCCGCCGCCGTGGCCCCGGCCAGGACGTCGGCGATCAGCCGCTGCGCCGCCGTGTCGAGTCCGGTGGTGGGCTCGTCGAGCAGAAGCAGATCGGCCTCCTGGGCCAACCCCTGTGCCACGAGCGCCCGTTGACGCTGACCACCGGACAGCTCCCCCAACTGCCGGTCGGCGAGAGGGCCGATTCCGAGCCGGTCCATGCTCGCCTCCACGACCTCCCGGTCCTGCGGTGACAGTCGCCTCCACAGCCCTCGGCGCTCCCACCTCCCCATGGCCACCGTGTCCCGGACGGTCATCGGCAGCACGTCGGCCACCCTGCTGCGCTGCACCACGAATGCCGCGCGCCTGTCGGTCCGGTGCTCCACCGTTCCGGCCGTCACGGGGATCACACCGGCCATCACCCCGAGCAGCGTGGACTTGCCCGATCCGTTCGGCCCCACGACGGCGGTCGTGGTGAACGCCGGTACACGCGCGGTGAGTCGGCGCAGCACCGATCGGTTCGTGTAGCCGGCCGACACCTCGTCGAGTCCTGTGTGTCGCGGCATCTCCAGAGCACTCCTTACATGCAGTTTGAAATGATAATCATTTTCATTGTAGTGTCCTGCTCCATGGAATGGCTGGTGGGTCCCTTCGAGGTGACCTTTGTGCAACGCGCCCTGTGGGGCGGCATCCTCGTGTCCCTGATCTGCGCCCTGGCGGGCACCTGGGTCGTACTCCGAGGCATGGCGTTCTTCGGGGACGCCATGTCGCACGGGATGCTCCCCGGCATCGCGCTGGCCTCCCTGCTGGGAGGCAATCTGCTCGTCGGCGCGGCCGTGAGCGCGGCGGTCATGGCCGTCGGCGTCAGCCTCGTCGGCAGGTCGCCACGGCTGTCGCAAGACACCAGCATCGGGCTGCTGTTCGTGGGGATGCTCTCGCTGGGCGTGATCATCGTCTCCGGTTCGGAGTCGTTCGCCGTCGATCTGACGGGCTTCCTCTTCGGTGACGTGCTCGCGGTCCGACCGGCCGATCTCGCCTACCTCGTCGGCGCGTTGGGCGTGGCCCTGGTGGTCTCCGTGCTCGGCCACCGGCCGTTCGTCGCGCTGGCCTTCGACGAACGCAAGGCGCACACCCTGGGGTTGAGGCCGCGCGCCGCGCACGCGGCGCTGCTGGGCCTGCTCACTCTCGCGATCGTCGCGTCGTTCCACATCGTGGGAACGCTGCTGGTCTTCGGTCTGCTGATCGCGCCGCCCGCGGCGGTACTGCCCTGGGCCCGGCGGATCCCGGTGGTCATCGCGGGGGCCGCCTGTCTCGGGGTGAGCGCGACGTTCCTCGGCCTGTTGCTGTCGTGGCATCTCGGCACCGCCGCCGGGGCGACGATCGCCGCGACGGCGGTTCTCCAGTTCCTGCTCTCCACCCTGCTCGCCGCCGTGGCCGCCGGCCTCCGCCGCCGGTTCACGCGGCCCGCCACCACACCCACGGCCGACCGCCCGCACATGGAATACGGACATCCGTCATGACACGCAGGAAGACCCGGAAGATCCGCACCACAACCGCCCTGTCCTGCGCGGCACTTGCCACCTCGGCGCTGCTCGCGGGCTGCCAGGACGACCGGGGCGCCCGGCCCTCCTCCACGTCGGAAACCTCGGCAGCGCCACATGGATACGTCGAGGGCGCCGA
Source organism: Streptomyces sp. NPDC050433 (assembly GCF_044458565.1). Classification (NCBI taxonomy): domain Bacteria; kingdom Bacillati; phylum Actinomycetota; class Actinomycetes; order Kitasatosporales; family Streptomycetaceae; genus Streptomyces; species Streptomyces sp. NPDC050433. The sequence continues at coordinate 30,226 of NZ_JBITIB010000042.1, read as the reverse complement.
GGAGACCTCCGAGCAGCAGTCCCGTCTCGTACTGGCCGACGCAGGCACCGGCGCGGTCGGCGTTCTCGACCTGATCACGGAGGGCATCACGCCGTTGCGGCGGACCGACGGCATCCGGGAGCTGTGGACCGACGGCCGGTTCGGCTATCTGCGCGCCGACGACGCGACGTACGCCGTCGACTCCGGCACCTGGACGGTGGACCACGGCGATCACGTGCACTACTACCGGGCCGAGATCCGCCATGTCGGCCGGATCGGCGGGCAGGACGCCGCGCGCATACACAGCGACCGGGCCGTCACCGCGGTGTCCTCCGACGGGGGCGACACCGAACTGTTCGACCGGAAGAAGCTGGAGAACGGCACCGTCCCGCGCGGCCGGGCCCTGACCGGCTCGGGCGCCGGAGCGGTCGTCCCGTACAAGGAGCACCTGCTGGTCGTGGCGGCGGGGGCGGGGCGCGACACCGTGGACGTCCGGACCCGTGGCGGAACACCCGTCGCCTCCCTCAAGGAGCCCTGCGCGCGGGCACGGGGCGAGGCGGTCACCCGCCGGGGTGTCGTGTTCGGATGCGCCGACGGCGCGCTGCTGGTGAGGGAGGACAACGGCACGTTCAGCGCCGAGAAGATCCCGTACGGCGAACCGGTCGGCGCCGGGGAGCGGGCCGTCGGCTTCCGTCACCGGGCGGGCAGTACGACGCTCGCGGCCACGTCCGGCGACGACGCGGTCTGGGTCCTCGATGTCACCGACCGCGCGTGGACGCGGATCAGGACCGGTCCGGTCGTCGCCGCCAACACCGCCGGGGAAGGCGCCCCGTTGCTCGTACTCGGCGAGGACGGTGCTCTCACCGCGTACGACATCGCGACCAGGAAGCGCACCGCGCGGAAGGAACTCCTTGCGAAGGGTGCCGATTCCGCCGTCATCGAGATCGACACCTCTCGCGCGTACGTCAATGACGCCGCCGCACGGAAGATCCACGAGATTGACTACAACGACGGCCTCCGGCTCGCCCGGACGTTCCCGCTGGACTTCGCCCCGACGCACATGGTGGAGACGGGACGATGACGACCCGATCGCGCGTTCCGCGTCTCCTGCTGCCCCTGCTCTGCGTGTTGGCGCTCGGTGTCGGTGTCGGTGTCGCCGGCTGCACGGCGGGTGGTCAGGACCGTCCCACCGTTGTCGTCACCACGAACATCCTCGGTGACATCACCCGCAACATCGTCGGCGAAGAGGCGGATGTGACGGTGCTGATGCGGCCCGGCGCCGATCCGCACTCGTTCGGTATCTCCGCTCCCCGGGCGGCCTCCGTCGAACAGGCCGATCTCGTCGTCTACAACGGGCTCGGGCTGGAGGAGAACGTACTGCGGCATGTCGAGGCCGCGCAGGAGGCCGGCGTCGCCACGCTGGCCGTCGGGGAGGCCGTCGACCCGATCCCCTACACGTCGGGCGAGAGCGCGAACGACCCGGACCCGCATTTCTGGACCGACCCCGAGCGGGTCCGCGAGGCCGTCGACGTCATCGCGGACCAGGTCGTCGAACAGGTGAAGGGCGCCGACAGGGAAGCCGTCGAGAAGAACGCGTCGGTGTACGGGGAAAGAGTCACCGAACTCAGCTCCTGGATGCGGGCGATGTTCGACGAAATACCCGCGGAGCGCCGCCAGTTGGTGACCAATCACCATGTCTTCGGATATCTGGCGGAGCGTTTCGGATTCCGGATCGTGGGCGCCGTCGTCCCGAGCGGGACCACCCTCGCGTCGCCGAGCGCATCGGACCTCGAATCCCTGGCCACCGCCGTCGAGAAGGCGGGCGTGAAGGCCATTTTCGCGGATTCCTCCCAGCCGGACCGGCTGGCCCAGGTGCTGAGGCACGAGAGCGAAATCGACGTCGACGTGGTGCCGTTGTTCTCCGAATCCCTCACCGAGAAGGGAAAGGGCGCCGCCACCTATCTGGAAATGATGCGCGCCAACACCAGGGCCATAGCGATGGGCCTGGGCACGGAATGACCCACCAGAGAAATGACCCACGAGAGGAAATCCACGTAATGAAGAACGGATCACGCACCCGAGGGACGATCGCCGTCACCGTCCTTCTCGCCGCCTGCGTCACGCTCACCGCGTGCGGCGGTGGCGACACGTCCAAAACCGCGGCGGAGAAGTCGTCCGATACGTCAGGCACGTCGGCGAAGCCGGTCAAGGACCCGATCGTCGCGACGTACGACGGTGGCCTCTACGTACTGGACGGCGAAACGCTGAAGGTCGCCGAGGACATACCCCTGAAGGGGTTCAACCGGGTCAACCCGGCAGGCGACGACCGTCATGTGATGGTCTCGACCGCGACGGGCTTCCAGGTCATGGACGCGGTCGGCCGGCGGCTCACCGGCGTCGAGTTCAAGGGCTCCAAGCCGGGCCATGTGGTGCACCACGCCGGCCGGACCGTCCTGTTCTCCGACGGCACCGGCGAGGTCACGGTCTTCGACCCCGCGGCACTCGGCGACACCCGGCCGAAGACCACGACGTACGACTCCGCGGCCCCGCACCACGGGGTCGCCATCCGGCTGGCGAACGGCGAGTTGGTGACCACGCTCGGCACGGAGGAGAAGCGGGTCGGCATCACCGTACTCGGCAAGGACCGCGAGGAGATCGCCCGGAGCGAGGAGTGCCCCGGCGTCCACGGCGAGGCCACCGCGCGGGACGAGGCGGTCGTCATCGGCTGCGAGGACGGCGTGCTCGTCTACAAGGGCGGCACGATCACCAAGGTCAAGAGCCCCACGGCGTACGGCCGGATCGGCAACCAGGCCGGGTCGGACGAGTCTCCGATCGTCCTCGGCGACTACAAGAAGGACAGGGACGCCGAGTTGGAGCGCCCGGAGCAGGTGTCGCTGATCGACACCGGATCGGGCGAGATGCGGCTCGTCGACATCGGCACGAGCTACACCTTTCGTTCACTGGCCCGCGGCCCGCACGGTGAGGCACTTGTCCTCGGCATCGACGGCAGGATCCATGTCATCGACCCGGAGACGGGCAGGATCACGAAGCGGATCTCCGTGCTCGGTTCCTGGCAGGAGCCGCTGGACTGGCAGCAGCCACGGCCGGCGCTGTTCGTGCGCGACCACACCGCGTACGTGTCCGACCCGTCGAGCCGCAAGCTCCTGGCGATCGACATCGAGTCGGGTGAACGACTGGCCTCGACGCCGCTGCCGAAGGCTCCCAACGAGCTGAGCGGTGTGAAGGGCCACTGATCCGGCCGGGACCGCGTTCCCTACGGGCCGACGGGCCTCTCGGGTGTCGGGCCCGCCTGGTCCGCCGGGTCCACCTCCCTCTGGACCGTGGACGGTTCGACAGGGGCGCGGCTGGGTGTCGACATCGGCGCGCGGCTGCCGGGGGCGGTCTCGGTGTCGGGGCCGGGCGGGGACGGAGAGCGGTCGGGCTCGGCGCTTCCGGCGGGGCGGGGGGTGACTTGTTCGGGCGACGGCTGTGAGGTGCGCTCCGACGGGGAACTGCTCGCGGGGGGTGGGGCGAGGGGGACCGTCGGGGGCGCGGGTCCGTCGGACGTCGTCGCGAGGTGGAACGGCAGCGCGATCAGAGCCGCGGCGGCGCACGTCAGGCCGACCCCGGCCGCGGCTCGGAGCAGTCGGCGGCGGGCGGCGTTGCGGCGGATCGCCTCGTACCGGCGCGGGGGTGGACCGAGAGAGTCGGAGGTCGGCCGCAGAAGGACGGCGAGAGGGTCGCCGGGGTCGAACTCGGGCCCGTCGTCAGCGCGTGTGGTCAAGGCTTCTCCTCAGATGGGCGCGGAGCAGTTCGCGGGCCGCGTGGAGGTCGGCCTTGACGGTTCCTTCCTTGCGTCCGGTCAGCACGGACACCTCCCGGATCGGCATGTCGGCGTAGTAGTGCAGCAGGATCGGGACGCGCAGGCGTTCCGGCAGCGACTGTACGAGCAGCCGGACGGACGGGTCGGCCTGCTCGGTGTGCGGGCTGACAGCGGCCTCCGAGGTGATACGGCGCATGGCTTTGCGTTCGCGCTCCAGTTTGCGCCAGTGGTCCCGGACGAGATTGGCCGCGGTGACGTAGAGGAAGCCGCGCGGCTCCTGCACGGATGTCCACCGGGCCCAGAGCCGGGTGAACGCCTCCGAGGCGATCTCGTGCGCCGTCTCGTCGTCGTCGACCAGCCGGCGGCACCAGCCGGCCAGGCGCGGGTAGAGGGCGGCGAACAGCTCGGACGCTGCCTTGTCGCGGGACCGTTTCAACGCTCTCCATGGCCGTGGGGGCAGGCGTGGGGTTGCTGCGGCTCGTACGGCTCGGACAACTCGTACAGCTCGTGAAGTAGGAGCCCGGACCGGGGGCGTACGTTCCCTCGGTCCGGGCTCCTGTGTTCCGGACGGCGGGTCAGGGGCCGCTCGTGGACGTCAGCGTGGCGAAGACGATCACGTTGTCGAGATAGCCGTCCCCGGTGAGCCGGCCGCCGCAGGTAATGAGCCGCAGCTCCGGACGGTCCACGTCCCCGTAGACGTCGTCCGCCGGGAAGTCCGCCTTGGCGATCTTCCGCACGTCGCTGACGGCGAACTCCGCCGTCGCGCCGTTCTCCAGACTCGCCGTGATCTCGTCACCGCGGCCCAGCTCGGCGAGCCGCCGGAAGACGCCGTCACCGTACGTACCGACCGTGACATGGCCGACGATCACCGACGGGCCGATCTGACCCGGCGTCGGCGAGTGCCGGTACCAGCCCGCGCGGTCCTGCGCCGTGATGGGGGGCACCTGCATGGTGCCGTCCTTCGCCAGCCCCAGCCGCATGACGGGCGTGTCCACCCCGATGGCGGGGATCCGGAGCGAGACCGGGACGGAACGCCCGAGGGCCTTGGCCTTCTTGGCAGCGGCCGGAGGAGGCGCTGCCGTCGGCGTACGGTCGGCCCGGCCGTCGTTCGGGGCACCGCCGCAGCCGACGAGCAGCGAGGCCAGCGCCCCGGCGGTGAAGGCGCGCCTGGAGAGCGGGGTCACGCGCCGGTCGCTCGCCGACGACGTACGACGAAGACCGCCGCACCGCCGGCGAACAGGGCGGCGGCGCCGGTACCGATCAGCGCGCCGTCGGCGCCGGCATCCGCCGACACCGGCCCGGCACCGGTGTCGGGCGCCCCCTCCGGTACGACGGCGACCTGGCCGGGCTTCTCGGCCCGAGTGGGCTCGCCGCCCGGAGCCTGCGACGGCACCGCCTGGGAGGGGGCGGGCGAGGGGGCGTCGGAGGGGACTGCGGAGGGCGTGGCGGTGGCAGGGCTCGGGGTCGCCCCGTCGGCGAAGGCGGGCACCGCGCTCGCCAGCACGGCGGTGCTCGCGAGTGCCATGGCACTGAGGACAGTTCGACGCATGAATCGCTCTCTTTCGTCGTCCGCCTGCCCCGGTGATGGGGGGCGGGCCTACAGATCGACGGGAGAGACGAGGCAGGCACGAGGCGGGTTGTAAAGGAATGGCAAAGTCACCGAGGCCGCCGTGGTGACGCCGCGCAACCGTAAAGAGCTGGCGGGCTCGGGCCCGCACGGACGAACATGGCACCCATGAGTGACCAACCAGCACGCTGGACCCAGGCGACCGTCCACCCCGACATGTGGGCCGACCCCGCCGACGACCCCCGCGACAACGACGGAGCCAGTCCGGACGGCGAACTCGCCACGCTGCTCGACTTCCTGACGAACTACCGCCTGACCCTGCGGATGAAGTGCGAGGGCCTGGACGCGGAGCAACTGGCGCGTCGCTCGGTTCCGCCGTCGACGCTGTCGCTGCTCGGGCTTCTTCGCCATCTCGCCGAGGTGGAGCGGGACTGGTTCAACTGGATCAGCGAGGCCGATCCCTTGCCGAAGCTGTACGGCGAGCGCGACGCGGACTTCGACGGAGCGGTCGGCGATCAGGCCGAGGTCGACGCCGCGTACACCACGCTGGCGCGCGAACAGGCCGCGACCGACGCGGCGCTGGCCCGGCACACGGATCTCGGCAAGCGGCTGGGGAAGGACGGGATCGCGGTCCGGGAGCTGATGGTGCACCGGATCGAGGAGTACGCGCGCCACTGCGGCCAGGCCGATCTGCTGCGCGAGTGCATCGACGGACGGGTGGGCCAGTGACAACGGTGACGAGGGCCCCGGCCTACCCCTCGTAACCCGTCCCGATGCCCCGCGACACCTCCCGGAACAGCTCCTCCGCCGCGCTCTCCGCCGGGGTCGGCCGGCGTTCCGCCAGCCGTGCCAGCAGGATGCGGCGTGTGGGGGCCGACGGCCTGAGGGCGACGACCTCGATGCCGGAGAGCAGGTTCGTGAGCGCGAGGCGGGGCGCGAGGGCGATGCCGAGGCCGATGGAGACCATGGCCTGGGCCTCCTGGTAGTCGTGCGCGTGGAAGGCGACCGTCGGGCGGAATCCCGCCGCCTGACACGTTCTGGCGAGCACGTCGGCGACGGGGTGCTCGTCGGCGCGGGTGATCCAGTTCTCCTCGGCGAGTTCCGTGATGTCCACGGATTCGCGGCCCGCGAGCCGGTGGCCGCGGGCGACGATCAGCACGGTGGGGTCGTCGAGCAGGTGCGTGACGGCGAGAGAGGGGTCGTCGACCCGCCGCCAGTGGTAGTCCCACAGGAGCGCGAGCTGGATCTCGCGGCTCTCCAGCATGGCGAGCAACCCGTCGAAGACGGCGCTGCGGACGATCAGTTCGACGTTGGGGTGGGCCTGCCCGAAGCGCTGTACGAGGCGAGGCAGCAGGGAAGCTCCAGCGGTGGGGAACGAGCCGATGCGCAGTTCGCCCGAGCGAAGTCCGGCGATCTCGTCCAATTCGGCTCGCGCCGCGTCAAGTTGCCGGCCGATGTGCTGGGCATGCCGGACCAGGACCTGTCCGGCGGGGGTGAGCTGTACGCCGCGCGCGTGCCGTTCGAGCAGCGGCTGACCGGCCTCCGACTCCAGCTTCGCGATTTGCTGCGAGACCGCGGACGGTGTGAAGGCAAGGGCCTGAGCCGCCGCCGTGAGGGAGCCGCGCCCGGCGACCTCGGTGAGGAGCAGCATCCGGCGCACGTCGAGATGCATGAGACAGTCCTTAAGTTCCTCTAAAGGGGCATCCATTTTTTCGAGATTGTACTGAAGTCGTCGCACGCGCATGCTCGGTGTCGCCCGGAGATCGTCACCGGGCGTTCAGAGCGACGGGAGGGCTTCGTGCTGCGGCTGCCGGCAACACTCATGCGCGGAGGTACCAGCAAGTGCTGGGTGTTCGACGCCGACGACCTGCGCGCGGCAGGTGTGACCGACGGGCCGGACGGCCGGCTCGGCGCCGTCCTCGCCTCGGCCTTCGGCGCGACCGACCCGCGCCAGATCGACGGCGTCGGCGGGGCGACATCCACCACGTCAAAGGCGGTGGTCGTCCGGCCGTCCGCCGAGCCCGGCGTCGATGTCGACTACCTCTTCGCACAGGTCGGCATCGGTACGGCGGGGGTCGAATGGGCCAGCAACTGCGGAAACTGCGCCACCGCCGTGGGCCTGTACGCGCTGCGGACCGGTCTCGCGAAGGCCGTCCACCCCACCACCACCGTCGAGATGCGCAACGAGAACACCGGCGTACGGCTGTCGGCCACCGTGCCCACCCCCGGCGGCGTGGTGCCGGAGCTGGGCGACGCGACCGTACCGGGCTCACACGCGCCGGGCGTCCCCGTGGCGCTCGGCTTCCGCGATCCGGCGGGCGCGACCACCGGCGCGCTGCTGCCGACCGGCAACGGCGTCGACCGTCTGCGCGCGGCGGACGGATCGCACGCGGACCCGGCGTACGGATCGGACCCGGCGTACGGGATCGACGTCACCCTCGTCGACGCGGGCGCCCCCGCCGTACTCGCGGACGCGGCGGCCCTCGGCTCGGACGCCCTGGAGTCGGTCGACGCGTTCGCCGCCCTGGTCCCCGTCCTGACCCGCCTGCGCCGCGCCGCCGCGCTGCGGATGGGCCTGGCCGCCCCGCACGATCCCGTCAGCCACTCCGTCCCCAAGGTGGGCGTCGTCGCACGTCCCGGCGACTACGTGACGTCCCTCGGCGAGCGGATCGCGGCGACCGACTACGACATCGCCGTCCGCATGCTGTCCATGCACGCTCCGCACCCGGCCATCGGCCTCACCTCCGCGGTGGCGGTTGCGTCCGCCGCACTCGTACCAGGTACGATCCCGGCCGAACTGGCCGAGAATCGACCGGTCGCCACTCTGCTCCGGCTGGGCACACCCGCCGGCATCATCACGGCCGACGTGTCGCGCGACGACACCGGCGCGGTCCGGACAGTGACCCTGCACCGGGCCGCGCGCGCCATCGCGACCGCGGAACTCCTTGTCCCCGCCCTCCTACAGGAAAGCGTCTGACGCACTCGACGCGCCTGTCCGGCAGCAAAGGAGCTGTCATGAAAGTCCAGTTGGAGAACATCACGCTCGCCTACGGCGACGCGACCGCAGTCGACGATCTCAGCATCGACATCGAGGACGGCGAATCCCTCGTCCTGCTCGGCAAGTCGGGCTGCGGCAAGACCTCGACCATGCGCTGCGTGGCCGGCCTCGAAACACCCACCGGCGGCCGGATAACGATCGGCGACACCGTCGTCTTCGACAGCGAACGCGGCATCAACGTGCCGCCGAACAAGCGCAACGTGGGCATGGTGTTCCAGTCGTACGCGGTCTGGCCCCACCGTACGATCCACCAGAACGTCGCCTTCCCCCTCCAGCAGCAGAAGCTGCCCAAGGACCAGATACGCGAGCGCGTCGCCGATGTGCTCGACCTGGTCGGGCTCAGCGAATTCGCCGACCGCGGCGCCAGTCTTCTCAGCGGCGGCCAGATGCAGCGCGTCGCGCTCGCCCGCAGCCTCGTCATGCGGCCCAGCGTGCTGCTGCTCGACGAGCCGCTGTCCAACCTGGACGCCAGGCTGCGCGACCGGCTCAGGGTGGAACTGCGGGAGATCCAGCAGCGGCTCAGTCTGACCTGCGTGTACGTCACGCACGACCAGTCCGAGGCGCTGGCGCTCGCGGACCGTATCGCGCTGATGCAGAACGGCCGTATCGTCCAGACGGACCGGCCGGAACTCATCTACGACACCCCCTCGTCGGCGTCGATCGCCGACTTCCTCGGGGTCTCCAACATCTTCCCGTGCACGGCGATCGAGCCGCCGGCCGGATCGGGCGCCGGATCGGGCGCCGGATCGGGCGCCGGATCGGGACTCACGGAGAGTGAGGGCCGGGACGCACGGGCGCTGCTCGGACTGACCGGCCACGAGGTCGAGGTCCTCGCCGAGTGCGGCAGCACGCCGCCCACCGACCCCAGCGTCTGCATCCGCCCCGAGGACATCCGGCTCACCGACGCCCCCACCGCCGACGGCGTGAACAACTGGCCCGGCCGCGTCGAGGTCGTCAGCTTCCAGGGCAGTTACGTCCGCTACCGCGTCAGCCTCAAGGGCGGCCCCGAAGTGGACGCGATCGTCCCCCGGCGCGGCCGTGACCTGCTGCGGCCCGGCGCGTCCGTCTGGGCCGCGGCCGACCCCGCCGCCGTCCAGGTGCTGCCCTCGGAGGTGCCCGCATGAGCGCCGTGATCCCGCGGCTGCGGCGCGGCACTCGGCTGCGCCGGGGACTGCCCACCGGCGTCCTGCTGGTTGCGCTGGGCATCCTCGTCGTCGTACCGATGCTGTTCATCCTGCTCGCCGCCTTCAGCGGCGACGTGCCACGCCCCGGCGCGATCGGGCTCGACACGCTCTCGCTGGACAACTTCGCCATCCTCGGCACGTCGCAGGCCATGGGCGCGCTCGGCAACTCCGTCCTCGTCGCCGGCGCCGCGTCGGTGCTCGCGCTCGGCATCGGCTGCGGGCTGGCGTTCCTCGCCGCGCGCACCGACACACCGGGCAGACGCTTCCTCTACTTCGTCGGCATCGCGCCGCTGTTCCTGCCCTCCCTCGTCGGCGCCATCGCCTGGTCGCTGCTGGGCAGCCCGGCGACCGGCTTCCTCAACCTGCTGCTGCACGGCGCCGGGCTCGACGTCACCCTCGACATCTACACCGTGCCGGGGCTGATCATGGTGCTGGCGCTCTACTACGCGCCGTACGCCTTCCTCCTCGTCCACGCCTCGCTGTCGCTGATGAACCCCGACCTCGAAGAGGCGTCGTTCGTGCACGGCGCGACCCTGCGCCGCACCCTGCGGCGTGTGACGTTCCCGCTGGCCATGCCCGCGATCCTCGGCTCCGGGATCCTGATCTTCGCGCTGACCATGGAGAACTTTCCGGTCGCGCAGGTGATCGGCAATCCGGGCCAGATCGACACCCTCCCGAGCTTCATCTACCGGCTCATGAACGCCTCGCCGTCACGCGGCAACGAGGCGGCGGCCGTGTCGATCGTCCTCACCCTGGTCCTGCTCGTCGTCACCGCGGTGCAGCAACGCGCCGTGCTGCGGCGCAAGTTCACCACCGTCACCGGCAAGGGCGTCCGAGCCCGTACGGTGCCGCTGGGCCGCTGGCGGGGGCCCGCCTTCGCCGCGGCGCTCCTCTACTTCGCGCTCGCCGTCGTCCTGCCGCTCGGCGCGCTGACGGTCGCCTCGCTGCAGAGTTCGCCGTATCTCTCCAGCATCGGCCAACTCACCGAGAGCGACGCGCTGTCGTTCTACGCGCTGGGCGAGATGATCATGTCTCCGGAATTCATCGAGGTCGCCCGCAACAGCGTGCTCACCGCCGTACTCGCCGGTGTGCTCGGCACGGCCATCAGCTTCGCCCTCGCCTACACCGTCTACCGCACGAAGGCACCGGGCCGCCGCGCGCTGGAGTTCGTGGCGATGGCTCCGCTCGCCGTGCCGGCCATCGTGCTCGGCCTCGGTCTGCTGTGGACCTGGCTGGTGATGCCGCTTCCGGTGTACGGGACGATGGCGGTCCTCGTCGTGGCCTTCCTGGCCGTCTTCCTGCCCCAGGGTTATCGGGGCGTGGCCTCCTCCATCCTTCAGGTGGACCGGGATCTGGAGGACAGCGCCGTCCTGCTCGGGGCGCCGCGCGCCCGTGCGATCTCGCATGTGACGCTGCCGCTGATGCGGGTCGGGATGGTGTCCACGCTGCTGCTTCTGCTGATGCTCTGCATGCGTGAACTGTCCGCCGCGCTCTTCCTGTTCACCTCCGACACCCGGCTCCTCTCAATCATGATCTTCGACAACTTCGACAACGGCGCCATGCAGGGCGCGGCGACGGTGAGCCTGCTCTACTGCGGCGTGATCCTGGTCATCGCGCTCCTCGCGAAGTCGCTCGGCGCCAAGACCGTGGACGGTGCCCGATGAACCCGAAGACCTCGCGTATTCTGGCCGCGCTGACGGCAGTTGGGGCGCTGACCGCCGCCGCTGCCTGCGCGCCTCCGCCCACCACCGCGGTCGTCGACCTGTCGGCCACCCAGGTCGACACCTCAGGCGGACTTGTCGTGGACGGCGAACACATAGCCGACGCCGAGCTGTTGGCCGCCGCCAGGAAGGAGGGCTCGCTCTCCCTCTACAGCGGCTACATCGAGAACTCCGAGAAACAGGTCATCCGGGCCTTCGAACACGACACCGGCATCAAGGTCGACCTCGTGCGTCTTGTGCCTAACCGCCTCGCGGAGCGCGTACTGAGCGAACAGGGCGCGGGCAAGCTCGGCGCGGACGTGGTCCGTACCTCCGACTACGACATCGCCTCGCGAATGCGCGCCGCCGGGGTCTTCCGGGCCCACCAGGTGCCGGGTTACGCCAAGTTGGACGACACCGTGCGCTACCACGGCGGCGAGTTCTACCGCGTCTTCGACCCCCTCTACACCTTCGCGTACAACACCGTTCTCGTGGACAGGAAGGACGCGCCCACCTCCTGGAAGGACCTCACCGAGGCGGAGTGGAAAGGCAGCCTCGGCATCACCCAGGTCGGCGCGGGCGGCAGTTCGCTCGCCCTGACCAGGTTCCAGGAGGACCGGCTCGGCCCGGACTATCTGCCCGCGCTCGCCGGCCAGCAGCCCCGGATCTTCGACTCGTCGAGCGCGGCGCTGGAGAGCCTGGCGCGCGGCGAGATCTCCGTGGCGACGGCGGTCGTCAGCAGCGTCAACATCGCGGCGAGCAAGAACGCACCGGTCGACTTCGTGGTGCCCGACGAGGGCATGGCCGCGTACGACTACTACCTGGGCAAGGCGACGTCGGCGAAGCACGAGGCGGCGGCCGAACTCTTCCTCGACTGGAACATGTCCCAGCGGGGCCAGGACGTCTTCCGCCAGATCGGCGAGTTCCCCGCGCGCAGTGATGTGACGCCGCCGGAGGTGCTGGGCCACGACCTGCCGACGGTGGCGAGCGGGCGCGTCGTCCGCTTCGAACCGAAGGCGCTGCTGGCGGCGGCCGATGAGGATCAACGGCGCTGGCTGTCGCTCTTCGGCTATCTGTGAGGGACCCTCACTCCACCTCACGGGGAGGGACCTGGTGGCTGTGCGGAAGGTCATGGGTCAGGGTGGGGAGCGGGCGGGGGATCGTGCCGAAGTCCCGGTCCGGCGCGACGGGAAGCCGGTTGATGACCGCTTCCAGTCGCGCCGGCAGGGTGGGACGGCTGCCGGAGCGGCACTGGGTGAGCAGTTGGTGACGGATGCTCTCCGGCAGCAGCGCGGATGTGGCGAAGTCCGGTGCGGCTCCGTCCGGGGGGCTGAGCCGCCGGGCCTCCGCGCGCCAGTACCTGGCGTCGCTGAACTCGGCACGCCTTCCATGGGCGAGGAAGAGACAGAAAGCGGCGGTCCGGTTGCCGCCGCCTGCGGCGAACTGCCACCAGAACTGGGCGGCGTCGTGATCCCCCGTCAGATGCAGCAGCGCGCCGAAAACCACCGCTCCCTCGGCGTCCGGCCGGTTGTCATCGGCCAGACGGGCCAGGGCCGTTGCCGCCTGAGGAGTGTCGACGATGAGCGCGACCGCGAGGTCGAGATCGCGGGCGGCCTGCTCGTGGGCGGCGACAGGACGCGGGGTCTCGGGGACGGCACCGGCGTCCGAGGAGTCCGCGTGGGCGCCGACCCGTCGTCGGGCGGCCTCGGTGTCGTAGTCCGTGTAGGTGTCGGCAAGGACCTCTGCCGCGTCGAGCAAGTCACTGATGGAGGCGTGGTCGTTGGTGCGCACGTCTAATCGTCGGTCTCCGTCAGGCCGGTGTCCAGGTTCAGCTCCCGTGCCAGTCGCCGGCGCGCGTGTCGTACGTGGGAGCGCACGGTGGCGAGTTCGATGCCCAGGTACTCCGCGACCTGCTCCTCGTCCCCGCCCAGGACGAACCGCAGGACGATGACGTCGTACTGGCGCTCGGGCAGGCCCGCGATGGCCCCGTACAGGCCGAGTTCGTTCTCCAGGACGGCGAACTCGTCGCGTGTCCCGTGCAGGAGGAGTTTTCCGACGGCCGCGTGGAAGGCGGCCGTGCCCACCAGGAGCGGCTGAAGCCCGCGGGCGTCCAGCCAGCGGTGGACCTCTTCCTTCAGCACCGCCCAGGCGTACTGGGGGACGGACTCCTGGGCCAGTACGTGCCTCCAGTCCCGCTTCAGTCGCGCGCAGGCGGTGTCCACGACGCTCTCGGCCGCAGGCCGGCCGCCGACCTGGGTGTGGGCGTAGCGCATCCACAGCTCGCGGTGATAGGCGTGGAACGCGTCGAAGGTCAGACCCAGCCGTCCCTGCCGGGCGTCCGGAGTGGCGTGCGCACCATGGGTCCGGGGAGAAGGAGCGGTCATCACGTCCCCCTCTCGGACACGGGAGCGGGCCCGTCCCGTCTCCAACTCAAGGGAGCGCCGGACGACACCGCCGGAGCTTCCGGATCGAGTTCCACGCATGTCCTTGGTCGACTGGTCATCACGCCGCTCCACGGCGGAGGGCGCCGTTGGAGACGGCGTGTCTCACCCCTCAGCCAACCGGAGGAACGGGTCTCCTGTGCGGCCCATCCCCAAATTGTCTTCACGGACAGCAATAGTATGACTACTCAGGCGTTCGGGTCGGGGCTTCGGCGGCATGTTCTCCATTCGCCCGAACGGACCGTCACGGGGCCCTGCGCGTACCCTGTCCGCTCGGACACCGAAGAACCCCTGGGGGCATGGCATGGCGGACGACGGCACGGTGGACCTGAAGCTGGATCAGGCACATTCGGCCCGTATGTACGACTACTACCTCGGTGGTACCACCAACTTCCCCGCCGACCGGGAAGCCGCCGGCAAGGCCCTGGCCGCCTTCCCCTCCCTCCTGGCGACCGCCCGCATCAACCGGGGCTTCATGCGCCGCGCCACGCGGTTCCTCGCCGAAGAGGGCATGACCCAGTTCTTCGACATCGGCACCGGCATCCCCACCTCCCCCAACCTCCACGAGGTCGCGCAGGAGGTCACTCCCTCGGCCCGCGTCGTCTACACCGACAACGACCCGATCGTGCTCGCCCACGCCCGCGCGCTGCTCCACAGCCACTCCGACGGCCACACCGCCTACGCGCACGCCGATGTCACGAACCCGGCCGGACTCCTGGCGGCACAAGAGATATCGGCGACCCTGGACTTCAGCCGGCCCATCGCACTGAGCCTCAACGCTCTGCTGCACTTCGTCACCGACGACCGTGTCGAGGGCGGCGCCCACGCCATCGTGGAACACCTCAAAGCGGCGCTCCCCCCGGGAAGCACGCTGACCATCACCCATGTCACCCCGGACTTCGACCCCGAGGGCATCGCCCGCCTCACCGGCGCGTACCAGGCCGCCGGCACCCCCGGCCAGGCACGCCCGTACGCCGACATCGTCTCCTTGTTCGACGGCTGGGACCTCCTGGCCCCCGGCGTCGTCCCCACCCAGCGGTGGCGCCCCGCCCCCGAGGACCAGTCGGAGAACGTCTCCGACGCGGAAGCCGCCTGCTACGCCGGAATCGCCCGCAAACCCTGACCGGAGGACCACCGCCGCGAGTCGCCGGCCCGGCCCGCGTCGGGGGGCGCCCGACGACCGCGCGTCAGGCTTCACGATCATGGCCGCTTCTTTGATACTGAGTGCGCCGGCCACGGCGGAATCTCGGACCGGCTGGCTCGTAGCCTTCTGAGGAGGACCCGTTGAGAATGCTCATCAATGTCCCGGAGACCGTGGTCGCCGACGCGCTGCGCGGGATGGCCGCCGCGCATCCCGAGCTGTCCGTGGATGTGGACAACCGTGTCGTGGTACGCCGCGACGCACCCGTCGAGGGAAAGGTCGGGCTGGTCTCGGGCGGCGGTTCCGGGCACGAGCCGCTGCACGGCGGGTTCGTGGGGCCGGGGATGCTGTCCGCCGCCTGTCCGGGTGAGGTGTTCACCAGTCCCGTACCCGATCAGATGGTGCGGGCCGCCGCCGCTGTCGACAGTGGCGCGGGGGTGCTGTTCATCGTCAAGAACTACACGGGGGACGTCCTCAACTTCGACATGGCGGCCGAGCTCGCCGAGGACGAGGGTGTCCGTGTCGGCAAGGTGCTCGTCAACGACGACGTGGCCGTGACCGACAGCCTGTTCACCGCCGGCCGGCGCGGCACGGGGGCCACGCTCTTCGTCGAGAAGATCGCCGGCGCCGCCGCCGAGGAGGGCGCGCCGCTGGAGCGGATCGAGGCGATCGGCCGGCAGGTGAACGAGAACGCGCGCAGCTTCGGTGTCGCCCTCAGCGCCGTGACGACCCCGTCCAAGGGCAGCCCGACCTTCGACCTGCCGGACGGCGAGCTGGAGCTGGGCATCGGGATCCACGGCGAGCCGGGGCGGGAGCGGCGCGCGATGATGACCTCGCGCGAGATCGCGGACTTCGCCGTCGACGCGGTGCTGGAGGATCTGCACCCGTCGGGCCCGGTGATCGCGCTCGTCAACGGCATGGGGGCGACACCGCTGCTGGAGTTGTACGGCTTCAACGCCGAGGTGCAGCGGGTGCTGGCCGAGCGGGGCGTCACGGTGGCCCGTACGCTCGTCGGGAACTATGTGACCTCGCTCGACATGGCCGGGTGCTCGGTGACGCTCTGTCAGGTCGACGAGGATCTGCTGCGGCTCTGGGACGCGCCCGTCGAGACGCCCGCGCTGCGCTGGGGCCGCTGATCCCGCCGGCGCGTACGCCCGACACGTACGCCGCCGCCCGCACGCATCCCCGACGCTCTTCGAGGAGACCTTGTGTCCGACCAGGATTCCGAACCGGTGCTCGACGTCGATTTCTTCCGCGGCTGGCTCACGACGGCCGCCGCCTCCGTGGAACGGGAGGCGGATCATCTCACCGAGCTGGACTCGGCGATCGGCGACGCCGACCACGGCACCAACCTCCAGCGCGGCTTCCGGGCCGTGATCGCGGCGCTGGAGGCGGAGCCGCCGGCCACGCCCGGCGCCGTACTGGTCCTCGCGGGGCGGCAGTTGATCTCCAAGGTGGGCGGCGCCTCGGGGCCGCTGTACGGGACGCTGCTGCGGCGTACGGGAAAGGCGCTGGGCGACTCCGCCGAGGTGACGCACGCTCAGCTGGCCGAGGCCCTGGGTGCCGGGGTCGCCGCCGTGGCGCAGCTGGGCGGTGCGAAGGCCGGGGACAAGACGATGATCGACGCGCTGGAGCCCGCAGTGGCGGCGCTCGGCACGTCGTTCGCCGCCGCGGCGACCGCGGCCGACGAGGGCGCGGTGGCGACCGTGCCGCTCCAGGCCCGCAAGGGCCGGGCCAGTTATCTCGGTGAGCGCAGCAAGGGACATCAGGACCCGGGCGCCACGTCCTCGGCGCTGCTGATCGCGGCCCTCGCGGCGACGCCGGGGGCGCGGGGGACGGGCGGATGAGTAACGAGAAGCCGGTGGGCATCGTGCTCGTGTCGCACAGCCGGGCCGTCGCGGAGTCCGTCGCCGAACTGGCCGCCGGGCTGGCGGGCGGTGGCGCGACCGCTCCGGTGGCCGCCGCCGGCGGCACTCCGGACGGCGGGCTCGGTACGAGTTCCGAGCTGATCGCCGGGGCCGCCGCCGAGGTGGACCGGGGTGCGGGCGTCGCGCTGCTGGTGGATCTCGGCAGTGCCGTGCTGACCGTCAAGTCGCTGCTGGCCGAGGGCGACGAACTGCCGGACGGCGCACGGCTGGTGGACGCGCCCTTCGTGGAGGGCGCGGTCGCGGCCGTGGTCACGGCGTCGGCGGGCGGGGACCTGGACGCTGTGGAGGCGGCGGCCGTGGAGGCGTACAGCTACCGCAAGGTCTGACGCCGCCGAGGGCGAGAGACGGGCCACACTCTGTGCAACTGGTTGCACAAGGTGTGGCCCGCGGGCTACTACTGGTGCGTAACCATCGCGCGAGGAGCCCCCCATGAGCCCGTACCCCCGCCTCTTCAGCCCGCTCGATCTGGGCTTCGTCACCCTGCCCAACCGGGTGCTGATGGGCTCGATGCATGTCGGCCTGGAAGAGGCCGAGAACGGCTTCGCCCGCATGGCCGCCTTCTACGCCGCCCGTGCGCGCGGCGGCGTCGGCCTGATCGTGACCGGCGGCATCGCGCCCAACGACCGGGGGCTGCCGTACGAGGGCGGCGCCCGGCTCACGACCGAGGCGGAGGCCGAGCCGCACCGGCAGGTGACCTCGGCGGTGCACGCCGAGGGCGGCCGGATCGCGATGCAGATCCTGCACTTCGGGCGGTACGCCTACCATCCGGACCTGGTGGCGCCGAGCGCGCTCCAGGCCCCCATCAGCCCGCACGTGCCGCACGCCCTCACCGACGACGAGGTGGAGGAGACGGTCGAGGACTTCGTACGGGCGGCGGAGCTGGCGCGGCTGGCCGGGTACGACGGCGTCGAGGTCATGGGCTCCGAGGGCTATCTCATCAACGAGTTCATCGCCGCGCGGACCAATCGGCGCGAGGACCGGTGGGGCGGCGGCTACGAGAACCGCGTCCGCTTCCCGCTGGAGATCGTCCGCCGTATCCGGGAGCGCGTGGGCCCCGACTTCATCCTCATCTACCGGCTGTCGATGCTCGACCTGGTGCCCGGTGGCTCCTCGCTCGCCGAAGTCGTCACGCTGGCCAAGGAGATCGAGGCGGCGGGCGCGACGCTGATCAACACCGGGATCGGCTGGCACGAGGCCCGGATCCCGACGATCGCCGCGTCCGTGCCGCGCGGCGCGTACACCTGGGTGACGAAGGCACTGATGGGGTCGGTCTCCGTACCGCTGATCACCAGCAACCGTGTCAACACCCCTGAGGTGGCCGAGCAGTTGCTGGCCGACGGGCGCGCCGACATGGTGTCCATGGCCCGCCCCTTCCTGGCCGATGCCGACTTCGTCGTGAAGTCACGCGACGGGCATGCCGACACGATCAACACCTGCGTCGGCTGCAACCAGGCCTGTCTGGACCACACGTTCAGCGGAAAGATCACCTCCTGTCTCGTCAATCCAAGGGCCTGCCACGAGACGGAGCTGATCCTGACCCCCACCCGGCGTGCCAAACGGGTCGCCGTCGTCGGGGCCGGCCCCGCCGGTCTCGCGTGCGCCGTGTCCGCCGCCGAACGCGGGCACCGGGTCACGCTGTTCGACGCGGCGGACGAGATCGGCGGACAGCTCAACGTGGCCAAAAGGATCCCCGGCAAGGAGGAGTTCAACGAGACACTGCGGTACTTCGGCGGGCGACTCGCGCGGCTCGGGGTCGACGTACGACTCAACACCCCCGCCACGGTGGAGGAGTTGACTGGCGGTGAGGCCGGATTCGACGAGATCGTCGTGGCGACCGGCGTCACACCACGTACGCCCGCGATCCCCGGCATCGACCACACCCGCGTGGTCAGCTATCTCGACGTACTGCGCGGCGGCGCCGCTGTCGGGGAGCGCGTCGCGATCATCGGCGCGGGCGGTATCGGTTTCGACGTCGCGGAATTCCTCACCGACAGCGGCGACGAGGCGAGTCTGGACGCGGACGTCTACTTCCGGCAGTGGGGAGTCGACACCGGCTACCGCTCCCCCGGCGGGCTGCGGGAACCCGTACGGACGAAGCCGCCGAGGACCGTTCATCTGATCCAGCGGAAGACGGGGAAGGTCGGCGCAGGGCTCGGCAGGACGACCGGGTGGATCCACCGCACCGAACTGCGGCACCGGGGAGTCACCACGATCGCGGGCGCCGTCTACGACCGTATCGACGACGAGGGGCTGCATCTGACGGTCGACGGCACGCCCACCGTCCTGCCGGTGGACACCGTCGTCCTGTGCGCGGGGCAGGAGCCACGGCGTGAGCTGTACGACGCGCTCCGCGCGGCCGGCGCCTCCGCGCATCTCATCGGCGGCGCGGACGTCGCCGCGGAACTCGACGCGAAGCGCGCCATCGACCAGGGGACGCGGCTGGCGGCCACGATCTGAGCGCCGGTCCGAACGGTCCGAACCGGCCGAACTTTTAGGATGCGGTCATGTCCCTCCCCCACGCCATTCTCACCGCCCTCCTCGAAAGACCCTCGTCGGGCCTGGAACTCACCCGCCGCTTCGACCGCTCCATCGGCTACTTCTGGTCGGCGACACATCAGCAGATCTACCGGGAGCTGGGCAGGCTGGAGCGGTCGGGTTACATCCGCGCGCTGGCGTCGGAGCAGCCGGCCCGCGGGCGGAAGAAGGAGTACGAGGTACTGCCGGCCGGCCGCGAGGAGCTGGCCGGCTGGGTGTCGGGCCGCGAGGATCCCAAGCCCGTACGGGACCCCCTGCTGCTCAGGATGCGGGCGGCGGCGGTCGTCGGCACCGACGGGCTCCCCGACGAGCTGCGCCGCCATCTCGCCCTCCATGAACGGCAGTTGGCCGCGTACACGGACATCGAGACGCGGGACTTCGCGCCGGAGGGGAAAGCCAGGGAGGCGAGCGAGGCGGACCGGCTGCGGCATCTGGTGCTGCGTGCCGGTATCGATCTGGAGCGCAGATGGGTCGAGTGGCTCACCGAGGCGCTTCACGAGACGAGCGCCGCACCGGCCCGGCCTGACGGCGCGTAGACCGGGGCACGGCCGGCCGGTGTCCTTCCCGAGCACCGTCCGGCGGCGTGCGCCCGGCTCCGACATACTGGGGTCCCGCGATCAACTTCCGTACGGAACCGGAGAGATGGCCATGGAGCGAACCCCTCCCCACCGGGACACGGGCCGGCCGGCGCGCCACGCGGTGGTGATCGGCGGCGGCATCGCCGGCCTCCTCGCGGCCCATGTACTCGCCGCGCACGCCGACCGGGTGACGATCGTCGAGCGCGACCGGTTCCCCGACGGGGCACGGCCCCGGTCGGGTGTCCCGCAGAGCGGTCATATCCATGTGCTGCTCGGCGGCGGTCAGTTGGCACTGGACACCCTGCTCCCCGGCATCGTCGCCGAGCTGCGGGAACACGGCGCGCCACGCGTCGGGATGCCGGCCGACCTGATCCAGTGGCAGGCGGGCACGTGGTACCGCCGTACCCCTTCCACCGCCCATCTCCTCACCGGCTCCCGCCCGCTCCTCGAATGGCTCGTACGCCGAAGGGTCCTGGCGGATCCACGGATCCGGACGGTGCAGGGTACGGAGGTGGTGGGCCTGCTCGGTGACGCGGTCCGCACGACCGGTGTACTGCTCCGGGAGCGCGGAGCCGGCGCCAAGGCGGCGGGGGGAACGGAGGCGGAGACCGCCGTCCGGGCGCGCGGCGGTGTCGTCACCCGCGCGCTGACCGCCGACCTGGTCGTGGACGCCGCCGGCCGGGGTTCGCGGGCTCCCGACTGGCTCGCGGCCGTCGGCGCCGAGCCCGCCGCGGAGGAAACACTCGACAGCGGACTGGCGTACGCCACCCGCGTCTACCGTCCCGGCGAGGTCGACGGCATCACCGACACGATCGGCTACTACGCCGTCCCCGACCCCACCCATGTGCGGGGCGGCGTCGCGGTGCCGATGGAGGACGGCCGCTACCTCGTCACCTTCTCCGGACTGCGTGGGAGCGAACCCCCGTCGAACGGCGAGGAGTTCGCCGACTTCGCCGCGGGGCTCCCCCATCCGTTCCTGTACGACTGGCTGAAGCGGGCCGAGCCCGACTCGCCCGTGCGCGCGTTCCGCAACACGGCGAACATCCGCCGCAGGTACGACCGTCCGGGCCGTCGCCCGGCCGGCTTCCTCGCCGTCGGCGACTCGCTGTGCGCCTTCAATCCCGTGTACGCGCAGGGCATGACCGTCGCCGCGCTCAACGCCGTCGCGCTGCGCGAGGCGTTGACGGACCGGCGCCGTACGCCCACCACCCTGCGCGTGCAGCGGGCGATCCTCGCCGCCTCGCGGCAGGCCTGGGACATCTCGGCCGGCGCGGACAGGGGGATGCCGGGCGTCGTCGGCGACGCGGCGCGGGCCCGCGCGGCCGACCGGCCCGCGGCCTGGTATCTGGCGCGGGTTCAGCAGCGGGCGGGTGGCGATCCGGTCGTCGGCGCGTCGTTCCGTTCCGTACTGCACCTCACCGCGCCGCTGGGCGCGCTGTTCGCGCCGCGTGTCGCACGCGCGGTGCTGTTCGGGCCGTTGCCGCGCACCCCCGGCGAACCGCCGATGTGGCGGGAGTTCGGCGGGGGTACCTCGGAGCGGGACGGCGCCTCGTAGACTGGTGACTTCTACATAACTGTAGAAGCAGACCTGTCCCGTGCCACTCCTTCCCCGGCACGGGCAGCCCGAGGCACACCCCGAGACATACGGAGCACTCATGGCCCTGTGGGATCGCATCAAGGAATCCGCCCAGACGATGCAGACCCAGCTGGAGGCGAAGAAGAACGACCTCAAGAGCGGCTCGTTCCGCGACGCCAGCATGGCGATGTGCGCCCTGGTCGCGGCGGCCGACGGCTCCATCGACCCGGCCGAGCGTCAGCGCGTCACGCAGCTGATCACGAGCAACGATGTGCTGCGGAACTTCCCGCCGGCCGATCTGCAGAAGCGCTTCGACGACTATCTGAACCAGCTCCTCGCCGACATGGCGCTCGGCAAGGTCAATGTGCTCCAGGAAGTCGCCAAGGCGAAGAAGAAGCCGGCCGAGGCGCGTGCCGTCATCCAGATCGGCATCGTCATCGGCGGCGCCGACGGCAACTTCGACGCCCAGGAGCGTGCTGTCGTACGCGAGGCGTGCTTCGCGCTCGACCTCCCGCCGCAGGAGTTCGACGTCTAGGGCGTGTTGCGAAAGTAGCGCCGTCCGCCCGTCGGCCAGGCGGGACTTTCAAAACACGCCCTCGCCGCGCGCTGTTCCTCGTCGCCGGACGGTCCGCCTCTGTGAGCCAGGTCCTGTCCGGCGACGTCACAGCGGGCCCGCCTTCAGGACGAGGAACAGCGTGACCGTCGCGTTCGCCGAGGAGAGCGCCGATCCGAGCGTCCCGGCCGCCGCCGCCCAGGCCGCCAGACCCACCGCGGTACGCACCGGCGGCCAACTGGCCGCCGACGGCGCGGGTTGAAGCAGCGCGGCGACCCGGCGCGGCACCGGTCCCGGCACCGGTCCCGGCGCGGCGAAGCCCGCCAGTGTCGGGGTCGGTGTGCCACGCGAGACGAGGGCCGCCTTGCCGATGGCCCGCGCCACCACCCGCCGCTCCCCCGTCACGCGTGCCGCCTCCTCGTCCGCCCAGCGCTCCGTCGTGTAGGCGACGGCCGACCGCAGCGGCATCAGCAGCGGGTTGGCCCGCGCGGCGAAGCGGACCGCGAGCAGATAGCGGTGGTGGTGCCCGGCGAGATGTGCCCGTTCATGGGCGACGAGCGCCGCGCGTTCGCCGGCGTCCAGACCCGCGAGCATGGCCGTGGAGACGACGATCCGCCCCCGTACGCCCGGCAGCGCGTACGCGTAGGCGGCCTCGTCCGGCAGCACGGCGAGTTCGCCGTCCGGCACCCCCGCCAGCGCGTGCTCCGCCTGACGGCGGACACGCCGGTGCCTGCGGAGGGCGGTCGACCACGACACGGCCACGGCGAGCAGCGCGACGACGGCGCCCTTGCCCACGGCTTCCTCGTACGGCGCCGTGGTAGGGGCCTCCTCCCGGTCGACCCAGGCGTCGGGCAGCGGATGACCGGGCAGTTGGACCGTACCGACGAACACCAGCAGTTCCAGGCACACCGTGCTGCACACGGCGAGGACCGCGGCCAGCGCCGACAACAGCCGCGTGGCGACGCGCGGATGGAGATGCCGCTCGGCGAGACGCGCGATGGGCAGCGCGGTCAGGGGCAGCAGCAGCGGCAGCAGGACGAACACTCCCATCCGGTCAGTCCTCCGTCCCGTCCTCGGGAAGACCGAGCAGGTCGCGCAGCAACTGTTCGTCGTCCGGTGAGAGGGCGGTGACGAACCGGGCCAGGACCGCCTCGCGGTCCGACTCGCCGTCCAGCACACGGCGCATCCGCAGGGCCGCGAGCCCCGCCTCGTCGGAGGTCGCGCACCATTCGAAGAACCGGCCCACCCGCTCACGGGTGACGGCCCGTTTGGCGTGCAGCCTGGTCAGGATGGTCATGACCGTGGTGTACGCCAGGTCCCCGCCGAGTTGGTCGAGCACCCAGCCCGCGTTCACCGGTCCCGGCGCCTGCCGCAGTACGGTGAGCACCTGGGCCTCCAGCTCGCCCTGGCCGCGCCGACGCGGGCGCCCGTCCGGGCCGCTGTCTCCACCGACCTGTTCCCTCACACCGTCTCCCTCCGCTTCCGGCGTGCGCCCTGGGTCCATCCGGCGCAGGTCCGGCGTGGCTCCGGCGTGGCAGCTCCGCCGCTCCGCACACACTTCTACAGTGTTGTAGATTTTTGTTACGGTCACCAGCTCAACTCAGGAGGAGCAGCGTGGGAGTTTCCCTGTCCAAAGGCGGCAATGTCTCGCTCACCAAGGAGGCGCCGGGGCTGACAGCCGTCCTGGTCGGTCTCGGGTGGGACGTCCGCACGACGACCGGTACCGACTACGACCTGGACGCCAGTGCCCTGCTGGTCAACGAGGCCGGAAAGGTCGGCACGGACCAGAACTTCGTGTTCTACAACAACCTCAGGAGCCCCGACGGTTCGGTGGAGCACACCGGTGACAACCTGACCGGTGAGGGCGAGGGTGACGACGAGGTCGTCAAGGTGAACCTGGCGGCGGTACCGGCCGAGATCACCAAGATCGTCTTCCCGGTGTCGATCCACGACGCCGAGAGCCGCGGCCACAGCTTCGGCCAGGTCCGCAACGCGTTCATCCGCGTGGTGAACCAGGACGGCGGTGCCGAACTGGCGCGCTACGACCTCAGCGAGGACGCGGCGACCGAGACGGCGATGGTCTTCGGCGAGCTGTACCGCAACGGCGCGGAGTGGAAGTTCCGCGCGGTGGGCCAGGGTTACGCCTCCGGCCTCTCCGGTATCGCCGCCGACTTCGGTGTCGGGGTCTGACGACTCGTACGGCATCGGCACACCCGAAGGGGCGTGGGGCGCGGGGCGCGCGCTCCACGCCCCTTCGGCGTGCCAGGACCTCGGGCGGGCCTCGTAACGGCTCACCGGCCCCGACCGGCCTCAGCCGTGCGAATGGGCCGTGTCGGTCGGCCCCGTGGCGGCGGGCGCCTCGGTGACAGGCGCCTCGGTGACGGACGCGTCCCTGACGGCCTGCTCGGCGGGAGACTTCTCGGTGAGGGACTTCTCCGCGACCGGCGGCGCCTGCGGCGGCGGCTTCCGGGTGAAGCGCCGCGCCAGCGGTTCCGTCCAACGGGCCGCCAGCGGCCCGAGGATGACCAGGATCAGCACGTACGCGGTGGCCAGCGGGCCGATCCGGGGCTCCACCCCGACGGCCAGCCCCGCGATGACGATGGAGAACTCCCCGCGCGCGACGAGGGTGCCGCCCGTCCGCCAGCGGCCCGCCGTCTTGACTCCCGCTCTGCGTGCCGCGTACCAGCCCGTGGCGATCTTCGTCAGCGCGGTGACGACGGCCAGGATCAGGGCGGGCACGAGCACCGGCGGGATGGCGGCCGGATCGGTGTTCAGACCGAAGAACACGAAGAAGACGGCGGCGAAGAGGTCCCGCAGCGGCGCGAGCAGGTTGTGGGCGCCTTCGGCCACTTCCCCGGAGAGCGCGATACCGACGAGGAACGCGCCGACGGCGGCGGAGACTTGAAGCTCCTGGGCGACGCCCGCGACGAGCACCGTGAGTCCGAGGACGACCAGCAGCAGCATCTCCGGGTTGTCGGAGGAGACCGCGCGGCTGATCAGCCGGCCGTGGCGCAGCGCGACGTACAGCACGACACCCACACTGCCGAGGGAGATGAGCAGCGTGAGGCTGCCGCCCGCGAGGCTCAGTCCGGCCAACAGCGCGGTGAGCAGCGGCAGATAGACGGCCATGGCGAGGTCTTCGATGACCAGGACACCGAGGATCACGGGGGTTTCGCGGTTGCCGAGCCTGCCGAGGTCGCCGAGCACCTTGGCGATCACGCCGGACGACGAGATCCAGGTGACGCCCGCGAGCGCGACGGCGGCGACCGGACCCCAGCCGAGCAGGAGCGCGGCGACGGCGCCGGGAGTCGCGTTCAGTACGAAGTCGACGATGCCGGAGGGGTACTGGGTCTTGAGGTTGGTGACGAGATCGGAGGCGCTGTACTCCAGCCCGAGGAGGAGCAGGAGCAGGATGACACCGATCTCGGCGCCCGTGGCGATGAATTCCTCGCTGGCCGCCATGGGGATGAGGCCGCCGTGGCCGAAGGCGAGCCCCGCCAGCAGGTAGAGCGGGATGGGTGAGAAACCCACCCTCCCGGCGAGCCGGCCGAGCAGGCCCAGGCCGAGGATGACGGCCCCGAGTTCGATGAGCAGCGCGGTCGTGTCGTGCACGGGCGATTATCCTCCGGTGATCAGTTCGGCGACGGCGTCCACGCCTTCCCTGGTGCCCACGACGACGAGCGTGTCCCCCAGTGCGAAGCGGAAGTCCGGCGTGGGCGAGGGGACGGCGTCGGTGCGGCGCAGGACGGCGACGATGGACGCGCCGGTGCGGGTGCGGGCCTGGGTGGAGCCGAGCGTGCGTCCTGCGAAGGGGGAGCGTTTGGTGATCGGGATGTGCTCCGTGACGAGGTCGATCTCCAGGTGCTGGTGGAGATGCCCGACCGGGTCGGGCATCAGCAGCTTGGAGAGTGCCGTCGCCTCGTACGGGGCCAGCGGGGTGGAGTCCTTGCAGTTGTCGTCGTCCTCGGGGTCGTGGAAGGCGACGATGCGGCGCCCGTCCTGGTGCACCACGACCGAGATATGGCGGCCCGAGTCGGTGTTCAGGTCGTAGCGGGTACCGACTCCGGGCAGGGCGGTCTTGCTGACGTGAGCGGTGTGCTCCATAGGAAGGCGCTCCATGCGGGCATGCGTTGGCGGTGTGTGGGCCGCGGGGCCCCTGGCCGGGGGAATTCTCCACCATCCGGCGTGGCAGGGGCGCGTCAGTCGCCGGCGGCCGGCCGGGGGCGGACGGGCGCTAAGGGGTTACGGGTGCGCTCGCGCATGAGCCGCCCCTCCACCTCGACCACTGATCGGCAATGAGCGGCCCAGCACTCAACCGAGCGGCGGCAACTCATTGGCTATTTTAACGTAAAACAAAATGGGTCGATTGCCCGCATAAGTGGGGGTATTGACTGGTGTGCCGGGGCGTGCCGGGGGCCTCGGCCCGTCAGGAGGGCGGCGGAGTGCCGCGCCGTATGTGCTCCCGGTCCGGGTCGAAGAGGTGTCCGGCCGCACCGGACACCACGAGCCCGCCCGCCAGAAGGAGCCCGTGTCCCAGCGCGACCCCCATCCCGAGCAGCCCGAGGCCGACGGCGAGCGTCAGCCACGCGGCGCCGCGCCGGTACTCGCGGGGGCGGCAGGGGCGGCCCAGCGCGAAGGCGGCGGCGAAGCGGGGATCGTCGTGCCGCAGCCGGTCTGCGAGGTCGTCGAGCAGCCGGTCTTCGTCGGGGGCGTGCATGGAACCTCCTCCCCCCGTATCCACCGGATGCCTCTGTCCACGATCACCCGGCGCACCCCACCCCCACCATCGGTGCCGGCACCCATATCCGGGGGTGTGGGACATGCAGATCGCCGGGTGGTGGCCGGGACTCGTGACGCGTACGGGCGATAGTGGGAGGACCACCCCGAGGAGGCCGTACTCCGTGTCCCTGTTCTGGCGCATCTTCCTGCTCAACGCCGCCGTGCTGTTCGCGGCGACCGCGCTGCTGCTGCTCGGCCCCGTCACGGTCTCCGCGCCGGTCCTGCTGACCGAGGCGATGATCATGGCCGCCGGTCTGGCCGCCATGCTGATCGCGAACGCCGGGCTGCTGCGGATCGGACTCGGACCGCTGCAACGGCTCACCCGCGCCATGACCACCACGGATCTGCTGCGTCCCGGCCCCCGGCCGGCCGTGTCGGGACACGGCGAGATCGCCGAACTGATCAGGACGTTCAACACGATGCTGGACCGGCTGGAGGCGGAGCGCGCGGCGAGCAGCGCGCTGGCGCTCTCCGCGCAGGAGGCCGAACGGCGCAGGATCGCCCAGGAGTTGCACGACGAGATCGGCCAGACCCTGACGGCCGTGCTGCTCGATCTGGGGCGAGTCGCCGACGGGGCGCCGGAGCCGCTGCGGGACGAACTGCTCCAGGTGCGGGAGACCACCAGGGACAGCCTGGACGAGATCCGCGGGATCGCCCGCCGGCTGCGCCCCGGCGTGCTGGAGGAGCTGGGGCTGATCAGCGCGCTGAAAGCCCTGACGAACGAGACCACGACCCATACCGGACTCAACGTCACGCGCAGCTTCGACGTCGATCTGCCCGCGCTGGACCCGGAGGTCGAGCTGGTGCTCTACCGGGTCGCCCAGGAAGGGCTCACCAACATCGTCCGGCACGCACGGGCCGAGCAGGTCGGCGTGGCACTGCACCACAGTGCGCTCGGAGTCGAACTGCTGGTCAGGGACGACGGAGGCGGAATCGGTACGGCCCAGGAGGGCGCGGGTATCCGGGGCATGCGCGAGCGTGCGCTGTTGATCGGCGCCGACGTGTCGGTGGGCGACGCGCCGGGCGGCGGTACGGAGGTACAGCTGCACGTCCCCGCCACGCACATCGCACCGGCCGCGCGTCTCACGAACGGGAGCCACTGACCGCCATGACCGAACGGCACTCCGGAGACGGCCCCTCCGCCGCACCCATGCGGACCCGCATCCTGCTCGCCGACGACCACGCCCTCGTACGGCGCGGGGTGCGGCTCATCCTCGACGGCGAGCCCGACCTGACCGTCGTCGCGGAGGCCGGCGACGGCGCCGAGGCCATCGAGATGGCCCGCGAACACCGCCCCGATCTGGCCATCCTCGATATCGCGATGCCGAGACTGACCGGCCTCCAGGCGGCCCGCGAACTCTCCAGGCTGCGGCCGGAGATGCGCATCCTGATCCTGACGATGTACGACAACGAGCAGTACTTCTTCGAGGCGTTGAAGTCCGGCGCGAGCGGCTACG
This sequence comes from Streptomyces sp. NPDC050433, assembly GCF_044458565.1. NCBI lineage: Bacteria > Bacillati > Actinomycetota > Actinomycetes > Kitasatosporales > Streptomycetaceae > Streptomyces > Streptomyces sp. NPDC050433. The sequence goes on along the minus strand of NZ_JBITIB010000042.1, from coordinate 1,927 downwards.
TGCTCAAGTCGGTCGCGGACCGGGACCTGTTGGAGGCGTGCCGGGCGGCGATGCGCGACGAGCCGTTCCTCTACCCCGGCGCCGTCACCGCGCTCATCCGTAACTACCTGGAGCGGGTACGCAGGGGCGAGGGCATCCCGGAGAACGCCGTGACCGCACGTGAGGAGGAGATCCTCAAACTCGTCGCCGAGGGCCACTCGTCGAAGGAGATCGCCGACCTGCTGGTCATCAGTGCCAAGACGGTCGAGCGCCATCGGGCCAATCTGCTGCAGAAGTTGGGACTCAAGGACCGCGTGGAGCTCACCCGGTACGCCATCAGGGCCGGTCTCATCGAGCCCTGACCGGCGTACGGTGGGAGTTCCGGCGTCACCCGCCGGGCAGGGTCACACTCAGGCACCGCACCACGAGAGCGGAACGAGGCGACGCCATGTCCCCGCGCAGCGGCTGGGAGTTCACCGACGATCGCGGCCAACTCACCGTCGCGCCCCACCGCCCGGAGCGGGTGGTCGCCTACATACAGGCGGGCGCGACCCTGTGGGACCACGGCCTGCACCCCCTGGGCATCTTCGGGTCCCACCACGACGGGGAGAGCCCCGACCCCGCGAAGGCGGGCGGGCTGCCGCTCGGCTCCACCCGCTTCTTCGGCGCGGGCAGTTCGGTCGATCCGGACGCCGTCCTCACCGCCGGACCGGACCTGGTGGTCGCCGTCAGCTACGGCGGCGGGCAGATCTACGGGATCGATCCGGAGACCGCCAAGCATCTGGAGGAGCGGGTGCCCGTGGTCGTCGTCGACGTGGGCAGGGACCGGCCGCTGGACGGGATCAGGGACCGGTTCACGGCGCTCGCCCGCTCGCTCGGCGCGCCGCACGAGCCGGACGCGCAGGACCTTCGGTGGGCGGAGGACCGGCTCCGTACGCTCACCGCGCGGCCCGCGGCGGCGCGCGTGCTCGCCCTGTCGGCCGCCGGGCCCGGCACCGTACATCTCGCACGGCCCGGCACATGGCCGGACCTGCGGGCGCTGTCGACGCTCGGTGTCGATCTGCTGGATCCCGGTCAGGGGGCGGGTGCCAACTGGCGTACGACCGACTGGGCAGAGGCGCTCGCGTTCGATCCGGACGTCGTGCTCGGCGACATCCGGGCGAACGCGGCGACGCCCGACGTACTGCGGAACGACGGCCACTGGCGCGCGCTGCGGGAGCGGACGCGCACGGTGGCATGGAATCCGGAGGCGCCGCGCAGCCATCGGGGGCACGCGCGCTTCGTGGACGCGGTGGCGGCGGCGCTGTAGGGGCGTTCCAGGCGAAGGCGAGGGCCCCGCGACCCGCTGGGCGCGTTCGGCACGGATCGGTGATGTGCTGGGCATGTTCGGCCCGTCCGCGTACTTCGCGGAGACTGGATGCTGCTGGCCGGGGACGGGTCGGCGCTGCCGGCGATCGGCACGATCACCGAGGCGCTGCCCGAGGGGGCACACGCGGTGGCGTACGTGGAGGTGTGGGACGGCGCCGAGGAGCAGCGCTTCGAGTCGGCGGGCGAGGTGACGGTGTGCACTGGCTGCACCGTGCCGCGTCGACTGGTGACAGCCCGCTGGTGACGGCCGTGCGCGGGGCGGCGTTCCCGGCGGGCTCGGTGTTCGCCCGGCTCGGCGGCGAGGCGAGTACGGTACGGGCGCTGCGCCGGCATCTGGTCGGTGAACGGGGCCTCGACAGGCGCTCGGTCCACTTCACCGGCTACTGGCGTCGCACCCTGACCCAGGACGACGCGCCGACGGAGTCGGACCTGGCGGAGGCACGGGAGCGGTTGGCCGACCGGGGTTCGCCGTTCTGAGTGGGGTAACTAGATGAGTAAGTCCGATGTGCTGGTCAGTGGTCGTAGGCGGTCAGTGACCGGGTGATCGGTGTTCTGGTGCGGCGGTTGTGCCAGATGGCTG
>NZ_JBITIB010000041.1:0-56003 GCF_044458565.1 Streptomyces sp. NPDC050433 | reverse complement strand
AATCCACAGAATGTGGACGAGGTCGGGGTATCAACATATCTGGCGTTGACTTTTGGCACGCTGTTGAGTTCTCAAGGAACGGACGCTTCCTTTGGCCCCGTCTCCGGGCCCTCCGGGCTTTTCCCTTCGGTCTTGCTGTCTAGCGTTTCCGACTCTATCAGAACCTTTCGGTGTCTGATTCCCAGTCAGCGGGACCGCTTTCAGTTATCCGCTTTCGCGTTTCCCTTTCGGCGAATCCGAACTTTATCAGAGATTCTGAGTCGGAATTCCCACCCGGTCCGGCACGCCGCTCCAGACACATGAGCGCCCGGGCGTTCCCATCCTGGTGGAGCCGTAAACCTACTGGAGCGGGGCCCCCGAGGCAAATCGGGGGCCCCGCTCCAGTGTTGAGGTCGGAGCCGAGGTCAGACCTCGACGACCACAGGCAGGATCATCGGGCGCCGGCGGTACGTGTCGGAGACCCACTTGCCCACCGATCGCCGCACCAGTTGCTGGAGTTGGTGAGGCTCGGCCACGCCGTCCGATGCCGACTTGCCGATCACCTCCTCGATCTTCGGGATGACGGCGGCGAACGCGGAGTCCTCGATGCCGGAGCCTCGCGCCTGGATGTGGGGGCCTCCCACGACCTTCCCGGTCGTCGAATCCACCACCAGGAATACTGAGATGATGCCCTCGTCGCCCAGGATGCGGCGGTCCTTGAGCGATGTCTCGGTCACATCGCCGACCGAGAGCCCGTCGACGTACACGTAACCCGCCTGGACCTTGCCGACGATTCTGGCCTTGCCGTCGACCAGGTCGACGACCACTCCGTCCTCGGCGATGACGATGTGGTCCTTGGGGACCCCCGTCAGTGCGCCGAGTTCGGCGTTGGCGCGCAGGTGGCGCCATTCGCCGTGAACCGGCATGAGGTTCTTCGGCTTGCAGATGTTGTAGAAGTACAGGAGCTCGCCGGCGGAGGCGTGGCCCGAGACGTGGACCTTGGCGTTGCCCTTGTGGACGACGTTCGCGCCCCAGCGGGTCAGACCGTTGATCACACGGTAGACGGCGTTCTCGTTGCCCGGAATGAGGGACGACGCCAGGATCACCGTGTCGCCGGGGACGATCCGGATCTGGTGGTCGCGGTTCGCCATGCGCGAGAGCGCCGCCATCGGCTCGCCCTGGGAGCCGGTGCACACGAGGACGACCTCGCTGTCCGGGAGGTCGTCGAGCGTCTTGACGTCGACGACGAGGCCGGCCGGGACCTTCAGGTAGCCGAGGTCTCGGGCGATGCCCATGTTTCTGACCATCGAGCGGCCGACGAACGCGACTCTGCGACCGTACTCATGGGCCGCGTCGAGGATCTGCTGGATGCGGTGGACGTGGCTGGCGAAACTCGCCACGATGATCCGCTTCTGGGCACCGGCGAAGACCTGCCGCAGGACGTTCGAGATGTCCCGCTCGGGCGGGACGAAGCCGGGCACCTCGGCGTTGGTCGAGTCGGAGAGCAGCAGATCGATGCCCTCCTCGCCGAGTTTGGCGAAGGTCGGCAGGTCGGTCAGCCGGCGGTCCAGCGGGAGCTGGTCCATCTTGAAGTCGCCGGTGTGGACCACCATTCCCGCGGGGGTGCGGATAGCGACGGCCAGCGCGTCCGGGATCGAGTGGTTCACCGCGACGAACTCGCAGTCGAACGGGCCGATGCGCTCGCGATGACCCTCGGACACTTCGAGGGTGTACGGGCGGATGCGGTGCTCCTGGAGCTTGGCCTCGATCAGGGCGAGGGTCAGCTTGGAGCCGATCAGCGGGATGTCCGGCTTCAGCCGGAGCAGGAAGGGGACGCCACCGATGTGGTCCTCGTGGCCGTGCGTGAGGACGATTCCCTCGATGTCGTCGAGGCGGTCACTGATGGTGGTGAAGTCCGGCAGGATCAGGTCGATGCCCGGCTGTTCCTCTTCGGGGAAGAGGACGCCGCAGTCGACGATCAGCAGACGGCCGTTGTATTCGAAGACCGTCATGTTGCGGCCGATTTCGCCGAGGCCGCCGAGCGGGGTGACGCGCAGGCCGCCCTTGGGCAGCTTCGGCGGGGCGCCGAGTTCGGGATGCGGATGACTCAAAAGACTCTCCTCACCACGCACGCCACGTACCGCTGAGGCACGTGGCGCGCGTGACATTCGTGCACTTGCTGTTGCACTTGCTTGTTGTCCGAGTGGGCGGAATGCCCAGCACTTTGTGTGTTCGGTTATTCAGTTGTGAAGTTCGATATTTTCGATATTCATGAAACCTGGTTCATGAATCGTGTCCGTGAAGGCAGGGCCTCGCTTACAGCTCTACCCCGCCGGCCGCGAGATCGATCTTGAGCTGCGCCGTCTCGTGCTCTGTCAGCTCGACGAGCGGGAGGCGCAGCGGTCCGGCCGGCAGCTTCTGCAGGGTGAGCGCCGCCTTGGTCGTGATGACTCCCTGTGTACGGAACATGCCCGTGAAGACGGGGAGCAGCTTCTGGTGGATCTCCGTGGCCTTCTGTACGTCACCGCTGACGTGCGCGTCGAGCATGGCGCGCAGTTCCGGTGTGACCACGTGGCCGACGACGGAGACGAAGCCGATGGCGCCGACCGCGAGGAGCGGCAGGTTGAGCATGTCGTCGCCGGAGTACCAGGGGAGGCCGCTCTGGGCGATGACCCAGCTGGCCCGGCCGAGGTCGCCCTTGGCGTCCTTGTTGGCGACGATACGCGGGTGCTGCGCGAGACGGATGAGTGTCTCGGTGTCGATGGGGACGCCGCTTCGGCCCGGAATGTCGTACAGCATCACCGGCAGCCCGGTGGCGTCGGCGATGGCCGTGAAGTGCCGGAAGAGGCCTTCCTGCGGAGGCTTGTTGTAGTAGGGGGTGACGGCGAGGAGGCCGTGTGCGCCGGTGCGTTCGGCGGTGCGGGCGAGTTCGAGGCTGTGGCGGGTGTCGTTCGTGCCGATGCCGGCGACGACGTGGGCCCGGTCGCCGACCGCCTCCAGGACGGCCCGTACGAGCTGATCTTTCTCCGCGTCGCTGGTGGTCGGGGACTCGCCGGTGGTGCCGTTGATGATCAGGCCGTCGTTGCCTGCGTCCACCAGATGCGAGGCGAGTCGCTGGGCGCCTTCGAGGTCGAGTGCGCCGTCCGCCGTGAAGGGCGTGACCATCGCGGTGAGGACCCGCCCGAAGGGGGTCTGCGGAGTGGAGATCGGAGCCATGGGTAACACGCTACTCGTTGCTCGGCTCGGCGTGTCCCCTCGGGGGCACACGGGCAGGTCGTGGACCCGCGGTGCGGATGCGGGCTCTGGGGTGGTGCGGGGCCCGAGAGCGTCCAGGTTCTGCAGAAACGTTCGCCCTGAGGTCCGGTGTACGGAGCCCGGCACTGACTGCTCGGGGGTTCAGGCAGTGCCGGGTCCGTTTGATCAGCCTAGATGAACTTCTCGAAACCCCGCAATCCGGACACCTGGCGCCAAAGTCCGTACACCAGTGCGCCACGGCAGCCCTACGGGGCCCGCCGAGGCCCTACGGCGCCACCCGGCCGTTGCCGTTGAAGGCCGCGTGCGTGAGCGGCATGAGCCGCGCCCACTGCTCCTCCATCTTCTCTCCGACCATCTCGATCTCCCGCTGCGGGAAGGACGGGACCTTGGCAGCCTCGTGCTGGGTGCGCAGCCCGAGGAAGTGCATCAGCGAGCGTGCGTTGCACGTCGCGTACATCGACGAGTAGAGGCCCACCGGCAGCACCGCGCGGGCCACCTCACGGGCGACGCCGGCCGCGAGCATTTCCTGGTACGCCTCGTAGGCCTGGCGGTACGACTCCGTCATCACGCGCTCGGTGAGGTCCTGCTGCTCCTGGGTGCCGTCGACGAAGACGTACTTTCCGGGGCGGCCCTCCTGGACGAGCTTGCGGGAGGCGTCGGGGACGTAGAAGACGGGCTGGAGCTCCCGGTAACGCCCCGATTCCTCGTTGTAGGACCAGCCCACGCGGTGCCGCATGAATTCGCGGAAGACGAAGATCGGGGCGCTGATGAAGAAGGTCATCGAATTGTGCTCGAAAGGGCTGCCGTGGCGGTCACGCATCAGGTAATTGATGAGGCCCTTGGAGCGCTCGGGGTCCTTGGAGAGCTCTTCCAGGGACTGCTCGCCCGCGGTGGAGACGCGCGCGGCCCACAGGACGTCGGAGTCGCCCGCGGTGTGCTTCACCAGCTCGACGGTCACCTCACTGCGGAAGCTGGGCTTGGTCTCGGCGGAGATCTCACTCACCGGCGGGGTCCTTCCTGTCGCGTCTGTCGGGCGGCGCCCACTCTACGACCAGGCACTGACAAGGCCCGGCCCCGCGAGGAACCGTACGGGTGGGCGTCATCGACACGCGTGCGTACTTCGTGCTGTTGTTCGCCGATTTGGCGAAATCGGGCACCAAATGACCGTCCTACGCGTCTGACTCAGTGGCGGACGGAGCCACTTCGCTCACCACCGCCCAGGCTTCCACTCGCAAGACCGTAAGGAGTTCCCGCCCATGTTCCGCCGGCGTGAGGCTGTCCCGTTCGCATTCGTCGCCGAGGCCGACAGCTTCCGCAGTAACGTCACTCCGCCCCCGCGTCAACCGGTCAGCCGGTCCGAGCTGATGAGTCGCGTGCTCGTCGGGCTCGTCGTCGCGGCCGGGCTCGCGGGCTCGCTGCTGTTCGGGCTGCCGTCGCTCGAATCGGGACAGCCGTCCGGGCAGGCCCAGCAGTCCGAGGCGGCCCGGGGCCGCTGACCCGTCCGGCCCCCCTGAGTGGTCCTGCCGGGGTGCTCCTCGATAACCTCAGCCAGCACCGCCCGATCGAGCGTGCTTGTGAGTGAGGATCAGTCGTGCCCCTGCCCTTCCTGACGGCCGACCGTGCGTTTGACGCGACCACCGATGATGTCGCGCTGCCGTTCGACGACCACGACCGCTGGCGTCGCCCCTACCGTCCGGGACCGTGGCGGGTGGGCGCGTCCGCGCTGCTCCTGCTGCTCGCCTCGTTCGTTCTGCTCGCGACGATGATCATCGCGTTCGCCGGGGCGGCGTCCGGCGCCGCCGTGTGCCTCGGCATCGCGCTGGTGATGATCGCCGTGGCGCTGCGGCTGCTGCGCGCGGGCGCGTGGGTCAGCCGGCGCGGCGTACGGCGCGTGGGGCTGCTCACGACGCGAACGGTGCCGTGGGGCGAGGCCGTGGAGGTCCGTACGGTGCAGCAGCCGGTGCGCTGGCTGGGGCTGCCGCGGACCGTACAGGGGCAGGCGCTCCTGCTCGTCCTGCGTGACGGGGAGAAGCGGCTGCTGCTCACCGATCACAACGCGGATTTCCTGTCGCGCTCCGAGGCTTTCGACCGGGCGGCGGACTCCGTCGAGGCGTGGGGCGACGAGTACCGCCGAGGCTGAACCGGCGCCCGCTAGTCCCGAGTTGACGTAATCGCGAGTGACCCCTCGTGGAGCGCGATCGCGTGCCGCATCGCCCCGCGGGCGCGGGGGGTGTCGCCGGCGTCGCGGTAGGCGACCGCGAGACGGAACCAGCAGCGCCAGTCCCCCGGAGTGTCCTCCGTCTCGGCGCGGCGGGCGGCGAAGACGGCGTCCGCCGACGCGCGGTCCACCCGGCCACCCGCAGTGCGCACCAGCTCGTCCACCGGGAGGCCGCCCTCGGCGTCCAGCTCGGCGGCGAGCCGGTTGGCCCGCTGGACGAACCGTGTGTTCTTCCAGAGGAACCAGGCGCCGATGACCGGCATGACCAGCACGGCGATCCCGAAGGTGACCGTCAGCGGCGTACCGATCCCGATGAGCGCCACCCCGCGGCCCCCGGCCAGGACGAAGTAGCCGACGAGGAGGGCCGCCATGACGAAGTACATGACCTTGGCGCGCACGGCGGTCAGTCCGACGGGTTCAGGTCGAGGAAGTGCTCCAGGCCGAAGGTGAGGCCCGGCATGCCGCCCACGCGGCGGATGCCGAGGAGGATCCCCGGCATGAAGCTGCTGTGGTGCAGGGAGTCGTGGCGGATGGTGAGCGTCTCCCCCTCGGCGCCGAGCAGCACCTCCTGGTGGGCGAGCAGTCCTCGGAGCCGTACCGAGTGCACACGCACCCCGTCGACGTCCGCGCCGCGCGCGCCGTCCAGCTCCGTGACCGTGGCGTCGGGCTGCGGCGCGCAGCCGGCCTCGGCGCGGGCGGCTGCGATCAGTTGGGCGGTGCGGGCGGCGGTGCCCGACGGGGCGTCGACCTTGTCCGGGTGGTGCAGCTCGACGACCTCGGCGGACTCGAAGTAGCGGGCCGCCGCCTGGGAGAACTTCATGGTGAGGACGGCCCCGATGGAGAAGTTGGGCGCGATGAGCACGCCCGTCTCCGGGGAGCCGGACAGCGCCGTCGCCAGCTGCGCCAGTCGGTCGTCGGTCCAGCCGGTGGTGCCGACGACCGCGTGGATGCCGTGGCGTACGAGGAAGTCCAGGTTGCCCATCACCGCGGCGGGGGTGGTCAGTTCGACGGCGACCTGGGCCCCCGTGTCGGCGAGGGTTTCCAGTTCGTCGCCCCGGCCGAGGGCCGCGACCAGTTCCATGTCGTCGGCGGCCTCGACGGCTCGTACGGCCTCGGCGCCGATACGGCCCTTGGCGCCGAGAACTGCCACCCGCAGTGTGGTGCTCATCGCTCTGCTTCCTTCTGCTTCTTCAGGAGGCCGGGGAGGGCGGCGGTCAGGCGACCGCTTCGTCGAGCCGGTCGGTCTGCTTGTCGTTGAGGGGTCCGATGACGGACAGCGAGGGGCGCTGCCCCAGTACGTCGCGTGCCACCGCGCGCACGTCGTCGGGGGTGACGGCCGCTATCCGCGCCAGCATGTCGTCCACGGACATCTGGGTGCCCCAGCACAGCTCGCTCTTGCCAATACGGTTCATCAGTGCGCCGGTGTCCTCCAGGCCGAGGACGGTGGAGCCGGAGAGCTGGCCGACGGCGCGGCCGATCTCCTCGTCGCTGAGCCCTTCGGACGCGATCTGGTCGAGCCCGTCGCGGCAGATCTTCAGCACGTCGTGGACCTGGCTGGGGCGGCAGCCCGCGTAGACGCCGAAGAGTCCGCAGTCGGCGAAGCCGGAGGTGTACGCGTACACGCTGTAGGCGAGGCCGCGCTTCTCCCGTACCTCCTGGAAGAGCCGGGAGCTCATGCCGCCGCCGAGGGCGGTGCTGAGGACCCCGAGGGCCCAGCGGCGCTCGTCGGTGCGGGAGAGGCCCGGCATGCCGAGGACGATGTGTGCCTGCTCCGTCTTGCGGTTCAGCAGGTCGACGCGGCCCGCGGTGCGCAGGTCGCGGCGGCCGGCACGCGGGGCGACGGGGACGGCGTCCGTACGGGAGAGGGCACCCGCCTTCTCGAAGGCGCTGTTCACCTGCCGTACGACGGTGTCGTGGTCGACGTTGCCGGCGGCGGCGACGACCAGGTGCGTCGGGTCGTAGTGCTTCTTGTAGAAGCGGGCGATCCGGGCGCGGTCGAGGGCGTTGACGGTGTCGACGGTGCCCAGGACGGGGCGGCCGAGGGGGGTGTCGCCGAACATCGTCCGCGAGAAGAGATCGTGCACGCAGTCGCCCGGATCGTCCTCCGTCATCGCGATCTCTTCGAGGATGACGCCCCGCTCCGCGTCAACGTCCTCGGCCTCGATGAGTGAGTCCGTGAGCATGTCGCACACGATGTCGATGGCGAGGGGGAGGTCGGTGTCGAGCACGCGCGCGTAGTAGCAGGTGTACTCCTTCGCCGTGAAGGCGTTCATCTCCCCGCCGACCGCGTCCATGGCGGAGGAGATGTCGAGGGCGCTGCGCTTCTTGGTGCCCTTGAAGAGGAGGTGTTCGAGGTAGTGCGTGGCGCCGTTGAGCGTGGGCGTCTCGTCGCGCGAGCCGACCTGTACCCAGATACCGAAGGTCGCCGACCGTACGGACGGCAGCGACTCGGTGACGACGCGCAGGCCGCCGGGGAGGGTGGTGCGGCGGACGGTGCCGACGCCGTTCTGCCCCTCCAGGAGGGTTTGGGTACGGGCGACGGCCCGTACCTCCGAGGAGGTGCGGGCCGTCGTCGTGGAACTGCGAAACGTCACTGGGAGGCTTCGTCCTTCTTGTCGTCCTGCTTGTCGTTCTTCTCTTCGTCCTCGCCCTCGATCACGGGGATCAGCGAGAGCTTGCCGCGCTGGTCGATCTCGGCGATCTCGACCTGGACCTTCTGGCCGACGCCGAGGACGTCTTCGACGTTCTCCACGCGCTTGCCGCCGGCGAGCTTGCGGATCTGCGAGATGTGCAGCAGGCCGTCCTTGCCGGGGAGCAGCGAGACGAACGCGCCGAAGGTGGTGGTCTTGACGACCGTACCCAGGTAGCGCTCGCCGACCTCCGGCATGGTCGGGTTGGCGATGCCGTTGATCGTGGCGCGGGCGGCCTCGGCGGCCGGTCCGTCGGCGGCACCGATGTAGATGGTGCCGTCGTCCTCGATCGTGATGTCGGCGCCGGTGTCCTCCTGGATCTGGTTGATCATCTTGCCCTTGGGGCCGATGACCTCACCGATCTTGTCCACCGGGATCTTGACGGTGATGATCCGCGGGGCGTTCGGGGACATCTCGTCCGGGACGTCGATGGCCTCGTTCATCACATCGAGGATGTGGAGGCGGGCGTCGCGGGCCTGCTTCAGCGCGGCGGCCAGGACCGAGGCGGGGATGCCGTCGAGCTTGGTGTCGAGCTGGAGGGCGGTGACGAACGTCTTCGTACCGGCGACCTTGAAGTCCATGTCGCCGAAGGCGTCCTCCGCACCGAGGATGTCGGTGAGGGCGACGTAGTGCGTCTTGCCGTCGATCTCCTGGGAGATCAGACCCATGGCGATACCGGCGACGGGGGCCTTGAGGGGCACACCGGCGTTCAGCAGCGACATGGTGGAGGCGCAGACCGAGCCCATGGACGTCGAGCCGTTGGAGCCCAGCGCCTCGGAGACCTGGCGGATCGCGTACGGGAACTCCTCGCGCGTCGGCAGCACCGGCATGATGGCGCGCTCGGCGAGCGCTCCGTGGCCGATCTCGCGGCGCTTCGGCGAACCGACGCGGCCGGTCTCACCGACGGAGTACGGCGGGAAGTTGTAGTTGTGCATGTAGCGCTTGCGGGTCACCGGCGAGAGGGTGTCCAACTGCTGCTCCATGCGGAGCATGTTGAGGGTGGTGACGCCCAGGATCTGGGTCTCGCCACGCTCGAACAGCGCGGAACCGTGCACGCGCGGGATGGCCTCGACCTCGGCGGCGAGCGTACGGATGTCCGTGACGCCGCGGCCGTCGATACGGACCTTGTCCTTGATGACGCGCTCGCGGACCAGGGACTTCGTCAGGGCGCGGTACGCACCGGAGATCTCCTTCTCGCGGCCTTCGAACTGCGGGAGCAGCTTCTCGGCGGCGAGCTCCTTGACGCGGTCCAGCTCGGCCTCGCGGTCCTGCTTGCCGGCGATGGTGAGCGCCTGCGACAGCTCGCTCCGTACGGCGGCGGTGAGGGCCTCCAGGACGTCGTCCTGGTAGTCGAGGAAGACCGGGAACTCGCCGGTGGGCTTGGCGGCCTTGGCGGCGAGGTCGGCCTGGGCCTTGCAGAGCGCCTTGATGAAGGGCTTCGCGGCTTCCAGACCGGCGGCGACGATCTCCTCGGTGGGAGCGTCCGCGCCGTCGGCGACGAGCTGGATGGTCTTCGTGGTGGCCTCGGCCTCGACCATCATGATCGCGACGTCGCCGTCCTCCAGGACGCGGCCGGCGACCACCATGTCGAAGACGGCGTCCTCAAGCTCGGTGTGCGTCGGGAACGCGACCCACTGGCCCTTGATCAGGGCGACACGGGTGCCGCCGATGGGGCCGGAGAAGGGCAGGCCGGCCAGCTGCGTGGAGCAGGAGGCGGCGTTGATCGCGACCACGTCGTACAGGTGGTCGGGGTTGAGCGCCATGATCGTCTCGACGATCTGGATCTCGTTGCGCAGGCCCTTCTTGAAAGAGGGGCGCAGCGGGCGGTCGATGAGGCGGCAGGTGAGGATCGCGTCCTCGGAGGGCCGGCCCTCGCGGCGGAAGAAGGAGCCGGGGATCTTGCCGGCCGCGTACTGCCGCTCCTCGACGTCCACCGTGAGGGGGAAGAAGTCGAGGTTGTCCTTGGGCTTCTTGGAAGCGGTGGTGGCCGACAGCACCATGGTGTCGTCGTCCAGATACGCGACGGCGGAGCCGGCGGCCTGCTTGGCCAGGCGGCCCGTCTCGAAGCGGATGGTGCGGGTGCCGAACGTGCCGTTGTCGATGACGGCCTCGGCGTAGTGGGTCTCGTTCTCCACCAGTGGTTCTCCGATACGTGTCGTTGTCGTCTTTCGTCCCGCGCCCGTGTGGCGGGGGACAGGCGGAGAAGCGCTCCTTGGTGCGGGCCGGTCTTCGATCGAAGCTCCCGGGGCGGCGGCGCGGGCCGCTGGCGGCGTGCGCCGCGCCGTTCCGGGGGCCACTACCGAGGACCGGCGGCGGCGGAGGGGCGCTTCCCCTCGTCAGTGGGTGGTGCCTTCTGTGGTGCTTCCCAGCGGTGTCCGGGAGCTGTGCTCCTGCGAACAGGTTACTGAGCTTCGTGCGCATACGGCGAAGGGAGCGGTTCCCGGTGTGTGGGAACCGCTCCCTTCACGGCGTACTACTTGGCGCCGCCGGCCGCACCGCGGCGGATGCCCAGGCGGTCGACCAGCGCACGGAAGCGCTGGATGTCCTTCTTCGCCAGGTACTGCAGCAGGCGGCGGCGCTGGCCGACCAGGATGAGCAGACCGCGGCGGGAGTGGTGGTCGTGCTTGTGCGTCTTGAGGTGCTCGGTCAGGTCCGAGATACGGCGCGAGAGCATCGCGACCTGGACCTCGGGGGAGCCGGTGTCGCCTTCCTTGGTGGCGAACTCCGACATGATCTGCTTCTTCGTAGCGGCGGCAAGCGGCACGCGTACTCCTCGTGGGTCTTCGTGGCCACCGAGTGCCCCAGGTCGTATTCGCTGGGGATCTTCGGTTACTCGGGTGGCGGGGTGATCGGCCGATGATGTTCGGTCGCTGATTCCGGACAGACCGGAACGCGTACACAAACGGCCGTCACACAGCGTACCAGCCGGTCAAGACGTCATCGCACGGATGGAGTGGTAGACGTCGAACACCGCCAGGCACAGCGGGACGACCGTCAGTAGTACGAAGGACTCGGCGATCTCCAGGAAGCGGCCCCAGAAGGGTGTGACGCCCTTGCGCGGCACGATCAGTCCGATGGCGATGATCAGCGCGGCGATCCCGGCGATGGCGGCGGTCAGCCAGACCGTACGGATGTCGAGGCCGGTGCCGTCACCGCGCAGGGCCTCGCGGATCAGCCCCTCCGGGGGGTTGAGGCAGAGTCCGAGCCCCAGCAGGACAAGGGCGCCGAGACCGGCGGCGAGGGCGCAGCCGACCTGCGACGTGTAACTGAAGAGGTGCGCGCGCATCAGCATGGCGACGCCGATGGCGAGGGCGAGCAGCTGGCCCCACACCCCGTTGGAGAATCCGAGTACGCCGGCGGCGCCGAGGGCCACCAGTGCGCAGCCGCCGACCAGGCCGACCAGCAGTTCGTGGCCGCGCCGGGCCTGGGCGGCGAGGCGCTCGGGGTCGATGGGGGCGGGCGGCGCGGGGTCGCTTCCGTAGTCGCCGGCGGCGGCACGGGGCGGCTCGAAGCCGATGGGGAGACGGGCGAAGCGGGTGGAGAGGCCGGGCAGGAAGGCCAGTGCTCCTACGGAGAGCGCGGCGCACACGGCGGCGGTCTCGGCGGGCGCCATGTCGGTCGTGATGGCGATGAACGTCACCAGGAGGCCGACGGTGGAGGCGAAGACGAACGCGACGAAGGGGCCGTCTCCGCCCGGGGCGACGATCACGAGGATCACCGAGGCGACCAGGACGGCGGCGCAGGCGAGCAGGAACTGGAGCCTGCCGATGCCCTGTCCGTCCGCGAAGGGCAGCAGTCCGGACCCGGCGACGGCGGCGTTGGCCATCGAGCCGACGCCGAACGCGACGGACGAGCCGCGGTCGTCGTACACGCGGGCCCGTACGCCCGCGAGGGCGAGCAGCATGACGGCGGTGACGCCGGCCAGGATGCCCGGCAGGCCGTGTGCGTCGTGCCGGGGATCGGCGTTCCACAGGACGAAGGCGAGCAGCACCAGCAGGACCGAGCCGCCGAGGAGCCCGGCGCCGCGCATGGCGCTGTCGGTCCACAGGGTGCGGTCGCGGGCGACCGCGGACGCGACGGCGTCGGAGACGTCGTCGAAGACCGCGGGGGGCAGGGATTCGGCGAAGGGCCGCAGGGACAGCAGTTCGCCGTCCAGGATGCGCTGGGAGGCCAGGGAGCGGGCACTGTCGAGGACGGTGCCGTCGCGGCGTACCAGGTGATAGCCGACCGGGGCGCCGGCCGCGGGGCTCTGGCCGGACAGCCGCAGGATCTCCGGGTGGAGGTCGGCGACGGGGATGTCCTCGGGCAGTGCCACGTCGATCCGGCCGTCCGGGGCGACAACTGTGATCCGGCAGAAGCCGGTTCCACCGCTGGACGGGGCCGGTGCGCCGGGCTGGCCGCCGCCGGTGGCCGCCGTTTGGGCCGTCATACTCACTCGTTGCATCCCCTCGTGGTTCCCATGCGCCCGATGCCCGCGTTGCGCTCCGAATGCCCCCATTTTTGCGGAAGTTCACGCGTGCGCAAACGCGTGCGGTCACCCTACCGCCGGGCGGTGGGCCCCTACGCAAGTAGGATCCATGCCCGCGGATGGAGGCCCGTCGCCACGGGGGCGCCGGTGGGAACTCTTCCGTCCGGCTAGGGAATTGGTGAGCAGTGAGTCAGATCGTCGTCAAGCGCCCGCCGCGGGCCCTACCCGCCGAGGTACCCGGCGAGCAGGTGCAGGTACAACCGCCTCCCCCACTGCCCAGAGGGCAGCAGGAGGGTGCGCTCATGCAGCTGCTGCCGATGCTGGGCATGGGCGGTTCGGTCGTCTTCTTCTTCATGACGCCGAATCCGATCATGCGGATCATGGGCATGGTGATGATCGCCTCGACGATCGCCATGGCCATCGCGATGCTGGTGCGCCACCGGCGCGGGACTCAGGGCGAACTCGCCGACCTGCGGCGTGACTACCTCAAGTACCTGACGCAGACGCGGCGTACGGTGCTGCGCACTGCGCATCTGCAACGGGACGCGCAGTACTACCTGCACCCGTCGCCCGAGCAGCTGTGGGCGCTGGTCGCCGAGGGCAGCCGGGTGTGGGAGCGCCGGGTCGCCGACGAGGACTTCGGGCAGGTACGTATCGGCCTGGGCAGTCAGCAGCTCGCCACCGCGCTCATCGAGCCCGAGACCGCGCCGGTGGACGAGCTGGAGCCGCTCACGGCGGGGGCCATGCGGCAGTTCCTCAACGCGCACAGTGTGCTCGACGGTCTGCCGATGGCCGTCTCGCTGCGCGCCTTCTACCACCTGACGGTCACCGGCGAGGCGGAGTCGGTGCGCTCCACGGCGCGCGCGATGGTCGGTTCGCTCGCCTCGCTGCACTCCCCCGAGGATCTGGTCATCGCCGTCGTCGCGGGACGGGGCGCGGCGCCGGGGTGGGAGTGGGCGAAGTGGCTGCCGCACGTCCAGGCGCAGGGCCCCGGAGACGGGGCGGGCAGCCGTCGGCTGATCACCTCCGACGTGAGGGAGTTGGAGGAGATGCTGGCGGGGCGGCTGGAGGGCCGTCCGCGCTTCCAGCCCGGCGGGCATCCGCTGCTGGACCAGCCGCACATCGTGGTCGTCCTGGACGGTCTGTCGCTGCCCCCCGTGTCGGCGCTGGCGTCGGCGGAGGGGCTGCAGGGCGTGACGGTCATCGAGGTCGTACCGGGCGAGGTCACCGGCGCGCGGGGCGGCCTCTCCGTGGTGGTGCACCCCGACTCGCTGCGGCTGGAGTCGGGGCACGGCATGGTGTACGACGGGGAGCCCGACCGGCTGAGCCTGGAGGCCGCCGAGGCGCTGTCCCGGCAGCTCGCGCCGCTGCGGGCCGCGACGGGTGGTGACGACGACGACGAGCCGCTGCTCGCCAACCTCGACTTCACCGATCTGCTGAACCTCGGGGACGCGGCGTCCGTGGACGTCACGCGCACCTGGCGGCCCCGTTCGCAGGCGGAGCGGCTGCGTGTGCCCATCGGTGTCGGCGAGGACGGCGCACCCGTCATGCTGGACCTCAAGGAGGCGGCGCAGGAGGGCATGGGGCCGCACGGCCTGTGCGTCGGAGCCACCGGCTCCGGCAAGTCCGAACTGCTGCGCACGCTGGTGCTGGGCCTCGCTGTCACGCACTCCTCGGAGACGCTGAACTTCGTCCTCGCGGACTTCAAGGGCGGCGCCACGTTCGCGGGAATGTCGCAGATGCCGCACGTCGCGGCGGTGATCACCAACCTCGCGGACGACCTCACCCTGGTCGACCGCATGGGCGACTCGATCCGCGGCGAGCTCAACCGCCGGCAGGAGATGCTGCGCGACGCGGGCAACTACGCCAACATCCACGACTACGAGAAAGCGCGCGCGGCGGGCTCGCCGTTGCAGCCCATCCCGTCGCTGGTCCTGGTCATCGACGAGTTCAGTGAACTCCTGACAGCGATGCCGGACTTCATCGAGATGTTCGTCCAGATCGGGCGCATCGGGCGTTCGCTGGGCGTCCATCTCCTGCTGGCGTCGCAGCGGTTGGAGGAGGGCCGGCTGCGCGGGCTGGAGACGTACCTCTCGTACCGCGTGGGTCTGCGTACCTTCTCGGCCGCGGAGTCGCGTGCGGCGCTGGGTGTGCCGGACGCGTACCAGCTGCCGAACGTGCCCGGTTCCGGGTATCTGAAGTACGGCACCGACGAGATGGTGCGGTTCAAGGCCGCGTACGTCTCCGGGGTGTACCGGGCGAACGCGCAGGCGGTCGCGGGCACCGGGGGGCCACTGCCGGTCGACCGGCGGCCCGTGCCGTTCACCGCGGCACCCGTGCCGGTGCACTACGTGCAGCCGGCCGCCCGGCCCGCCGTGCCGGACGCGCGCACCACGCCCGAGGACGACGCGCTGGCCGACACGGTGCTCGACGTGATCGTGCGCCGGCTCGAAGGGCGCGGCGCCGAGGCGCACCGGGTGTGGCTGCCTCCGCTGGACAACCCGCCGTCACTGGACGAGCTGCTGCCGGGGCTGTCGAACGTGGAGGGGCGCGGGCTGACCCAGCCCGGCTTCGAGGGCGCCGGGCGCCTCGTCGTACCGCTGGGCGTGGTCGACAAGCCGTACGAGCAGCGACGCGACACCCTGTACCGGGACTTCTCCGGTGCGGCGGGGCACATGCAGATCGTGGGCGGCCCGCAGTCCGGGAAGTCGACGCTGCTGCGCACGCTCATCGCGGGGTTCGCGCTGACGCACACGCCGCAGGAAGTGCAGTTCTACGGGCTGGACTTCGGCGGCGGCGGCATGTCGTCGATCGCCGGGCTGCCGCACGTCGGCGGCGTGGCGTCACGGCTCGACCCCGAGAAGGTGCGACGGACGACGGCCGAGGTGTACGGCATCCTGGCGCGCCGCGAGGAGTACTTCCGTACGGCGGGGATCGACTCCATCAACACCTTCCGCAGGATGCGGGAGCGGGGCGAGATCTCACCGGTGGACCAGCCGTGGGGCGACGTCTTCCTGGTCATCGACGGCTGGGGCAACTTCCGCAGCGACTATGAGGCGTTGGAGCCCGCCGTGCTGGACATCGCGGCGCGCGGCCTCGGTTACGGCATCCATGTGGTGCTGACGGCGTCGCGCTCGATGGAGGTGCGCGCCAACCTCAAGGACCACCTGATGAACCGGCTGGAGCTGCGCCTCGGCGACACGATGGACTCCGACCTGGACCGCAAGGCGGCGGTCAACGTCCCCACAGGGGTGCCCGGCCGGGGTCTGACGCCGGAGAAGCTGCACTTCATGGCGGCGGTGCCGCGGATCGACTCCATCAACTCCGACAGCGACCTGTCGGAGGCGACG
This sequence comes from Streptomyces sp. NPDC050433, assembly GCF_044458565.1. Taxonomy (NCBI): domain Bacteria; kingdom Bacillati; phylum Actinomycetota; class Actinomycetes; order Kitasatosporales; family Streptomycetaceae; genus Streptomyces; species Streptomyces sp. NPDC050433. Next base: position 40,043 of record NZ_JBITIB010000041.1, on the reverse strand, counting down.
GCCGCCATGACGCAGGAGGTCGGCCGCCACTGGACGGGGCCGGGCGCCCCGGCCGTACGGCTGCTGCCGCGCGAGCTGGAGGCGGCGACGCTGCCGACGGGCGGCGCGCAGCCGAACCGCGGCGTGGCCTTCGCGATCGACGAGAACCTGCTGGAGCCCGTCTTCGCCAACTTCGAACGCGACCCGTTCTTCCTGGTGTTCGGCGAGAGCGAGTCCGGCAAGTCGAACCTGCTGCGGCTGCTGATCAAGCAGTTGTCGGAGCGGTACGACGGGAATGCGGCCAAGTTCTTCGTCATCGACAACCGTCGCGCGCTGCTGGACGTGACGCCGCCCACGCACCTGGCGGAGTACGTGCCGATGTCCAACAACATGGACCACCACGTGGACGCGCTGTCGGACCTGATGAAGCGCCGTACGCCGGCGGCCGACGTCACGGCGCAGCAGTTGCGCGAGCGGAGCTGGTGGCGGGGGCCGACGGTGTTCGTGGTCGTCGACGACTACGACCTGGTGTCCACCTCCAGCGGCAACCCGCTCAACAAGCTGACGGAGCAGCTGCCGTTCGCGCGTGACGTGGGTGTCCGCTTCATCATCGCGCGGAGCGCGGCGGGCGCGAGCAGGGCCTCGTACGAGCCGTTCATGCAGCGGATGATGGAGCTGGGCGCGCAAGGTGTGCTGCTGTCGGGAGACCCGCAGGAGGGCGACATCCTCGGCGGCGTACGGGCGCGCCCGATGCCGGCGGGCCGGGGCATCTTCGTCTCCCGCCAGCGCGGCAACCCGCTGGTGCAGACGGGCCTCATGCCCTCGCTGGACGAGCGATGACGGGGGCGGGGGTCTTCGCGGCCTTCTTCGCGGTGCTGTTCCTGGGTCTGGCGTTCGTGGACCAGCGCAAGGCGTGGTGGCGCTTCCAGGCGCGACGCTTCGAAAACCCGGCGGCACACGAGCCGTCGGACGGGCTGATCCGGGGGCGGAAGTTCGCTCTGATCGGGCTGGCGCTGTTCCTGGGGTGGCAGGCGGTGGAGATGTTCCGGCTGGCGGGGATGGAGTGAGACGGGGGCCGGGGAGGCGTCCGTGGGCTGAACGCGGACGCGGCGTACGGCACTTGCGTGCGATCAGGGCGCCTCAATAGATTGATCTGGAATGCTGAAATCCATGAACGAGCACGGGGGAAGGAATCCCAGATGGCATGGGACGAATGGGACCAGCTGAAAGCATCGGCGGCGGATAACCAGCAGACGCAGATGCAGCTGAACAGGCTCCCGGACGAGGACCGGCCCAACGCGGGCAGTCCGACCGGTGATCTCTCGGTCGACCAGAAGGACTTGGCGGCGATCGGTGACGAGGCGTTCAAGCTGTTCAACCGGCTGTGGGAAGAAGCAAGGGTCGATACGACCTACACCGCCGGGACTGATCTCAACAGCCAGGGGTTTGCGCTCGGCGGCGCTCTGACCCATGTCTCGTTGCGCTGGGACCGGCAGCTTGGGTCGGTCATGGACGCCTGCGCACTCATCTCGAACCACATGGACTTCACAAAGAAAGCACATGAAGGCGACGAGATCTTCATCGAGCGTCACGTGAGCAGCATCTCCACCCTTGACGCCGGCTTCGACGAGTCGTGGGCCGAGCCGGGCAAGAAGAACCCCGTCTACGGCGAGGACAAGAAAGACACGAAGGACTAGAGGAACGTACTCATGGATTTCGAAGCCCTTCATTCCGCCAATTTTAAGACGCTCGATGACACCGTCGACGCCTGGACCAAAATGCTCGGCAAGCTCGCCGATTTGAAGAAGGATGCCAAGGACGGACTCCACGGCAAGGCGAGCAAGGCCAACTGGGCCGGCTACAACGCTACGGTGTCTCGTGAGTTCATCGGCAAGACGGCCGAGGAGTTCAACGACGCGTACACCCAGGCCGAGTCCATCCGCAACATCATCCGCGACACGCAGGGCGAGTTGAAGACCCAGCAGCGACTGCTCAAGGAAGCCATCGAGCGCGGGCGGGGCAATCACATGTCGGTCAAGTCGGCGGGCGCCGGCTTCACCGTCACTCCGGGGATCGACCCGAAGCCCGCGAACGGGCAGAACGATGTCGACGGTCTACAGAGGGAGCTTCAGGGCATTCTCAACACGGCGACGGAGATAGACAGTACAGCGTCCACGTCGCTCAAGGCTCTCGTCGATCTCACCGACTACGGCTTCTCCGGGCAGAAGTACGCCGACCGCGATTCGGCGGCCAACGCGATCAAGGAAGCCGAGAATCTGGCACGTATCGCGAAGAAGAACCCGGCAGACCTGACGGTCAAGGAGTTCGACGCGCTCAACGCGGGCCTGAAGAAGTACTCGGGCGACGAACTCTTCAGCGAGCGCTTCGCCGAGCAGTTGACTGCCAAGGGGACGTTGGAGTTCTGGACTGGCATCACAGATCCGCACAACAACAGCCGCTTGTACATGGAACGGCATGACCAACTGGGCGATCTGCAGAAGAACCTCAGTCTCACTCTCGCCACCGCCACTCAGGCGGACACACCTGAAATGAGTAGGTGGACGTCCGAGATGACAGATCTCGGCAGCCAGCCCGTAAACAAGAACGGCACCACCCAAGGCTTCCAGGTGATGAGCAACCTGATGCGTTGGGGCAACTTCGACGACGCGTTCCTGCGGAGTTACGGCTCCGAGCTGATGGAGACCGAGAAGGCAGCCACCAGCAACGGCCGCCACGGGGCGACGGTCTGGACGCACATGGGTATGGACCCGAATCTCAATCGCACCGGCGAGGACTCCGGTTCGGACCCCATGATCGGTTTTCTGAAGGCACTGTCGAACAGCCCCGACGCCGCGACAGATTTCTTCAACGACCCGTTCCTGTCGAAGGACGACGACCACGACTTCAAAGAAAAGAACGACGACGACAAGGAAGTCAAGGCGTCGCTCTCCAACTTCGACTATCTCTTCGAAGAGCGGGACTGGCCACAGGAGCGGGACAAGGACGGCGAGGACAGCGTCTCGGGTCGGAACAACCTGGCAGCCGCACTCGAAGCGGCCACGACGGGGCACCCGGCGGGCGAACTGCCGACTCTGGACACTCCGGCCCACAACGCTGGCCAGGCAGAGCTGGCAAAGAACCTCATGGTATCCATCTCGGAAAACCCAGAACGACTCACCAACCACAGCTATATGTCCGACAGTGTGGGTCAGATCGCCGCCGAGTACATGCCTGACATCAATCGGGGTATGTATGCCGGGAAAGAATCGGGGAACGATCTGTTTCCGGTGGTCGGTGAGGCAGCGAAGATCCCCGAGGTCGATATCACCCGGTTCCTCTACACGGTGGGACAGAACCCTGAGGGGTATGCGGCGGTCAACGCGGGACAGGCCGCCTATACAACGTCCCTGATGGAATATCACTTCACCAATCCAGGCGCTTTCGTTCAGGACGCCAACTTCAGCGACAACGACAACCTCAAGCAGGGCATCGAGGGTGTGGCGAAAGTGAGCGGCGAAGTCCAGGGAACGATCGGGGCGGGGCGTGCGTTCGCGAGCGAAGAGGATGCGGGCGTGAAGGATCAAGACTTCAATGACGCGATCCAGACCACCAGTACCTGGGTCGGCTCCGGGGTCGGCATCGGAGTCGGACTGGCGACGGCTCCGTTCATCGGCCCTGGCGGTATTGTTGCGGGTGGACTGGCTGGCACCGCGGTGGATGAGATTCTCGGCGGTCTCACAGAGGGCGCATTGAAGGACAGTTCCGGCGAAGTCATCTACCGTAACGGTCAGGAGATAGACGCGACGCGACAGTCGACTTACACCCTTGTCGAGACGGCTGCCGAAAAGGCGGGCGAAAGCGCGAAGAACCCGTCACCGGCCATTGTCGACGCTGCCGCGAACGCGGCGGAACAGGGCTTCAACAACGCCCGCACGAACCTCGCAGACTTTATCGACGGCGAAGGAACTCCCCGGCAACTCGAACCAAAAAAGTGAGCACATGATGTCCCTGTCGAAGAAGTCCCAGATCTCCCTCGTCGCATTGGCCGTGGTCGGCTTGGCGGCGGCCGCATTCTATGTGCTCGGCCTGCCCCCCTTCGAGAAACGCGGCAAAATAGAAGCGCGCATGGTCTGCGAGTCACTCGGCGACTCAACGAAAGCGGCGTCGACGCTCGAAACGGTACTGCCGAAGGAACCCAAATACTCCTTCAGAGGCAGAGTGACCGGCGAGCAGGTGACGCAGCAGAGCAACGCGTTCAGAAGCGATTGCGCGGTCTACGGTGAGGAGAAAACGCTTCTGAGTGTCGGAACACTGGTGATGGAGACGCAGTCCGCCGACAGTTGGGCGAAGTACTCGCTGGAAGACGGCGACGAGGCTCGTGAGAGCTTCGCAGCGGGGTCCGGAGGGTTCATCACGGCAGACAACACGGTCGCCATTCAGGTGCCTTGCGCCAAAGCCGGAACCTTGCCGGGCGGCGAATACAGCCTCAGAGTTGTCGTTGATCTGAGGTCGAGCGAGGCTTCGGACAAGGTGCGTCAAGGTCTGAAGGACCTAGCGGTCGAGGCGGCACGCTTCGCGCACAAGGAGACGGACTGCAACCTCCCCTCCAAGTTGCCTGAGTAGGCGGGCGATCCAGCTGCAGACCAGGCACGGTTCTCATACCTTGTCGGCCTGCGGCTGAGTGCTGCACGTGCGTAGGCACGGAGCGGTGCGTAGAGGCACGGCAAAGGGGGGCACCTCCCGCGCGTGCCCCCCCCTGTCGCCGCAACTGCCGGTTGCTTCTCAGGAGTTCTTGGAACCTTAGAAGTAGCCGGCGGACTTCTTGTCGCCCGCCTGGTAAGTCGGGCCCGCCTCGCGGACCTTGCGGGCGATGTCCTTGAGCGCGTTGTGGATCATGCGCGTCTCGTTGTCCCACTTCTTGTGGGCCGCGTCCGCCGCGGTCTTGGCCTCACCCTCGAAGGTCGCGGACACTCCGCGGATCTTCGTCTGAATGGCCTCAAGGCTCTCGTCGAGCCGGGCTGCCTGCTTCTCGATGACGCCGGCGGCCTGCTCCAGCGAGCCGTAGGTCACGACCATGGTGCCGTCGTTCTGCTGAGCCACGAGTCCTCCTGCTTCCTGTCAGTGTGGGTGGTGTGCTGTGCGGTGGTGCTGTGTCTGAGGTGTCTTGTGGTGCTGTCAGTAACCGTTGATGTTCGACGTCGCCTTCGCCGTCGCGGCGGCGTCACCGGAGAAGCCGGCGGTCACGTCGACACCGTTGAGGGCCGCGTAGACCTCGTCCTCGGTGTTGCCCGCGGTGGTACGGGTGACCTGGATCGCTTCCTGGAAGTTGAGCAGCATCTTCGCGATGCGGACCATGCCGGAGTTGATCTCGGCCTGCTTCACGTCGAAGGCGCTCGCGCCGATGCCCCTCCAGGCACCTTCCAGGCTGTCGATGACGCCCTGGAGGTTCCTCAACTGTCCCTTGACGTCCTCGAACTTGACCGTGATCTCGTCCTGGAAGTCCTTGAGACTCTGATCGCCGACCTTCTGGACTGCCATATGTCAGTCTCCTTTTCGTATGTGCTCGTTACTGCGTGGGTGCTTCGGTGAGTGGTCTGGCTGCGCGGTCACGCTGTGCGGCGCTTGCGGACGACGGCGAATGTGCCACCGGCGAGTACAGCGACGACCGCCGCTCCGCCGAGGATCAGCCCCAACTGGCTGTCGTCCCCGCTGTCTTCGGCGGCGTTGGCCGTATCAGTGTCTGTGTCCGTGTCTTTCGCGCCGTCCGCGCCGGGCTTGGGCGGGGAGGATGCCGAGTCGTCCGACGAGTCCTTGGAGGGGGCGTCGGCGTCCGACGAATCTTCGGCCGTCGTCCGCTCGTTGGTCAGAGGGCTGACGTCCGGGTCGCCGGGCTTACCGATGCCGCGGTTGATGGCGGCGTTGGGGCGGACGAGCCCGTGGCCGAGGTAGTTGCTGACGGTGCCTGGCTTCCAGTCGTCACCACGCCCCGCGGACTCGAACATGACGCGGAGGACCTGGTTCGCGGTCCAGTCGGGGTTGGCGGACCAGATGAGGGCGGCGGAGGCGGAGGCTAGGGCGGTGGCTGTACTGGTTCCGCCATCACCCACGCAGTACTTTGTGAACGTCTCATCGCACCAGAACGGCGTCTCACTACCGGGGGCCGCGATGTCGACGAAGTCGCCGTGCTGGGAGTAGTCGGCTACCTCCCCATCGGGGTCGGAAGCCGCGACGCCGACCACCTCGGGGTAGTTGGCCGGGTATTCGGGCTTGTTGCCCTTCTTGGCACTGTTGCCGACCGGGGCGAAAAACAGCTTCCCCTTCTTCTGCGCGTACTGGACCGCTTCCTTCTGCTTGGCGCTCAGAAATTGGTTACCGAGCGACATGCTGATGATCTGCGCGTCGCTGTCGGCGGCTGCTCTGATGGCATTCGTTTCGTCCCACTCGTTCACCCCGCTCCCCTGGAAATCCTCGGTCGCGACTCGCATGGGAATGATCTTGGCCCCGGGCGCCAACCCGCGCAGGCCTCCACCCTCTCCCGTTCCGGCGATCAACTCAGCCATGCTTGTTCCATGGCCGGTGTAATCGTCCGTCGCCTCGCCATCCGATTCTGTCGCGTCGACTCCCTTAAGGACCTGGCCCTTCAAAGAGGGCGTCGACGAGTTGACACCCGTGTCGATGACGGCAACCTTGATGCCCTCACCGGTAGTGGACTTCCAGATCTCCTCGGCACGCATGGCGTCCAGGTACCACTGGTTCGGTTGCCCCTCTGCGGCGACCGCAACCGGAGCGGCACCGACCGTACCGATGGCCAAGGCGCCCACCATGACCACCGCGCCTCCCAGACCGCGCCGCCAGGCGTACAGTCCGGAACGCTTCCGAACCTGGCTCATTCCTGCCGTCATCCCGACTTCCGAACCTTCCGCTGTGCCTAGTCGATGACTGGCGGTACGGCACTACGCCGCCGCCCCGCCTGTGTCTCTGCATCGTCCACCCGAGATTCCGGACCTGGCTGGCCGGGACGCTGCGGCTCTTCGTTGTGGACCTGTGGGACGTTCCGGTCACCGGACAGCCCCGAGCCGCCTGTCGTAAAACCATCGGCGCCTGATTTGGGGGGCGTACCATCGCTTCGCGGAATGCCCACGACGCCATTGTTGACGTTAGAAATGCTCAGCCCCTTGGGCCGCACTTCACCTTGCGCAGGCCCCGCCCCCACAACGCCGGACTGGCTGGGACGCACGGCCGACGACGGGCGGCCCGGTGTCGTGTTACCCGCACCACCGATGACATTCCCCCGGGGAATACGCGACCCGGAACCGCCCGTGCCACCACCGGAGGCGCGCTGTGGCGTGCCTCCTACGATGCCGTTGGAACGGCCCGTGCGGGACCCGGAGGACGAGCCCGAACCGGAACGCCCGCCCATGGACTGCCCCCCAGTACTCGGCCGACCGACCATGGGGTTCCGGGTGGCGCCCGCGCCACCACTGCGTCCCATGCCGGGCCCCATCTGGGTCGGCCTGCCGACCGGACCCCTGCCCGACTGCGAAGTTGAGTTGGTGCTGCCACTCATCGGGGTCGGGCGCCCTACGGGACCCTGACGCCCGCCGCCTCCAGTACTTGTTTTCGCGTTGGAGACCGGTCCAGGGCCTCCTCCCCTCGGCGCGAGCGGAGGGCCGGAACGTGGACCGCCGCGTACAGGAGGACCGAGATTGGGTCCCAGGGGCGGGACATGGCCGTTTCCCGAACTTGGGACGGTTGGCGCCGTGGGAGGCTGCACGGGACCAGGATCCGTCGTGGTGGGCGGCAGCGTCTTGACGCTGTCGATCTCCATCGAGATGTTCGGCAGGGGCTTTTCCGTTACCAAGCCTTCTGTACCGGTACGGCGGACGCCGTCTGTGCCATCTGCGTCGGCGCGTACAGCACTCGGCCGCTGAGGTGCCCCGTCCGGAACTCCCGACTCCGTGGTCGCCGATCCCGACTCGACAGTTCGTTGCCTGTCTCTCGGCAGGGGCACGTCTGCCGCCAGCATCTTCGGCAGCACCGGCTCCTTCGCCTCCGCCAGCGACTGCTCCGACACCGCGTAGAACGACGCCAGGCGGTTCATCTGGTTGATGGCCTCCTGGCGGTTCTCCTCCGCCTGTACGGCCTGCTTGTACTCCGGGTTGTCCTCCCGCTGTTCCGAGACCGGGAAGTCCTTGGGACGCCTGAGGTCGGCCCGGTTGTCTCGGGGCGGTTTGGCGCTACGGACCGATGTCAGACCGGTCGCCGCGACAGTCAGCTGAGTGCCGACGATGTTCGCGAACGAGCCCAAGTCCCAGGCGTACCTGGCCAGTTCGCTGCCGTAGCTCTGGAAGTTGGTGGCTGCCTCACCGTGCCAGTCCGTGGCCTTGACGAAGTCGCTGAGGTCCTGCGCGGCTTCGTTCAGGCTCTTCTTGGCCCTTTCGAGGTTCTTGCCGGCGTTCTCCAGGTCCGAGGGGTTCGCGCCGTCCAGCAGGTCGAGCATGTCGTTGAGCCCGCGCTCTTCGAAGCTCGTCCTGCCGAAGAACCCTCCGGAGTTGCCGAAGAAGAGTCCGCCCATGGCCGTCGCCATGCGCTCTGTGACGTCGACCACGCCGAACTCTGTCCGGATCTGAGCGGCTTCTTCGTTCTGCTGCTGCTCCTGGGGGGAGAGCGGCGGTTTCTTTTCGTCAGTCATGTCTCATCACCCCAAGTCCTTCGTGCCGCCGGTGGCGTCCTGGCGCGGCGCCTCGGGTGCCTCGCCCCTGTCCTGCCTCTGCTGCTTCTCCTGGGCCTCGCGCTGCTCGTCCAGTCGCGTCTGAATCGTGTGGTATCGGTACCGCAGGTCTTCCTCGACGTTGTCGTAGCCGACGTCGGCGGCGTGAACTCCGATACTCAGCAGCTCTATCTGGTCCCCGAGGGACTTGGACAGTGAGATGAGCGCCGCATGTACCCGGTCGTACTGCATCGAGAAGCCCTCGGCCTCGTCGAACTTTCCGGGGCCGCTGAACGAGGCTCGTGGCACGCGCTGAGCCTCGATCTCGCCCTTGCCACCCGCGCCGCGCTCGAACTCCGAGAGCAAGGTGTTGATCTTGCTCTGGAAATCCTTCAGCGCCCCAACGCCGCGCTCAAGATCACTCGCCATCGGAGCCCCCGCTCACGCCGCACACCGACTCAGGCACGATGCCCGTTCCTCCCCGTTTGCTTCAGCCGTCCCGCCCCGCGATTACGGCGGACCTTTCTTTCTACGCCGCCCGGTGATCGCTCGCAACCACTCTAGCTACTCGGCCGTACAACCTCTAAGTGCGTTATCCATCACGTGACTTGACTGTGGCGACCACACCCTCAATCACCACCACTTTCACCGACTCTCCGCAACTCGCCGCGCCCGGCGACGTGAGTCGCGCAGAGCGACCGAACCACCCGTGATCGCCGCCACGAGGACGGCGCCCCCGACTACGACGTAGGTCGCGAGCCGGGAGTTGCGTTCCTCGGCGGATTCGCCGAGATGGACCTCGGCCGGGGTCGGCGCTTCCGCGCGGGTCACTCCTTCGTGTGCCACCGGCTTCTCGACGGGCTTGTCGTCCTCGGTCAGCGCGCGGACCGGGTCCACCACTCCCCAGCCGACGAGGCGGTCACGGCCGGGGATCGAGCGCTCGGCCGTCTGCTGGATTTGGGCGACGATCTGCTCCTGCGTCCAGTCGTCGTGCTTGCTCTTGATCAGGGCGGCGATTCCGGCGACGTACGGGGCGGAGAAGCTGGTGCCGTCGTCGGCGCAGTGGCCGCCTCCGGGCACGGTGGTGACCATGTCGACCCCCGGCGCCGCGATGCCCACGAAGTCGCCGGGCTGGGAGAACGGGGCCCGTTCGTTGTTGCGGTCGGACGCAGCCACGGCGAGTACGCCCTCGTACGAGGCGGGGTACGTCTTCTTGTCCTTGCCGTCCAGGCCGTCGTTGCCCGCCGAGGCGACGACCACGACGTCCGCCGCGAGGGCGGCGTCCACGGCCTGCTTCAACACCGGTGCCGGCTCTACGGCGTTCGCCGTGTCCTGGGAGATGTTGATGACGTCGGCCTTCTCCTGAACCGCGTGCTCGATGGCTTGGGCGAGCGTCTCGGCGGTGCCGTTGCCGTACGCGTCGTTCTGCTGGATCGGAATGATCGTGGCGTCGGGCGCGAGACCGACGAATCCGGTCCCCTCGCCGGAGCGGGCGGCGATGATGCCGGCGACCTTGGTGCCGTGGCCGACGACATCGGTGGTGCCGTTCGCCTTGCCGCGTTCGAGCTTGTTCCCGTTGTCGTCCTTGGCGTTCGCGGGAATCAGATTGCTGCCGCTGCCGACGTCCACCGCCTTGGCCAGTTGCGGGTTCTTGACGTCGACGCCGGTGTCGATGACGGCGACCCGCACGTTCTTGCCGGTCGACTGCTTCCACAGTTCGTCCATCAGTACGCGCTGCAAGGACCACGGCCGGCCCGCGTACTTCTCCGCGGGGAAGTCGCACTGCCCCGTGTCCGCGGTCGCGGTCGGCGCCGACAGAGTCACGAGCGAGAGCGCGGTGGCGACCAAGGCTGTCGCCGAAGCGGCCAACTTGCGGTACGTGGATGAGGAGTTGGGCGTGCGCGTACCCGCGCGATCACGGGTGTGAGTGTGGACGTACGTCATGGCTGCCCCGCCCCTCACGAACCCTGCGGCTGACCCGCGGCGCTGGTCGACAGTCTCGGCCCCGTCGGCAGGAACGAGGACCAGGCCGCGGGCACCGGAGCCGCGTCCACGTTCTGGTAACCGAGCCTGTTCTGTGCCTTCTGCACCTCGGCCTGGCTGTTCTGCTTGTCCTTCTCCGAGCCGGATTCGCCGATCCCCGAGTCGTCGCCCGCGTTGTCGCCGTTGGACTGCATCGCGTACCGCAGGCCGGTGTCCGTGACGAGGAAGAGGAAGCCGGACTTGGTCGTGCCACCCGTGAACTGACGGAAGAGCTGGCCCGATCCGGGGGTGACGTACGCGCTCGTCGCCCCGGTCGCCAGCGTCGCCGGGAAGCCGGTGCCGGCCCAGGTGGTGAGCGTGGTGTCGCCGCTGTCCGGGTCCACCTCGCGCAGCACGTTGCACACGGTGTTACGGCTTCCCTCCCCCGTGCTCGCGGAGTTGACGGCGTCGGGGCTGCTCTCCGGCCAGTCCTTGTCCTGCCCGAACGGGGCGCCGGGCCGGAAGGTGGCGGCACTGACCGACTTGGCCTCACCGTTCTGGCCGACCGTGACCAGGTCAGGGCTGTCCAGCAGCAGCTTCGCGGTGAAGTCGGAGATGGGGGCGACTCGCCCCTCCAGGACGATGTAGTACTGGTCCTTCGTGCCGTCCGTCGCGGTGAGGATGGTGCCGATCTTGTCGAGCTCGGGGGCGAGGTCGCCGCCGACCCCCGCGTCAGCGGCGGGCGTTTCGTCGATTTCGGGGAAGCTGACGGGGTCGCCCTCGTGCAGCGTGTCCAGCCAAGCGGCGGAGACGCGCTGAGGCTCGCGGTCGTTGCCGACGAGCAGTTGCAGCAACACGTCATCGTCCGCGTCGACGGCGTACGCCTTGCCCGCCCGGTCCACGATGTAGCGGGTCTCGTCGGGCCCCTCCACGTACATCAGCTCGCCGCCGGTCAGCTGGTTCGCGCCGTCGGTCTTCTTCGCCTCACGCTCCGCGAAGACGAACGCCGCCTTCTCGATGGCCCGCCCGCCCTCTCCGGGGCGCTCGCAGACCGCCCAGCGTTTGGCGGCGCCGGCCTCCTTGGCGTCGGGCAGCCGGTCGGGGGCGTACGGAATACCGAGAGTGGCGCCGTGCGGGATCTTGCCGCTGTCCAGCACGGACTCGTCGACGTTGATGACCTTGCCCTTGTCCGGGTTCAGGAGGAGCTTGGCCGAGGACATGTTCAGGACCGGATGAAGCTGGATCTTGCCGGGCTTCCCGGTCTTCAACACCACATAACGGGTGGTGGACTTGCTGGCGATGATGACGTTCTCGCCAGGTGTGTCCCACTCCTTGGGCGCCACCGGCTTGAACATGCCCCAGGCGCCGAAGATCGCGAGAATGACCACGGCGACGATCATGCTGGGGAGCACCCCACGAATCGGGCGGGGCGCACCCTCCTCGGAGCCGGTCGAGTTCGGCCGTACGAACTGCGCGATCAGCCTTCGCTTCGCGAAGGTGTAGGCGTTGAGTTCGTCCCGTCGTGATGCCATCTGTCCGCTGTCCCTCTCCCCCACTACGCGGCCGGCTATCCCCTCCTTACGGAGGGGGCTGCCGTCGTTCCGGCCCCCTACTATGCATGCTGGAGATCACGCCTCACTGCTCAGGTAGGGTGATCGCCCGGTCAACCGCCCACGGGGAAATGGCCATTACGGACAGAGGGGGCAACGCGGGGATGGGTACGGCGACGCGCGCACGCGATGGGCGGACTTCCGGACAGGCCCCCGGCCCTTCCCGATCTTCCCGGCGGCAACGCCGCAATGCCCCCGGCACCGGCCCCGTGCCCCCTTCGACCTCGACAGCGTCACGTGTCCCGGCGACGACCACCCTGCGGGCGCTCTCCCGCACCAGCCACGTAGGACCCTTCCAGCTACGGCAGTTGGTGCTCGTCGAGCTGGCGCTCGCGCTCGCCGCCGTCGGTGTCGTGGTCGGCGGACTGTGGCTGGTCCCGACGGTCACCGTCGCCTCCGTGCTGGTCGTCTTCGCCGTCCTGCGTCGCCGCGGCCACGCCGTCCAGGACTGGCTCGCGAGCGTTCTCACCCTCCGTGCGCGCGAGCGGGCCGCCGGCCCCGCCCCGGCGGACACCGATCCGTCGCTGGCCCCGGTCGCGGAGAGCGTCCCGGCTCTGCGCCCGTACACGTACGTCGACCGGGACCGGCGCACGGTGGGGATGCTGGGCGACGGTGGCTTCCTCACCGCGGTCGTACGGGTCGAGGCAAGCGGTTCCGCGCTGCGCCCCGCCTTCGGCGCGCGGGCGCTGCCTCTCTCGCTCCTGGGCGGCGCCCTGGAGGTCGACGACATCCGACTGGAATCGGTCCAGTTGGTCCAGCAGGTGCGTTCGGCGCCCGCGCCGCATCTTCCTCCGCAGTCGGTGGCCCGGCTCTCGTACATCCCTCTTCAGGAGAAGACCGGCGCCCCGGCGCTGCGGCTGACGTGGGTGGCGGTGAAGCTCGATCCCCAGCTGTGCCGCGAGGCGGTGGACGCGCGCGGGGGCGGCGTCGAGGGGGCCCAGCGTTGCCTCGTACGCGTGGCGGACCACGTGGCGAGCCGGATCACCGGGGCGGGGTTCCGGGCCGTCGTGCTGGACCAGGAGGAGTTGAACTCCACCATCGCGACATCGGCCTGTGCCAGCCCCGCGCAGGCCGCCCTCGCGGGCCGCCCCGACGCCGCCCCGACGCGGCGTACGGCCGAGACGCCGCGCGTCTGGCGGTGCGACGACAGGTGGCACACGACGTACGCGGTGGGCCGCTGGCCCGAGTTGGGGCGCGGGGCCGCCCCGCTGCCCAAAGTGGTGTCGCTGCTGACCGCCACCCCGGCGTATGCGACGACCTTCAGCCTCACCCTGCGCCGCGGCGCCCACCAGGGAGCCATGACGGTGAACGGCCATGTACGGATCACCGGCGGCAGCGACACCGAACTGGTCGGCGTGCGGCGGCTGTTGGAGCAGGCCGCGCGGTCGGCCAAGGTGGGACTCGTACGCCTCGACCGTGAACAGCTGCCCGGGGCCCTGGCCACTCTTCCTTTGGGAGGCGCCCGATGAGCGGGCTGCGTACGCTGCTCGGCCCGCGGCACGCGGGTCACACCATGCCCGCCGACGAACTCGGTGCGCTCTCGCTGCCGGTCGGGGACGACGGTGTGGTGATCGGTGACGACGCGGAGGGGCACCCCCAGATGGTGGGGTTCCACCGCTCCGCGCCGTACGACGTCCTGCTGATCGGCGGCCTGTGGACGGCGCAGGTGATCGCGCTGCGCGCGGCCGGCACCGGGGCGCGTGTGGTGGTCGAGACGGGGCGCGCCCAGGCGTGGACGCTGCTGGCGCAGGCCGCCGGCGCGGGACTGGAGTGCATCACCCTGCACGACGTGGGGCGGGTGCCGCCGCAGGGAGCGACGGTGGGCAGCCCCGTGGTGGTCGTTCGGGACGCCGGCATGCGACCGCCCCGTGGCCGGGTGGTGTCGGCGCCGTGGCAGTCGGTGATGACGTTGCTGCCGTATCTGAGCCCCGTGGCGCCCCGGTTGATGCGGAACTCGACGCTGGTGGGCATTCAGCGGGTGTCCCCGCGCGAGGCCGAGCAGATCGGCCGGATTCTGGGGCTGTCGGCCGCGGAGAGTGAAGCGCTGCCGACGCTGGCTGACGGCGTCACCCTGTGGTGTGCCGGGCGTGAGCGTCACTGGGTGATGACCAGCCCCACGGATGCCGAGTCGGGACTGCTGGGCACGGCTCGCAGGATGGACTGAACCGCCCCTTACGGGGCGGGGCTCCCCGGCAGGAGTGACGGGTGGGGAATCGCCGTACCGGACGCGCCGGGCGGATCTAGGATCCGTGGGAGTGCGCGTCGGTGGGGTGTTGGCTCCGCCCGCGCGTGGTGATCGTTCAACTCAGCCGTTGTGGAAGGGAAGGTCTGACCGATGGGGACCGCACAGGAGAAGGACGAGCTGTACGCCCTCGACATCTCGGATGTCGAGTGGCTCAGCGCCCCGGGCACGAGCGAGGACGAGGAGCGGGTCGAGATCGCCCATCTGCCCGGCGGAGCGGTGGCGATGCGGTCGTCCGTGGATCCCGACACGGTGCTGCGGTACACAGAGGCGGAGTGGCGGGCGTTCGTACTGGGCGCGCGCGACGGGGAGTTCGACATCCGCTAGGCCGCTGCGGCGAAGGCCTACGCCACCTCTGTAGGAGGAGGCCCGTCGGAAACGACAGAAGCGACAGAAGCCGCAGACTCTTTCCGGTCCGGGCGCTCCGGTACACAACCGCCAGGGCCGGACCTCTTTCGGACGCCGATACCGGATTGTTGGGTCGTGCCCGGGGGTGGGGCGAACGGGCGGGCATTCATGCCCTGTTGTCGCGATTCATCCCACACTCTTCCTGACCGTCTGCCGTACCCGAATCACCCGGCGGCAACAGGTGGCGTACGGGGCGGCGGTTGACGGGCGGACGGGCCTGCCGGAGTGGCCTTGTGGACGATTAGGGTGGGTCAGGGCGCACAAGAACCCGCAGGCATGTCGGGAGCGTCCCAAAGGGGTAGAGCCGGGCTGATCGAGTCACAGCGGTCGCCCCCACCCAACACGGCACAAGGGTGCTCGACCACACCAGGAGGCAAAGTGAACGGCGATCGGGACGAGATCCGTGGAGACTGGAACACTCCCGGTGATGATCAGTCCGACGCGGAGCCCGCCGAGCTGACGGGTGAGTTCACCATCGACTACACCCCGCCGGCCTGGTACACGCAGAACGCCTCCGGGGACACGTCGGGCGACGGTGCGGGGCAGCGGAGCTCCACCCCTCCGCCGCCGCCTCCGAACGGGGCTCCGGTGGCCGTGCCGGGGCTGCCCGCGGGGAGTGGGTACGAGCCGAACTGGCCGCACCAGCAGCCTCCGCCGCCGATTCCCGCACAGAGCGCGCCCCTGTCCCCGTCCATCGATCCGGTGGTGCCCTCCACGCCCCCCGTCGCGCCTCCTGTGGCGCCCGAGCCGCCCATGACACCCTCCCCCGCCGCCGCTGCCTCTCCGGCCGGCGACGCCGCCGCGTCGGAGCCGTTCGCGCAGCCGTTCGGGGCCGGTGATCTGGAGAGCGGGGCGACCATGCGCTTCTCTCCCGCCGCGCTGAAGCGCGAGATGGCGGAGATCGACGCCGCCAAGCAGGCGGCGAAAGCTGATGACGACGACTCCGGTGCCGACGGGGCCGCTCACGGGGATGCCGATGCCGTGCGCGCCGGAGCCACGGCGGACGACGAGCGGGGTGGGGCGGGTGCCGACCCTGATCTCAGCCTTGGCCAAGACCTCGGACTCGATCTCGGTGATGACGACAACCGTGACAGGGACGGCCGGGATCGAGAGGACGAGGCCGACGAGGGCGACGGGGGTGCGGCCCGAGGCAGCGACGACGGTGCGGACGAGGACACCGGCGGGGGCTATCCGACCGCCTCTGGCGGGTCGGACGTCGACGTGCCCCTGGGAAGCCCGGTCCCGTCGACCGACTCCGACGCCGACTCCGGCTCCGGCTCCGGCTCCGACGCCGCGGACGAGGCCGCCGGCTCCGGCGTCACCGCCGTAGGCGGCACGGACTTCACGGACATCTCGAACGATGTCCAGGGCCGGCCGGGCGAGCCGAGCAACGCGGTCGACGAACCGGCCGACTCCGTTCCCGCGGACGAGCCCTCCGACGTCCCTCCCCGGCTGGACACTCCGGCGGCCCCGCCCGCGCCGGCGCCGCCGTGGTCTCCGTCGCCCGCCGCTCCGGACTCCGGACTGCCGCCGCTGCCGCCCGCCTTCCAGCCGGCCGCCCCGGCGCCCGCGCCGCAGTGGCCCACGGACCGCGCCTCGACGCCCCCGTCGCCGTCGGTGTCACAGGCCCAGCCGCAGTCGCAGCCGCCCGTGATCTCGCCCTCGCACTCCCACGCGCCCGCGCATCAGCCCCAGTTGCCTCCGGCGACTCCGGCCGCGACGGCACAGCAGAGTGGCTACGGATTCCCACAGCCGGGACAGCAGGGTCAGCCGGGCGGCCCCGCGCCTGTCAACGCCGGTCCCAACGCCCCGTACGGGCAGAGCGGTTACGGTTTCCCGCAGCCCGGCCAGCCAAGCCTGCCCGGTCAGCAGGGGCAGCCTGGGCACCAAGGCCCGCAGCAGGGTTACGGGTTCCCCCAGCCCGGACAGCCGGGGCAGTCCGCCCAGCCCGCCCCGTACGCGCCGCCGGGACAGCAGCAGCCGCAGCCGCACGCTCCCCAGACGCCGCCCGCGCAGGCGCCGCAGCAACAGTCGCCGAACCTCCCGGCACCGGCATCACCCGCGCCCACGCCCACGCCCAATCTGCCGGCCCAGCAGCAACAGCCGTACCAGCAGCACCCGCAGGGAGCCGCACCCGGCGGCGTACCCGGTGCCGCGCCGGGGTCCACACCGGAGTCCGCGCCCGGCGCGCCTCCCATGGACCCGCGGTCCGCCGGAGGCTGGCCGACGGCGATGGCGCACGACCAGCGCGAGCGTTCGGTGCCGGGCGCGCCGCTCGGCTACACCGCAGCCGTCGAGTTGTCCTCCGACCGCCTCCTGCGCAACAACAAGCCGAAGGCCAAGAGCAGCCGCACCCCCTCCGGTGCCTCCCGCTTCAAGATCGGGGCGAAGAAGGAGGAGGCGGAGCGGCAGCGCAAGCTCGAACTGATCCGTACGCCGGTGCTCTCCTGCTACCGCATCGCGGTCATCAGCCTCAAGGGCGGCGTCGGCAAGACGACCACCACCACCGCCCTGGGCTCCACGCTGGCCACGGAGCGGCAGGACAAGATCCTGGCGATCGACGCCAACCCCGACGCCGGTACGCTCGGCCGCCGCGTCCGCCGCGAGACCGGGGCGACCATCCGGGATCTGGTGCAGGCGATCCCGTACCTCAACTCGTACATGGACATCCGCCGGTTCACCTCGCAGGCACCGTCCGGGCTGGAGATCATCGCCAACGACGTCGATCCGGCGGTCTCCACGACGTTCAACGACGAGGACTACCGGCGGGCGATCGAGGTCCTCGGCAAGCAGTACCCGATCATCCTGACCGACTCGGGCACCGGCCTCCTCTACAGCGCGATGCGTGGAGTGCTGGACCTGGCCGACCAGTTGATCATCATCTCGACCCCGTCGGTCGACGGGGCGAGCAGTGCGTCGACGACGCTGGACTGGCTGTCGGCGCACGGGTACGCGGACCTGGTGCAGCGTTCCATCACCGTCATCTCCGGTGTGCGTGAGACCGGAAAGATGATCAAGGTGGACGACATCGTGCAGCACTTCCAGACGCGCTGCCGCGGCGTCGTCGTCGTGCCCTTCGACGAACACCTGTCGGCGGGCGCCGAGGTCGACCTCGACATGATGCGGCCGAAGACCCGTGAGGCGTACTTCAACCTGTCCGCGCTGATCGCCGAGGACTTCGCACGCGCCCAGCACCAGCAGGGGCTGTGGACGGCGGACGGCAACCCGCCGCCGCACCTCGCGCCGCCGATGCCGGGGCACCAGGGCCAGCAGCAGGGGCAACCGCAGGGACAGCAGCCGTACGGGCAGCCCGGCCAGCAGGCGCCGGGGCAACCGCCGTACGGGCAGCCGCAGATGCCGGGACAGTACGGGCACGGCCAGCCTCCCGGACAGGCGCCGGGTGGAGTGCCGGGCCAACCGGGGGCTCCGGGCCAGCAGCCCCCCGGCCCCGGCGGCCAGCAGTACTACCCGCAGCAGCCCTATCCGCAGCAGCAGGGCTGGCAGCAGTCGTTGCCCTCCCAGGCGCAGTCGGGCCGGCACCCCGGCGCTCAGCCGCTTCCCCAGCAACAGCCGCCCCAGTCGCCCCAGCCTTCGCAGCCCGGCCAACCGGGCCAGCCAGGGCAGCCCGGCCAGCCGGAGTTGCAGGGTCCGGTTCCACCCGCCGGCTGGCCGCAACAGGAGCCTCCGCAGGCTCCGTCAGCGCCTCAGCAGTAAGGCGACAGAGGTCGATACCAATGAGGGTCCGCACCATCGTCACCGTGCGGACCCTCATCGCATTCCCGCAGCCCACACGGGGTTTCGACGCCCGTTGACGCGGCCCGACCAGCGCTGATAAACCTTCGCTTCACCAGTCGGTGAGCTGGCGTCAACCCAGCTGCCACCGCCAGACGACGCGAGCAACCGATTCACGCCGCCGCTCCGAGCCACCGCTTGGACCAGCTGCGGACCCGACCATCCGCCCTCCTCCACCCCGCTTCTCTCTTCTCCCCGCGTTGCCTGGCTGCCTGTTGCTCTCTGTTTCGCCGTCTTCTCAGTTCTCAGGCTCTGTATCTGCTTTTCTGTTTCTCTGTTTTTCCGTGCGAGTGATGACGCGAGGTCACGACCCATGGTCACAAGGATTCCACCGCGTACGACGCGGCAGCCCACCCGGCAACGCTTCCGATTCCGTCTCTTCCTGGCCTCCGGCGCCGCTGCCAGTGCGATGGTGGCCGGTTCCGTGATCCCGCTGAGTCCGCTGCTGCCCACGGCGCCACAGGCCCAGGCGGCACCGAAGGCGGCGCCGAACGCCGCCCCGGCGGCGGCCGACGGCAAGAAGGTCCTCACGGTCGCCGTCGACCAGAGCATCGACTCGCTGAGCCCGTTCCTGGCGCAGACCCTCGTCGCCACCAGCGTCCACCGGCTGACGTACGAGTACCTGACCAACTACGACCCCAAGGACGCCAGCACCGTCCCGGCCTTCGCCACCAAGTGGGCCTCATCGGCGGACAAGTTGACGTGGACCTTCACCATCCGCGGCGACTCCAAATGGTCCGACGGCAGGCAGGCGACCGCCGAGGACGCGGCCTGGACCTTCAACAAGATGATGACGGACCCGAACGCGGCCACGGCGAACGGCAGCTTCACGTCGAACTTCAAGAAGGTCACCGCCCCCGACCCCACGAAGCTCGTCATCGAGCTCAAGAAGCCACAGGCGACGATGACGGCGCTCGACGTGCCGATCGTGCCCAAGCACATATGGGAGAAGGTCGACGACTTCTCCAAGTTCAACAACGACAAGACGTTCCCGATCGTGGGCAACGGCCCCTACGTCATTGAGGACTTCAAGGTCGACCAGTACATCCGGCTGAAGCCCAACAAGGACTTCTGGCGCGGCGCCCCGAAGTTCGACGAGCTGGTCTTCAGGTACTACAAGGACAAGGACGCCGCGGTCGCCGCCCTCCAGAAGGGCGAGGTCTCGTTCGTCTCCGGCCTGACGCCGGCTCAGGCCGCAGCGCTGAGCAGCGCCGACAACATCAAGGTCAACGACGCCCCCGGACGCCGCTTCTTCGCGCTCGCCACCAACCCGGGCGCGAAGGCGAAGGACGGCAAGGCCTTCGGCAACGGCCACAAGGCGCTGCTCGACCCGGACGTCCGCAAGGCGCTGTTCCACGCCGTCGACCGCAAGACGATCGTCGACAAGGTCTTCCAGGGCCACGCGGTGGAGGGGCAGGGCTACATCCCGCCGCGCTTCGAGTCGTACTTCTGGCAGCCCTCGGGCGCCCAGACGATCGACTACGACCCGGCGAAGGCCGCGACGCTCCTCGACGAGGCGGGCTACAAGAAGAACAGCAGCGGTAAGCGCGTCGGCAAGGACGGCAAGCCGCTCGACTTCCGTATCCTCTGCCACGCCACCGACCCGAACGACAAGGCCGTCGGCAAGTACCTCCAGGAGTGGTGGGGCGACCTCGGCATCGGCCTCAAGGTCGAGTGCCTGGACAGCGTGTCCGACCCGTGGCTCGCCGGCAACTACGACCTCGCCTTCGACGGCTGGTCGGTCAACCCGGACCCGGACTTCGTCCTGTCGATCCACACCTGCGCCGCCCTCCCCGCCACGGCCGACGGCACCGGCGCGACGGACAACTTCATCTGCGACAAGAAGTACGACGACCTGTACGCCAAGCAGGCGGTCGAGTACGACACCGCCAAGCGCACCGACCTCGTCAAGCAGATCCAGTCGCGGCTGTACGACACCGGATACATGAACGTCATGGCCTACCCGAACGCCGTCGAGGCGTACCGCACGGACCAGATCAAGTCCATCACCACCATGCCCGAGGCCGCGGGCAACATCTGGGGCCAGGACGGTTACTGGAGCTGGTGGTCCGCCGTACCGGCCGACGCGACCGGCGAGGAGAGCTCGGAAAGCGGCTCCTCGACCGGCACGATGATCGGGATCGGCGCGGCCGTGGTGGTCGTGGCGGCACTCGGGCTGTTCTTCATGATGCGGCGCCGCTCCACCGCCGAGGACCGTGAGTAGGGCTGTGGGTACGACGGCGAACAGGGGGTCCGGGAGGCTTCCCCGGAAAGACACCGTATGAGCACAGCAAGCACCTCCGGTGGGGTGCGGGACGCCGTCGACGACCCGGTGAAGTCCGGGCCGTCCGGCGGCTCCCGCACCCGCGCCAGGGGCCACAGGACCGACTATCTGCTGTACGTCGCGGGCAAGCTGGGCGGCGCCGCCGTCTCGCTGTTCGCCGTCCTGGTCACCAGCTTCTTCCTCTTCCGGATCATCCCCGGCGACCCGGTGAAGGCCATGACCCATGGCAAGCCGACGTCGCTGGAGCAGATGGCCACCCTGCGCAAGCAGTTCGGCCTCGATCTGCCGCTGTGGCAGCAGTTCACCGAGTACTGCGCGAAGGCGTTGACGGGTGATCTGGGGACCTCGTACCAGTTCCACGCCCCGGTCGGCGAGCTGATCACCGAGAAGCTGCCCGCGACGCTGCTGCTGACGGGTGTCGCCGTGCTGATCTACTCGACGCTCGGGCTGTGGCTCGGTACGCGCTCCGCCTGGCGGCACGGGGGACTCGGCGACCGGGTCAACACCGGTGTGGCGCTGACGCTCTGGTCCGTGCCGTCGTTCTGGCTGGGGCTGCTGCTGATCATCGTGTTCTCGGTGGGCATCGGCCCGATCCCCGGAATGTTCCCGAGCGGCGGGATGGAGTCGGGCGACGAGACCGGTTTCGCGTACGTCCTCGACGTGGCGCACCACATGGTGCTGCCGGTGGTGACGCTGGTGGCGGTCGGCTACGCGCAGACGCTGCTGGTGATGCGGTCCTCGCTGCTGGACGAGATGGGCAGCGACTATCTGACGACGGCGCGTGCGAAGGGGCTGCGGGACGATCTCGTACGGCGCCGGCACGCCGTGCCGAACGCGATGCTGCCGACGGTCACGATGGTTTTCATCAACTTGGGCCACGTTGCCGCCGGTTCGATCCTCGTCGAGACGGTCTTCTCGTGGCCGGGGCTCGGCGGGCTCTTCTACCAGGCGCTCAGCGTGCCTGATCTGCCGGTCGTGCAGGGGCTGTTCGTGGTCTTCGCGGGCGCGATGATCCTGATGAACCTTCTGGCCGATCTGCTCTATCCGCTCCTCGATCCCCGGGTGGGCCGATGACTGCCGACAAAACGCCGCCGAATCCCTCGCCGGAGACACCGGAGACACCGGAGACACCGGAGACGACCGATGCGGCGCCGCCTGCCGGGTCGGCGGCGGCGACGTCCGCCTCGTCGCTCGCGTGGGCGCGGCGTCGCGGCTCCGTGTCCCGCTTCTGGCGCCAGTACCGTACGCACCGCGCCGGCCTCATCGGTCTCGCCGGCCTCGCGGTCATCGCCCTGATCGCGCTGACGTCGCCGCTGTTCATCGGCGGCGACGTGCAGAGCGTCACCGACGCACCGGGAACGGCGCTGGAGAGCCCGAGCGGTGAATTCCCGCTCGGTACCGACCAGTTCGGCCGGTCGTTGCTCGGCCTGCTGATCTGGGGCGCCCGGATCTCCCTCGTCGTCGGGCTGCTCGCCGCCGCGCTGTCGGTGGCGATCGGCACGCTCGTCGGCATCGTCGCCGGGCACTTCGGCGGCTGGTTCGCGACGGTGGTCATGCGGATCACCGACTGGTTCCTGGTGATGCCCGCGCTCGTGCTGGCGATCGTGCTGGCGACGGTGATGTCGCGCAGCATCTGGACGGTCATCCTGGCGATCGGGGTGACCTCGTGGCCGACGACGGCGCGCCTGGTGCGCGCGCAGACCATCGCCGTCGAGTCGCGTCCGTACATCGAACGGGCCCGGGCGCTCGGCGGCGGGCACGGTCACGTCATGACGCGCCACGTGCTGCCCAACGTGATGCCGCTGGTCCTCGCCCAGACGACGCTCGGGATCTCCACGGCGATCCTGACGGAGGCGACGCTCGCGTTCCTGGGGCTCGGCGATCCGTCGGTGGTCTCCTGGGGCGGCATGCTCCAGGACGCCAGGGAGGCGGGTGCCGTCTCGTCGGGGCACTGGTGGTATCTGGCGCCGCCCGGTATCGCGATCGCGCTCGTCGCGCTCGCCTTCACGCTCTGCGGCCGTGCGATCGAGGCCGTGCTCAACCCGAAGCTTGGGGTGTCGCGTTGACCGAAACACCGAAGGCAGAGAGCCCGAAGGCGGGGGCGGGGGCCGAATCAGGGCCGGGGCCGGCGTCGAGCCTGCTGGAGATCAGGGATCTGCGGGTCACCTACGGTACGGGGCCCTCCGCCGTCCCCGCCGTACGGGGCGTCGATCTCCTCCTCGAATCGGGCCGCAAGCTCGGCATCGCCGGCGAGTCCGGCTGCGGCAAGTCCACTCTGGCGCTGGCCCTGCTGCGGCTGCTGCCGGCCTCCGCGAGGCTGACAGGCCAGGTGCTGCTCGACGGTGAGGACGTGCTCACCATGAAGTGGGGCAGGTTGCGCGCCGTGCGCTGGGCCGGGGCCTCGATCGTGTTCCAGGGCGCCATGCACTCGCTCAACGCGGTGCACCGTATCGGCGACCAGATCGCCGAACCGGTGCTGCTGCACCGGGGCGCGACGCCCGCCGCCGCGCGCAGGCGCACCGTGGAACTCCTGGAGCAGGTCGGGCTGCCGGCCTCCCGCGCCGACGCCTATCCGCATGAGCTGTCCGGCGGGCAGCGGCAGCGGGTGATGATCGCGATGGCGCTGGCCTGCGATCCCCGGCTCATCGTCGCGGACGAGCCGACGACAGCGCTCGACGTGATGATCCAGGCCCAAATCCTGCGACTTATCGAGCAGTTGGTCGCCGAGCAGGACATCAGCCTGCTGATGATCAGCCATGACCTTGCGGTGCTCTCCGAGACATGCGACCGGCTCGCCGTGATGTACGCGGGCCGGATCGTCGAGGAGGGACCGGCGAAGGCGGTGTACGACGCCGCCGAGCACCCGTACAGCCGCGCGCTCTCGGCGGCGTTCCCCCGGATCGGGGACCTCGCCTCGCGGCGGGCCCCGCGCGGTCTGCCGGGCGACCCGCCGGATCCCTCGGCGCTGCCGTCGGGCTGTACGTTCCATCCGCGCTGCCCCGTCGCGGTGGACGAGTGCGCGGGGGAGGACCAGCCGCTGCGGGACGCGGGACCGGGCCGACTCGCGGCGTGCGTACACGTCGGCGCGACGGTACCGGCGCAGCAGTCGGCGACGCCCGAGGAGCAGAGCCCATGACGTCCGCACGCCCCGACGGGGCGGCGCCCGGCGCCCGCAGAGGGCAGGGCCGACGCCGGAGTCGGCACCGTACCCCGCACCGTCTCGCTCGTACGGCCGCCGGACGGCCACGCCTCAGGAGCCAGTCATGACCACCACGCCCACGCCTCTGCTCTCGGCCACGGGGCTGCATGTCACGTTTCCCGGGCGGCGCGGCGCCCCGGCGGCGCGGGCCGTCGACGGTGTCGATCTGGACATCGGCGGCGGCGAGATCGTCGCCCTGGTCGGCGAATCGGGCTGCGGCAAGACCACGCTCGCGCGGACGCTGCTCGGCCTGGTGCCGCCGACGAGCGGCGGCGTCAACTTCGGCGGCGTTCCTCTTAGTTACCAGTCCGCCGCCCTCAAGGCGTACCGTAAACGCGTCCAACTGGTGCTCCAGGACCCGAGCGGTTCACTGAACCCACGTCACACCGTGTACGACGCGGTCGCCGAGGGCCTGCGCATCCACCGGTACAAGGGCGACGAACGTGAGGCCGTCGCCGAGGCACTCTCGCGCGCCGGCCTCCGGCCGCCGGAGCGGTTCTTCCTGCGCTATCCGCACGAACTGTCGGGCGGCCAGCGTCAGCGCGTCGTCATCGCCGGCGCGCTGGTCCTGAAGCCCGAACTGATCGTCGCCGACGAGCCCGTGGCATCCCTGGACGCCTCCGTACGGGGCGAGATCCTGGCGCTGCTGCTCTCACTCCGCGACGAACTCGGCCTTTCCGCCCTGGTCGTGACGCACGACCTCGGGCTCGCCTGGAACATCGCCGACCGGGTGGCCGTGATGTATCTGGGCCGGATCGTCGAGACGGGGCCGGTGGAGCAGGTACTGACGTCGCCCCAACACCCATACACGCAGGCACTGTTGTCCGTGCTGCCGGAGTCCGGAGCCGAACCGGTCGTCCTTGCGGGCGAGCCGCCGGACCCGTCGCGTATTCCGGCCGGCTGCCGCTTCCACGCGAGGTGTCAGATCCTCGCCTCCGGCGGGGCGGAACGCTCCGGTGTCGCCACCAAGTGCCGCACGGAGGCCCTGCCGATACTGACGGGCGGCGACACCACCCAGGTCGCCTGCCACTGGGCCACGGCCGCCACGGCTGTCGCCGAGGGTGAAAAAGTGCTCTGAGCCGCGCACCCCCACATCCCCAACTCGAACACACGGTGCCCTTGTTGGGGCTTCGCGCGCTCTTGTCGGCGCGGGTCTCGTCAGCGCGCGTCGTACGCGGCGACGAGATCACGCGAGCGCTTCACGTCGTCCGCGATGGCTTCGAGAAGGGACTCGATGGAGTCGAACGTCCGTTGGGGCCGTACGTAGGACAGGAAGTCCACGGCGACGTGGAGCCCGTACAGGTCGAGCCCCACACGGTCGATGGCGTACGCCTCCACGGTCCGCTCCGTACCGTTGAACTGTGGGTTCGTACCGACCGAGATCGCCGCCGGCATCCGCTCGCCGTCAGCGGTCAGCCAGCCCGCGTAGACGCCGTCCTCCGGGATGGCCGTGTGCGGCAGGGTCTCCACATTGGCCGTCGGGTAGCCGAGCTCACGCCCGCGCTGCGCGCCGCGCACCACCACTCCCTCGACCCGGTGCGGCCTGCCCAGAATCTCGGCCGCGCCGTCGACGTCGCCCTCGGCGATCAGCCGCCGGGTCAGGGTGGACGAGAAGGGCTCTCCACCGCCCGCCGCTCCGGTCACGTACAGGTCGATGACCTCGACCTCGTAGTCGTACGTCGCGCCCAGCTCGGCCAGGAAGGCGACGTTGCCGGCCGCCCGGTGGCCGAAGCGGAAGTTCGGCCCCTCGATGACGGCGCTCGCGTGCAACTTGTCGACCAGCACCTTCACGATGAATTCGGCGGGCGACAGCTCAGAGAACTCGGCCGTGAACGGCAGGACGAGCACCGCGTCCACGCCCAGTTCCGCCATCAGCTCTCCCCGCCGGTGGTGCGGCGCGAGCAGCGGCGGATGGGTGCCCGGCCTGACGACCTCGCTCGGGTGCGGGTCGAACGTCACGACGACCGAGGGAACTCCCAGCTCCCGCGCCCGTTCCACGGTGCGCCCGACGATCAGCTGGTGTCCGCGGTGCACGCCGTCGTAGGAGCCGATGGTGACGACGCTGCGTCCCCAGTCCTGGGGGATGTCCTCCAAGCCGCGCCAGCGCTGCACTGTGACCGCTCTCCTCGCCCGAACCCGTGTACGTGAATGCCTCTTACGCTGGTCTAAGACTGCCATGCCGGTGGCTTTTGACCCGCATCGGCATCGGAGTACCGAGAGACATGACGGACTTGCGGGCACTCGGCACGATCACCGGCGCCCACAGCCGCGGGTCCTCGGTCAGCCATGCGCCGACGAGCGCCGTACGCACCTCGACGGCGCGGTGCGGAATCAGCCCCGTCACGAAAGACAGAAGCGGTGCTCTGCCGGCCTTCGGGTGACACGTTCGCTGACAAGTGCCACGGCGTGGTGGGTGAGTTGGGGCGCGCGGGGCCCGCCCGCCGGATCGCAGAACCGCACCGGCCTCGCCCGGTCCCGGCCACCCACGGCCCCGACGGTAGGCGGATGTTGACCGGCCGGAGCCCGCATCCGGTCAGCCGAAGACCGCCAGACTCTTCGCCTTGCCGCCCTGCTCCTCCACCAGTGCCAGGAACCGCCCGTCCGGGCCGAACGCGGCCACGGGGCCGGAGCCGGTCCCGCCCCTGCGCGCGGGCATGTCCAGCCGTACGCCGTTGAGCAGCAGCCTGGCGCGCTTCTCGTCGACGTCCCAGCGCGGAAAAGCCGTCGCGGCGGCGTCGGCGACCGGCATGACCGTCAGCCGCTCCTGGTGCTGGTCGAGCGTCCTGGCCTCGTCGAGACCGTACGGCCCGACCCGCGTCCTGCGGAGCGCCGTGAGATGCCCCCCGACGCCGAGCCCCGCACCGAGGTCACGGGCGAGGGCGCGGATGTATGTACCGGAGGAGCAGACGACCGAAACGACCAGGTCGACCACGGGCGTACCGTCCTCGGCGACGTCCGCGCGGACGTCGTACACCTGGAACGACGAGACCGTCACCGGCCGGGCCGGGATCTCGAAGTCCTCACCGCCCCGTACGCGCGCGTACGACCGCTTCCCGTCGATCTTGATGGCGCTGACCTTGGACGGCACCTGCATGATCGCGCCGGTGAGGGCGGCCACCCCGGCGTCGATGCCCTCACGGGTGACGCCGGACGCGTCGGTGGTCGAGGTGATCTCGCCCTCGGCGTCGTCGGTGACGGTGTCCTGCCCCAGCCTGATGGTGCCCAGGTACTCCTTCTCGGTCAGGGCGAGGTGCCCCAGCAGCTTGGTGGCCCGCTCCACGCCGAGGACCAGAACACCCGTCGCCATGGGGTCGAGCGTGCCGGCGTGGCCGACGCGGCGGGTCTTGGCGATCCCGCGCATCTTGGCCACGACGTCGTGCGAAGTGAAGCCCGACGGCTTGTCCACGATGACAAGGCCGTCGGGCGTGGGGAGTTGCTGTGTCATGGAGCGGCGGCACCGTCCGTGTCGTCGTCGCCGCTACGCGCCCCACCGGCGGCAGCGGCCGAAGACCCGCCGCCCGAAGACTCGTCGGCCGAAGACCCGCCGGCCTCGTGCGCGGCCTCCGCCTCGCCCTCGCCGTCGTCCTCGTAGCCTTCGTCACCGGGCTTGCGGTAAGGGTCTGCCTCGCCCGCGTAGGTCTTACCGGTCGACACCTCACGCACCTCGGCGTCCTTGGCACGCGCCCTGTCGAGAAGGTCCTCGATGGTGCGGGCATTGTCCGGCAGGGCGTCCGGCACGAACGCCAGCGTCGGCGTGAACCGGACGCCGGTCTGACGCCCCACCTCGGAGCGCAGCACGCCCTTGGCGCTCTCCAGGGCGGCGGCGGACGCCGCGCGCTCCTCGTCGTCGCCGTAGACCGTGTAGAAGACCGTGGCCTCCCTCAGGTCGCCGGTGACCCGGGCGTCCGTGATGGTCACGAACCCCAGCCGCGGATCCTTGATACGCCGGTCCAGGGTCTCCGCGACCACGACCTGGATGCGGTCGGCCAGCTTGCGCGCCCGCGCGTTGTCGGTCACCGGTCCGTCACTCTTCCTTCTGGGTTTCTTGTCTGCTGCTCTTGCTGCCGCGACCGGGGCCACCTGCCGGGGCCGGGCGGTTCAGTCGTCGTCTCCGTGCAGCCGCCGTCGTACGGACAGCAGCTCCACCTCCGGGCGGCCGGCGACCATGCGCTCGCACCGGTCCAGAACGTCCCTCAGATGCCCCGTGTCCCCGGACACCACCGCCAGACCGATCTCGGCCCTGCGATGAACATCCTGGTCGCCGGTCTCCGCCACACTCACCGCGAACTTCCGGTGGAGTTCGGCGACGATCGGCCGGACGATCGAGCGTTTCTCCTTCAACGACCGTACGTCGCCGAGGAGCAGGTCGAAGGAGAGTGTCCCCACATACATGTGTATCCGGATGTCCCGCCGGTACGGGGTCGGGCCCGCCAGCGCTTGGCAGGGGCACATAAACCGTACACGGAACGGCCGGAGCCGATCGACGGAATAAACAACCGTCGACCGGCCCCGGAACGCACCATCAGCCGTGCATCAGCCGCGCGGCTTCTCGCGCATCTCGTACGTCGCGATGACGTCGTCGATCTTGATGTCGTTGAAGTTTCCGAGGTTGATACCGCCCTCGAAGCCCTCGCGGATCTCGGTGACATCGTCCTTGAAGCGGCGCAGACCCTGGATGTTGAGGTCCTCCGCGATGACCTTGCCATCGCGGACGAGCCGGGCCTTGGTGTTGCGCTTGACCTCGCCGGACCGGATGAGAACACCCGCGATGTTGCCGAGCTTGGACGAGCGGAAGACCTCGCGGATCTCCGCCGTACCGAGCTCGATCTCCTCGTACTCCGGCTTGAGCATGCCCTTGAGGGCCGCTTCGATCTCCTCGATGGCCTGGTAGATCACCGAGTAGTAGCGGACGTCGACGCCCTCGCGGTCGGCCATCTGCGAGGCACGCCCCGCGGCGCGCACGTTGAAGCCGATGACGATGGCGTCGGAGCCCATCGCCAGGTCGATGTCGGACTCCGTGACCGCACCGACGCCGCGGTGCAGGACCCGGATGTCGACCTCTTCACCGACGTCGAGCTGGAGCAGCGAGGACTCGAGAGCCTCCACCGAACCGGACGCGTCGCCCTTGATGATGAGGTTGAGTTCCTGCACCAGGCCGGCCTTGAGTGCCTCGTCCAGGTTCTCCAGGGAGAACCGGACGCCCTTGCGGGCGAACGCCGCGTTCCGCTCACGAGCGGCACGCTTCTCGGCGATCTGCCGCGCGGTGCGGTCCTCGTCGACGACCAGGAAGTTGTCGCCGGCGCCGGGGACGTTGGTGAGTCCCAGGACCAGGACGGGAGTCGCGGGACCCGCTTCCTCGACGTTGTTGCCGTTGTCGTCGAGCATCGCCCGGACACGGCCGTACGCGTCACCGGCGACCATCGTGTCGCCGACGCGCAGCGTGCCGCGCTGGACGAGCACGGTGGCGACGGCGCCGCGACCGCGGTCCAGGTGCGCCTCGATGGCGATACCCTGCGCGTCCTGCTCCGGGTTGGCCCGCAGGTCGAGCGAGGCGTCCGCCGTGAGGACCACGGCCTCCAGCAGGCTGTCGATGTGCAGACCCTGCTTGGCGGAGATGTCGACGAACATGGTGTCGCCGCCGTACTCCTCGGCCACGAGGCCGTACTCGGTCAGCTGACCGCGCACCTTGGTCGGGTCCGCGCCCTCGACGTCGATCTTGTTGACCGCGACCACGATCGGCACGTCGGCCGCCTTGGCGTGGTTCAGCGCCTCGATCGTCTGGGGCATCACACCGTCGTTCGCCGCCACCACGAGGATCGCGATGTCGGTGGACTTGGCACCACGGGCACGCATGGCGGTGAACGCCTCGTGGCCCGGGGTGTCGATGAAGGTGATGCGGCGCTCTTCGTCGTTGACCTCGGTGGCGACCTGGTACGCGCCGATGTGCTGCGTGATACCGCCGGCCTCGCCCGCGACGACGTTCGTCTTACGGATGGCGTCGAGGAGCCGGGTCTTACCGTGGTCGACGTGACCCATGACGGTCACGACCGGCGGACGCGCGACGAGGAACTCCTCGCCGCCCTCGTCCTCGCCGAACTCGATGTCGAAGGACTCGAGAAGCTCGCGGTCCTCCTCCTCCGGGCTGACGATCTCGACGACGTAGTTCATCTCGCCGGCGAGCACGTGCAGGGTGTCGTCGGAGACGGACTGCGTGGCCGTGACCATCTCGCCGAGGTTCATCATCACGGCGACGAGCGACGCCGGGTTGGCGTTGATCTTCTCCGCGAAGTCGGTGAGAGACGCACCGCGCGACAGCCGGACGGTCTGTCCCTGGCCGCGCGGCAGCATCACGCCGCCTACCGACGGGGCCTGCATGGCCTCGTACTCCTGGCGCCTCTGCCGCTTCGACTTACGGCCACGACGGGCCGGTCCACCGGGGCGGCCGAACGCGCCCTGTGTGCCACCACGGCCGCCGGGACCACCCGGACGTCCGCCGAAGCCGGGACGGCCACCGCCGCCACCGAAACCGCCACCACCGGGACGGCCCGGAGCACCGCCGCCACCACCGGGACGACCGGCGAAGCCACCGCCGCCACCGCCACCGCCGGGGCGACCGGCGAAACCGCCGCCACCACCGGGACGACCGCCGCCGCCACCACCGGCGGGCCTACCGGCACCACCGGGGCCACGGCCTCCGCCGGGACCACCACCGGGACGCGGGCCGGCAGCGGGACGCTGCGGCATCATGCCCGGGTTCGGACGGTTCCCGGACGGGGCGCCGCCGGGACGCGGGGACTGCGGACGCGGCATACCACCGGGGGTGGGGCGACCGCCCTGGCCACCGGCACCGGCCTGCGGACGGGGACCGCCCTGACCGGCGCCCTGCGGACGCGGACCGCCGGGCGCACCGGCGCCGCCGGGACGCGGGGCGCCACCCGGACGGGGCGCCTGCGGGCGCGCCATTCCGGTGGAACCACCCGAGGTGAAGGGGTTGTTGCCCGGACGGGGACCCGCCGGACGAGCGCCCGGACGGGCGCCCTGACCCGCGGGACGCGCAGGACGATCGCCGCCGCGGCCACCGTCGCGCTGACCGCCGGACGGAGCCGGACGGGCGGCCGGACCACCGCTGGGACGGGGCCCCGGCGTGGCCGAACCGGAACGCGGAGGGGTCGGCGCCTGGGGCGCCTGCGGCGCCGCCGGAGCCGGGGCCGAGAACTCGGCCGCGGGCACCGGAGCCGGCGCGGGCTTCGACGCCGGGGGCTTCGGACCGGGACGCGGGCCGGAGGCGGGCGTCGCGGCCGGAGCCGGAGAGGAGGGGGTGCTCTGCGGGGCCTCGGCGGCGGCCGGCTTGGGGGCCGGGGCACCGGGCTTGGGAGCAGCCGGACGTGCCGCCTGCGCCGGGGAGGGCGCGGCGGGCTTGGCGGGGGTCGCCTTACGCGGCGCCCCGGGCTTCGCGGCGGGCTTGGCGGCGTTGCCGCCGGGGCCCTGCAAAGCATCAGTCAATTTACGTACAACCGGCGCCTCGATCGTCGACGACGCCGAACGGACGAATTCACCGAGTTCTTGGAGCTTGGCCATGACGACCTTGCTCTCCACACCGAACTCCTTGGCGAGTTCGTATACCCGGACCTTAGCCACTTCGCTCCTTTTAGGTCCGGGTTACCGCCGGACCGTCGCTACTTCATGGGCGTACTCATCGCGTACTCATCGAGTGCTCATCGCAATCTCGACCTACTTCCAACTCGCGAGGTACCTGAACCGCACGGGGTTCCGTGCCGTACGTCTTCGTGCGTTGCTACCTGCTCGACATATCCCAGCAGTTCCGTGCTGTCGAGCGGTCCCTTGACCCTGAAGGCCCGTGGAAACGCCCGGCGGCGGACCGCCTGATCGAGACAGAACGAGGCGGGGTGTACATACGCGCCCCGGCCGGGCAGCGTACCGCGTGGATCAGGGAGGCAAGCACCCTCGACCACCACGATGCGCAGCAGATCGCTCTTGGCCGCTCGCTCCCGGCATCCCACGCAGGTTCGCTCAGGGCAGGCGCGGGCGTGCGTCCGGCCAGACATGCTCAAGTCTACCTCCCCGCGCCGTCCGCACCCCTTTGGGGCAATGGTCGAACGCTTGCTGGCCAAAAAGACTCGGTTGATCTCCGCGCGGTCCGTCGTCAAACGTTGCCGCACGTCGCGGGCCCCGAGCGGAGCTGATCGGCGGCGGTCGGTCGCGTCCGCCGGTGGCCGACGGGTGACGGCCGATGGCCGGATACGGACCGGCCGACGGACCGGCCGGCGGCGGCGACGGTGCACGGTCGCCGACTGGCTGGTAGCGGGTACGGGGCGACCGTGGTGATCGCTATGGTCACCGCCGCGCCTTACGCCGCGGTCTCCCGCCCCGTACGCCGCCGGGCCCGCCTCGTGCGTACCGCGGGTCAGCCTCGGTCGCCGCGTGGCGACCGGCCACCCGCCGCCCCGTCGTCCCGCGCGTCGTCCGCCCCGCCGGTCTGCTCCGTCTGCTCCGTGTCGGGCCGGATGTCGATGCGCCAACCGGTCAGGCGGGCCGCGAGGCGGGCGTTCTGCCCTTCCTTGCCGATCGCCAGCGACAGCTGGTAGTCCGGCACCGTCACCCGCGCGGAGCGGGCGCCGAGGTCGACGACCTCCACCTTGCTGACACGGGCCGGCGACAGGGCGTTGGCGACCATCTCGGCCGGGTCGTCCGACCAGTCGACGATGTCGATCTTCTCGCCGTGCAGCTCCGCCATCACGTTGCGCACCCGCGCCCCCATGGGGCCGATGCAGGCGCCCTTGGGGTTGAGACCGGAGCGGGTGGACCGTACGGCGATCTTCGTGCGGTGCCCCGCCTCACGGGCGATCGCGCAGATCTCCACGGAGCCGTCCGCGATCTCCGGGACCTCCAGCTCGAAGAGCTTCTTCACGAGGTTGGGGTGCGTACGCGACAGGGTCACCGACGGGCCCCGTACGCCCTTCGCGACGCGGACCACGAACGTACGCAGCCGCAGACCGTGCGTGTACTCCTCACCCGGCACCTGCTCCTGCACCGGGAGGATGGCCTCCAGCTTGTCGTCCAGCCGCACCAGGACGTTCCTGGGGTCCTTGCCCTGCTGCACCTGCCCGGCGACGACGTCGCCCTCACGGCGCGCGTACTCACCGAACGTGACGTCGTTCTCGGCGTCCCGCAGCCGCTGCTGGATGACCTGCCGCGCCGTGGTGGCGGCGATACGGCCGAAGTCCGACGGAGTGTCGTCGAACTCCTTCGGCTCCTGCCCCTCCTCCAGCTCCGACGGGTCCTCCTTGGCCCACACCGTCACATGACCGTTGTCGCGGCTCAGGACGACGCGGGCGAGACGGCGGCTTCCCTCGGTGCGGTGGTAGGCGATGAGGAGGGCGGATTCGATCGCCTCGACCAACAGGTCGAAGGGGATCTCCTTCTCTTGTGCCAAGCCCTTCAGGAGCTTCACGTCGATGTCCATGGCTACGCCTCCTCTGCTTCCTTCTTGTCCTTGCGGTTGAATTCCAGCTCCACGCGCGCCTTGGCGATCGACGCGAACTCGACCCGGCGGGCGGTCGGCTTGCGCCCCTTCACGCCCGGTACTTCGAGGTCGAGCCCTTCCTCGTCCACCGCGAGGACACGTGCCACGAACTCGTCGCCCTCATGAAGCTGGATCTTCACCAGACGGCCGACGGCGCGTACGTAGTGACGGCGCTCGGTCAGCGGGCGGTCGGCTCCTGGGGAGGTCACTTCGAGCTGGTACTCGTCCTCGCCCATCACGTCCGTCTCGTCGAGAGTCGTGGAGATGGTGCGGCTCAGCTCGGCACACGCGTCCAGGTCCACGCCGTCGTCGGAGTCGACCACGATCCTCAGCACACGACGCCGGCCCGCCCGGGACACCTCGATCTCTTCGAGATCCAGGCCCTTCGCGCTGACGAGCGGTTCCAGCAGTCCGCGCAGCCTCTCGCTGTGGGTGGTGCTCATCCGGGTGACTCCTCGGCCGCGTGTGTGCTGTTGTGGGATCGTCGCGTGTCAGGCAAAGGGTATCCGGTCGCGGGGGGTGTTGCCGTCCACCTGCGGCTGACCCGCAGGTACGCTCGCCTGCGGTGATCACTGCGAGGCCCGAGGGAGACACGCGTGGGGCGCACGGGGACGACACGGAGAGGTGCGCTCTTGGCCGCAGGGGCCGCGGCGGGGGTTGCGGCGGGGGGTCTGCTGACCGCCTGCTCCGGTGCGGACGACGAGGGCGGATCGGGTGCCGCGGCGCGGGCGGCGGCCGTCCGGGCCGCGAAGGCGCTGCGGGCGAAGTCCGCCCGGACCAGCCGTGAGCTTCTGCGGCAGTACGACGCGGTGCTTGAGCGGCATCCGGATCAGGCGACGCGGCTGACGCCGCTGCGGGCCGCCGTCGCACGGCACGTGACCGCTCTGGCGCCGCCTCCTCAGCCTCCTAAGAAGGGCGAGTCGGCGAAGCCGTCCGCATCTGCGTCCGCGTCGGCTTCCTCCGCCCCGTCGTCGGATCCGTCGCTCGGGACGGCCGTCGGGGATGCCCGGGACACCGGGACCGCGCCGTCCGTCCCCGCCGACCCCCGCGCCGCGCTCCGGGAGCTGGCCGCGGCCGAGCGCCGTACCGCCGAGGCGCACGGTGAGGCACTGGTCCACGCCCCGCCCGAGTTCGCCCGGCTGCTGGCTTCCCTCGCGGCGGCCGGCGCCGCCCACGCGTTCCTGCTGACGGAAGGATCCCCCTCGTGAGCACCGACCGTGCGATGGACGCCGCCCAGGCCGCCCTCGCCGCGGAGCACGCCGCGGTGTACGGATACGGCGTCGTGGGCGGCCGGGTGGGCGACGAACGCCGCGGAGAGGCGACGAACGCGTACGACGCGCACCGTGCCCGGCGCGACAGCCTCGCGCGTACGGTGCGCGATCTCGGCGGGAAGCCGGTCGCGGCAGCCGCCGCGTACAACCTGCCCTTCGAGGTGCCCGACTCGGCCGCCGCCGTACGGCTCGCCGCCGACCTGGAGGACCGGATCGCGGGGGTCTACTCCGACCTCGTACGTGCCGCTGAGGGGCCGCTGCGCCAGGACGCCGCGGGGGCCCTGCGGGAGGCGGCGGTGCGGGCGGTGCGCTGGCGGGGCAGCGGCGTAGCCTTTCCTGGGCTCGCCGAGCGTCTGTGAGCCCGCTCGCTCCGAAAGGGATCTAGGCAGGTATGGCTTTCGAACCGCCGCAGCGGCTGGTGCGCACCCTGAGCGAGACGTACGGGGAGTCCGTCGCCGGAGAGTGGCTCGGGCAGCTGCCAGGGATCGCCCAGGAGGCGGTGGAGCGGCGGGAGTTGACCGTCGAGCGGGTGGTGGCGCCGGGCGGCGGGAGCAGCCTCGTGGTGCTCGTACGGCGCCCCGACGGCGCCCCGGCCGCGCTCAAGGTGGTCCCGCCGTTCGCGGCGCCGGAGGCGGAGCGGGCGGCGCTGACGCACTGGAAGGGCTGGGGCTCGGTGGAGCTCATCTCCGGCTCCGACGGTGCGCTGCTTCTTGAACGCCTCCATACGGAGACGTCGCTGCGCTCCCTGCCCGAAGCCAAGTCACTGCTCGAAGCGGCGGGAACGGTGCGGAAGTTGTGGGTCGAGCCGGTCGCCGACCATGGCTTTGAAACGGTCGCCGAGCGGACGGCCGGGCAGGCGGAGACATTGCTGGCCGCGGCGGACCCGCAGGTCGTTCCGCTCGTGACGGCGGCGCTCGACGCGCGCGAGGAACTGCTGGGGGCCGGGCCGGCGGAGCTGATGCTGCTCCACGGCGCGTTCCGGCAGGGCAAGGTGCTCTCGGGCGACCGCACTCCGTGGCTCGCGGTCGGCCCCGTGCCCTTGGTGGGTGAGCGCGCGTACGACCTGGCGACGCTGGTACGCGACCGGGTGGAGGACCTTGTCGCGGCGGCGTCGGGCGCGTCCGCGACGCGGCGCCGTGTGAACAAGCTGGCCGACTCGCTGGACATCGACGGCGAGAGGCTGCGCGGCTGGACGCTCTTCCGCGCGGTGGAGTCGGGCGTCCGCGCGCTGGAGGCCGGACGCCGCCAAGACGCGGAACTGTTGCTGGAGTTCGCAGGCTGGATGTAGCTCAGAGGGGCCCGTCACGGGGCGGCCGGAGCGGCTGTGGAGCGAGCGTGCGGCCCATCACCCCGACCAGCCCCACCCGCCCCCGCCCCCTCCGTACACCCCCGTCGTATGCGTCCGTACACCCCCGTCGTATGCGTCCTCACCCCGTCGCGCCCGTCCGCCCGTCGCCCCGCCCCCGAAGGGCCGCGCCGACCGTCAGAGGGTGGCCGTCAGACGCGCGATCGCCTCGGCGACGGTGAGCTCCTCCCGCTCCCCGGTGCGGCGGTCCTTCAGCTCCACCACCCCGTCGCCCGCGCGGCGCCCCGCGACCAGGATCTTCGGAACGCCGATCAGCTCCGCGTCGGTGAACTTCACACCGGGCGAGACACCGGGCCGCTCGTCGACCAGCACCCGCAGCCCCGCCGCGCCCAGCTTCTCCGCGACGTCGACCGCCAGCTCCGTCTGGAGTGCCTTGCCCGCCGCCACGACGTGCACGTCCGCCGGGGCGATCTCACGGGGCCAGCACAGCCCCTGCTCGTCGGCGGTCTGCTCCGCGAGCGCGGCGACGGCGCGGGAGACGCCGATGCCGTACGAGCCCATGGTCACCCGCACCGGCTTGCCCTGCTGCCCGAGCACGTCGAGCTGGAAGGTGTCGGCGTACTTGCGGCCCAGCTGGAAGATGTGACCGATCTCGATGGCGCGCCCCAGCTTCAGCCCGGCGCCGCACACGGGGCAGGGGTCGCCCTCTTCGACGACCACGACGTCGAGGTAGTCGTCGACCTCGAAGTCGCGTCCGCAGACGACGTTGCGCGCGTGGGTGTCGGCCTTGTTGGCGCCGGTCACCCAGGCGGTGCCGGGCGCTACGCGGGGGTCGGCGATGTAGCGGATCTTCAGTCCCTGGGGGCCGACGTAGCCGCGTACCAGCTCGGGGCGGCCTTCGAAGTCCTCGGCCGTCACCAGCTCCACGACGGCGGGCGCCAGGTGCTCACCGAGCTTGCCCAGGTCCACCTCGCGGTCACCGGGGACGCCGACGGCGGTGATCTCGCCGTCGACTTTCACCAGCAGGTTCTTCAGCGTCGCCGAGGCCGGCACGCCCAGGAACTCGGCCAGCGTCTCGATGGTCGGGGTGTCGGGGGTGTCCAGCTCCTCCAGAGCCCCGTGCGCCGCCCCGTCGACGGCGGCGAGGGTGAAGGTGACCGCCTCCGTGTTGGCGGCGTAGTCGCCGTTGGGGCAGTCCACGAAGGTGTCCTCGCCCGCGGCGGCCGGGGCCAGGAACTCCTCGGACGCGGAGCCGCCCATCGCGCCGGAGACGGCGGAGACGATGCGGTAGTCGAGCCCGAGGCGCGCGAAGATCTTCTGGTACGCCGCGCGGTGGAGCGCGTACGACTCGGCCAGTCCCTCGTCCGTGGTGTCGAAGGAGTAGGAGTCCTTCATCTGGAACTCACGGCCGCGCAGCACGCCGGAGCGGGGGCGGGCCTCGTCCCGGTACTTCGTCTGGATCTGGTAGAGCATCACCGGCAGGTCCTTGTAGGACGTGCACTGGTCCTTGACGACCAGGGTGAAGATCTCCTCGTGCGTCGGCCCGAGCAGGTACTCGCCGCCCTTGCGGTCCTTGAGACGGAAGAGGAGGTCTCCGTACTCGTCCCAGCGACCGCTCGCCTCGTAGGGCTCCTTGGGAAGCAGCGCCGGCAGCAGTACTTCCTGCGCTCCGATGGCGTCCATCTCCTCGCGCACGACGCGGGCGATGTTGTCGAGGACCTTCTTACCCAGGGGCAGCCAGCTCCAGAGGCCGGCGGAGGTGCGGCGTACGTACCCGGCGCGGACCAGAAGCTTGTGGCTGAGGGTCTCCGCGTCCGCCGGGTCGTCGCGCAGTGTCTTGGCCATCAAACGGGACATGCGCTGGACCTGGGACATGGGGAGCACTCCTGCGTTTCTTCTCGGGTGTTGGCAGGAGGTTAGCCGGGGCACACCGGCGGGCGGAAATCAGTAATGCCGCGCCCGACTGCGTTCAGCGGCGCCGCAGCGGGAGCGGGGCGCCCATCACGGCGTACGGCTTGGCGGCGCTGGGGAAGTGGACCTGGCGCGCCAGGTCCTGGTAGCCGAGGGTGCGGTAGAGACCGCGGGCGGGGCTCTCGGTGTCGATCGCGGAGAGGATCGAGCGGGGCTGCAGGGCGACGTCGGTGATGGTCGTGATCAGGGTGCGCCCGATGCCACGGCCCTGGAACACCGGGTGGACGTGCAGTTCGGTGATCACGAAGGAGTCGTCGAGCCAGCCGTCGCAGCCCTCGGCGCGCAGGTACGGCTCGACGACCGTCGACCACCAGTGGGAGCGCTCGTTCGGCATGCCGTAGACGAACCCCGCGAGCCGCCCCTCCCCGGTGACCGCCCCGTACGCGCGCGCACCGGGCGCCAGGAGATGTCGCAGCACGATCTGGCGCCGTACGCCGATCTCACCCTCGCTGAGCCCGAAGGCGAGCGCCTGCACGGCCAGCGCCTCGTCCACGCGCGCGGCGAGGTCGATCGGCCCGACGTGCACGTCGGGGATCTGGGAGTCGCTCCCGGAAGAGCTCGGCACGCTCGGCATGGCCGAACCTTACTTTCAGAAGAGGACGCTCATGAAAGCGCCCACCTCGCGGAAGCCGACCCGTCGGTAGGAGGCTCTGGCAGGGATGTTGTAGTCGTTCACGTAGAGGCTGACGACGGGGGCGACGTCGGCGAGGGCGTACCGTACGACGGCCGCCATGCCGCTCTCCGAGAGGCCCTGACCGCGGAACTCGGGGGCGACCCAGACGCCCTGGATCTGGCAGGCGTGCGACGTGGCCGCGCCGATCTCGGCCTTGAAGATCACCTTGCCGTCGTCGATACGGGCGAACGACCGCCCCGCACCGACGAGTTCGGCCACCCGCGCCTGGTAGAGGAGCCCGCCGTCGCCGGCCAGCGGCGAGACGCCGACCTCCTCGGTGAACATCGCCACGCACGCCGGCATGATCGTCTCCAGCTCCTCCTTACGGATGCGGCGTACGAGGGGGTCCGGCCGCACCGTGTCGGGGACTTGCTCGGTGACCATGAGCGGCTGGTTCGCGCGGACCTCGCGGGCGGGGCCCCAGTTGGGCTCCAGGAGCCGCCAGAGGAGGGCTGTGGGGTCGGCGGGGCCGACGATCGACGAGCAGCGGCGCCCCGTCCGGCGGGCGCGGTCCGCGAAGGCCCGTACGGCCTCGGGGGGAGCGCAGATGGGCACCAGGTTGGCACCGGAGTAGCACAGTGAGCGCAGTCGCCCGTCCGCGTACCAGCCCCACATCTCGCCGCCGAGGCGCCAGGGGTCGAGGCCGGCCGCTTGGACACGCGAGGCCACGAAGGCGTTGGCGACGGGCTCACTCTCAAGAATGGCGAGCGCGGCGCCGAGTTCGCCTGGGTCGAGGACCCGAGTGGTGGTCTGCGTCAACACGAGAGGGGCCTCACCATACGTCTGCTGATTCTTCGCACTGTACCCGCCACTTCTGTGGCTTGCCGCGCGCACGAGAAGGGCCCCGCTCCCCCGACGCCCTGAGGCGTGGGGTGCGGAGCCCGTAAGGAGCGAGGCCGCGGACGGCGCGGAAGGCAGTCGGCGTACGGCTACGAAGCACGCTCCGGAGCCTTCGGCCGATCACCGGCCGGCCGACCCTCAGCTGATGGAGACCTCGGGCTCGCCCGACGGGACCCCGTCCTTCTCCATCTGTTCGGCGATCTTCATCGCTTCCTCGATGAGGGTCTCGACGATCTTCGACTCGGGCACCGT
>NZ_JBITIB010000040.1:0-69213 GCF_044458565.1 Streptomyces sp. NPDC050433 | reverse complement strand
TGCAAGCGCGAGGGTTTCGAGGTCTGTCGTCACAAACGGACCAACGAGACCCTCGCTTCATGCACACGACCACGACTTCGGACTTACTCATCTAGCCCGTCGGCGGCCCGGCCTCCTGACGAGGCCGGGCCCGCCGCGTCGGTCCGGATGGGTGCGCCCAAGATGCCGCGCGGGGCACCTGGCGCTTGACTGGACGCGCCGATCGCGGACGGAGGCCCGAGGAAGGGGGACGATGACGGCGATGACGGCACCCGAACGTCCCGCCGACGAGGTCATCCGTACCTCCGTACTGCGCAAGGTCTACCCCAAGGCGGACTTCGCGGCGGTCGACGGGATCGACCTGAATGTACGCCGGGGGGAGATCTTCGGGCTGCTGGGCCCCAACGGCGCCGGGAAGACCACCACGGTGGGCATGCTGACCACGCGTGTGGTGCCCACCTCGGGCTCCGCCTGGATCGGGGGAACCGACGTCGTCACCCAGCCCACCCTGGTCAAACAGGTCATCGCCGTGGTCAGCCAGCAGAACACCCTGGACCGCTCGCTGACGGTCCGGGAGAACCTGTACTTCCACGGTCTGCTGTTCGGCATGTCCCGTGGCCGCTCGCGGCTGCGGGCCGACGAACTCCTGGAGCAGTTCAAGCTGGCCCGGTGGGGCCGCTCCTCGGTGTACGCGCTGTCCGGAGGCATGGCGCAGCGGCTGCTGGTGGCACGGGCGATCTTCCACCGGCCCGCGGTGCTCTTCCTGGACGAGCCCACCGCGGGACTGGACCCGCAGGGCCGGATCGCGCTGTGGGAGGTGCTGGACGATCTGATCGCCGACGGCCAGACCATCCTGCTCACCACCCACAACATGGAGGAGGCCGACCACCTCTGCGACCGGGTGGCGATCATCGACCACGGCCGGATCCTCGCCCTGGACACACCGGCCGCGCTCAAGCGCAGCCTGGGCGCGGACGCCGTCGTCACGGTCGCCACCAGCGGCAGTGCCGACGCGCTCGCCGACCGGCTGCGCCACGACATCGCGGGTGTCGTCCGTACGCGACTGGTCGACGGCGGGGTCGAACTCCAAGTGAAGGGGACCGACCGGCTGCTGCCGAAGGTCGTACGGAGCGCCGAGTCCGGCGGCTTCGACCTGGTCGATCTCTCGATCAAGGAGAGCACTTTGGAGACCGTCTTCATCAGCCTCACGGGCAAGGAACTGAGGGACTGATGGCCGTGGCCGGGGCATCCCCCTCCGAAGAGCGCCGGGCCACCTCGCCGGGCAGTATCCGTCCCGGCCGGTCGGCCGCCGCCTCCAGCAGGTCGGCGCTGTCCGCGCTGATCCGGCGCGACCTGACCGTACTGGGGAAGAACTTCGGTGAGTTCGTCGGCCGGACCGTGATGCAGCCGTTCCTGCTCGTCTTCGTCTTCCTGTACGTCTTCCCGAGCATCGGCCAGGGCATCGGCTCCGGCGGCGGCGCGGGTGGCGAGTCGGACTTCGCCACGGTCCTGGTCCCCGGAGTCGTCGCCATCGCCATCATGTTTCAGGGCATCCAGTCGGTCGCCATCCAGATGTCCCAGGAGTTCGGCTTCACACGGGAGATCGAGGACCGGGTCCAGGCGCCCTGCCCGATCTGGCTGGTGGCGGTGGCGCGGGTGCTCTCCGGCGCCGCTCAGGGCCTGATCTCGGCGGTCATCGTGTTCCCGATCGCCGCAGTGGTGCACGCGCCGGGCGTCCATCCGAGGTTCAGCATCGACTGGCTGGTCGTGCTCACCCTCATCCCGCTGTCCTGCATCGCGATGACCTCACTCGGCCTGCTGCTGGGGACCAGCTTCGAACCACGGAACATCGGCGTGATGTTCGGCTTCGTGATCCTGCCCCTGGTCTTCCTCGGCGGCACCTACTACCAGTGGACCAAACTGGCCCCGGTGGAGGTGGGCGGCTTCCACTGGCTCCAGGTGCTCGTGCTCGTCAACCCGCTGATCTACATCACGGAGGGCATGCGCGCCGGCTTCACCGAGCTGTCCCACATGCCGCTGTACGTGATCTACCCGGTCCTGGTCGGCTTCTGCGTCCTGTTCCTGGGCCTGGGACTACGCAACTTCCGCCGCCGGGTGCTCGCGTGAGGGCGCGCGACGCAGAACCGCCCCCAACCTGCTCTCGCAGGTCGGGGGCGGTTCGTTGGCGGTAGCGGAGGGATTTGAACCCTCGGTGAGTCTCCCCACACTCGCTTTCGAGGTCTGTTCCTGCTGGTCAGA
Organism: Streptomyces sp. NPDC050433; assembly: GCF_044458565.1. Lineage (NCBI taxonomy): Bacteria > Bacillati > Actinomycetota > Actinomycetes > Kitasatosporales > Streptomycetaceae > Streptomyces > Streptomyces sp. NPDC050433. The sequence continues at coordinate 66,975 of NZ_JBITIB010000040.1, read as the reverse complement.
GGGTAAATCGAAGTCGTTCAGAGCCGTTCATTCCAGTCCACCGGATGTGGGAGTGAACGGTTCTGAACGGATCCGGACGGAGGTGAATGAGACCCAGATTGAGACCCCGCCTCAGGCAACGGGTGGCTCTCCACAGGGGGCCGCGACCGTGGGACGCTGGGGTGCGACGGCAGGGGCCGGAAGAGGGAGAACGAGTGTCGCAGCAGGCAAGTCCTCGGGGGACCTTCTTGCAGATCGCGGAAGCACTGAAGGTAGAGATCGCGAAGGATCCGAGCATGACGGAGCTGCCGAGGCTGGCGGATGTCATGCGTGACTATGGCGTCTCGCGCGGTCTGGCGCTCAGGGCCTTCTACGTACTGCGCGATGAAGGAGTAGCCGAGTCGGTACCGGGCGCCCGCTGGAGGGTCATCCAGGGAAGCCAGACCGTAGACCGCCGGCCGCTGGTCGAGCGCATCGCGGCGTTGGTCGAGCAGGTGGGCGTTGGATCGGAGTTTCCCAGTGCGTCGACGCTGAGCGCGCAGTTCGGCGTATCGCGGCCGACCGTGAGTAAGGCGCTGGACAAGCTGGAAGCCGCCGGCCTGCTGTCAGAGGGCGGGCAAGGCAAGGTGCGGACGGTACGAGCGTTGCCAAGCCGAGAGGAGCGTTCCCAATCTTGAGCACTACTGGACTGGTCGAGTGGGCTTACCCGATCGCTGAATCCTTGCTGGCCGAACCGCTGCCGCGCCGTTGGGCCCATTCTCAGGGGGTAGCAGAACGGTCCCGGTCGCTGGCCCCGATCCTCGGTGCCGATGCGGACCTGACGGAGGCCGCCGCGGTTCTCCACGACATCGGGTATTCGCCCGACCTCGCCAAGACTGGTTTTCACCCGCTCGACGGCGCCCGGTATTTGCGCGACGTGGCCCAAGCCGATGTGCGTCTCGTGCGGCTGGTCGCGCACCACTCGTGCGCCTGGATGGAGGCGGAAGCGCGCGGGATGCGCGAGGAGCTTGAAGAGGAGTTCCCGCGAGAGCGCCCGCACCTCGCGGACGCTCTCTGCTACTGCGACATGAACACGACTCCGGACGGGACGCCGACGAACCCCGTGGACCGGGTGAACGAGATCGCCGGTCGCTATGGCCCCGACAGCCTGATCGGGACGTTCATCCGCCGTGCCGAACCGGAGATCCTGGCCAGCACGGCGCGCGTCCTCGAACGTCTGGCCGCTGTTCAGCGTCAGCCGATGTAAGGGGACGTCCGCCCCTGCTCCATCGCGTGCTCGATGCGGAGCCGCATGGTGGGGTGGACGTCGTACGACTCCAGGTCCGCCGGTTCCACCCAACGGACCTGGGTCGTCTCGTCGCTCGTACGGATCTCGCCGCCGACCGGTCGGGCACGGAAGCAGATGCTGAACTGCTGCCGTGCCTCGCCGTCGTCGTAGAGCATCACGTGACCGGGGTCGGTGTAGATCCCCGACATCCCATCGACTTCGGCCTTGATGCCTGTCTCTTCCCACACCTCGCGCACCACGGTGTCGCTGATGGACTCGCCCACGTCGTGCCCGCCGCCGGGCAGTGCCCAGCGGCCGTTGTCCGAGCGCTGGATCATCAGCACCTGACCCGCCTCGTTCTGGACGAAAGCGACGACGGACGGGACGACCGAGTTCGCCGGCGGGGCGTCAGGGTCGTGAAGGTAGTCGATACGTCCCATGCTCAGGCTCCTGTGATGTCGTGCTCCGTTACCTGGCGACCGCCTGTCCAGGTCTGCTCGATGCTATTCGCGTACGTGTCGAAGAGACCGCCGCCGGGGAGCCGCCGCAGGTGCAGGACGGGCGCCATATACGCGCCGATGCCGTAGACGTGCGTGTTCACCAACATCTCGTCGTCGGCCCGGAAGAGCGAGTTGTAGAGCGTCGCGTCGTGGAGCCGGAAGCCGATGTCAGGGTGAGTCGAGAAGAGCGGCCGGTAGTTCACCAGAGCGTTGCGGATCTTCCCATCCATGATGCGGTGACCCTCGTCTATGCCGCGCTGCTGGACAGCAGCGCAGCCGGGATCCCCGAGCATGAGACGAACCTGCGCGCCTGCCTCCGACTTCATCCGGAGAAGGGCGAGGAACTGCGGATCCTCGGACAGCCACAGTCCGGCGTACACGAGCGCGTCGATCTGGTGCGACGCACGCCCGTACATCTCCCGCCACAAGTCGGCGGGGACCATGTGACGGTGCGGGTAGACCGTGAGGATCTCCGCCCGGCTCAGGTCGGCGGAGGTGTCGACCGCGCGGGCATCCTCCCACAGCGTCGTGACGTCGACTTTGAGCATGGACGCGGTGGCGTACTGGTGGCGCCGGTACGGCACCTTCCCTTGCGTGATCCAGCGCTCAACCGTCTTCGGGTTGACCTCGATTGCTTCTGCCAGCTGTTGCACGGTCAGCCCCTGAGCTAAGAGCGCTGAGCGCAAGCGTTCGTTGGGCATCTCCACCCCCGATGGGACGTCTTGGGATCTCTTGACGGTAGCGAGATCGGCCCGAGGTGTCCATGGATGGGGTAACCATCGCCCCTGACCTGGGGCGATTCTGATGGTGCGCCAGGAAGTTCCGGCGCGAAAGCGAGAAGTTCCGCCGACCTACTTGACGGAACTTCATGCAGTACCTGCAATAGAGGTACTGCATCGGTCGCGGTCCTCGGACTGCGAACCGGTCAACAACTCCACAGCGTGATCCACCGTGTTCTGACGGCCGTGACTGCACCGGTCGGGGCGAGTGGAGACCAGTCGAGTCCTCCTGAGGGAGGGGCGACTCAAAAGAACGGATCTGCCCGAAGGCGGGCACGCCGCGCGATGAGACCGAGAAGGCGATTCCTCGGGAGAGCGGGACTGAGGCGCAGATCCATATCGCGTACGACGGGTTGTCACCTCTCGCACAAGGTGGCCGGCGCGGCTCAGGGCCGCGCATCACGTTTACCGCCCCGATGGTCGCAAGGCCGGGTTCGACTCCCGGCCGGGGCGCTCCACCCATGAACGGCGCGGCTCCGGTGTTCGAGCACCGGAGCCGCTTCGGGCCGTTCCCACCGTCTACGAGGAGTTCGACCCATGAGAGTCATCGTTGCTGGTCATACGGCCGTTACGGCTGATGAGTTCGTTGAGCTTGCCCTGGGTACGCCGCTGGATTTGTGGCTGGGTGTCGAGGGTGAGAGCGAGATGGAGCGCGCGGCCCGCGAGGATGCGGCGCGCGACATTCTCGCGGATGACCCGTCTCTGGTGGACCGTACGAGCACGGTCGCTACGGAGACGGTCGAGGCGCTGGCGCCGGACCTGTTCAACGTCGTCACCCTGCCGCGCCACACGGCCCGTCGGGTGCGTGCGGGGAAGAGGGCCGCGGCATGAACGCTCTCGCATTCGCTGACCTGTCCGTCCCTCTGCGGGCGTTGCGCACGCTGGCAGTCGAGTTCCCGGAGCTCCCCGCGGTTGATGTGCGTCTGACGCCGATCTACCCGGACCGCTTGGAACTCGCGATCCATCACGACCTGCCCGCGTTCGAGGCGTGGCGGACCGCGCTGGGCATCAGCCCGGACGCCGTGGCCTGGCACGGGGACGCCGGGACGTTCTGGCTTGAGGGCGAAACCACGTTCGCCGGCGCCACTGTTCACCTGACGGGCTTCGCCCAGCTCGAACAGCCCGTACCGGCCCCGCCCGAGTTGGTGGCGGCGGGGGGTTCGGCATGAAGCAGACTCCGACGCTGCACCGGCAGATCGCCGCCCTGCAAGGCATTCAGTCAGGGTTGACGAAAGTGCTGGTCGCGGTCGCGGTGGTGGCGTTGGCGTTCACCGCGACGAACGTGACGCTGTTCGCGATCGACCACCACATCTCGCCGTGGATCGCCTGGCTGCTCGATCCGATGGTCGCGGTCGCGCTGGGTGCGGTGCTGATCGTGGACGGCCAGTTGTCCGAGCACGGCGTCTACCCGTCCGGGTGGGCGACCGCGCTGCGGTGGTTCGCCGGCCTGAGTACATGGCTGATGAACTGCTGGGCCGCCCTGTGGCCGACCGGAACCCCCTTCGGCGTGCCGCGCGACGTCGACCCCGCCGGGCTGCTGCTCCACTCCATCCCCCCGGTCCTGCTGATCGTTCTCGCCGAGGCCATCACGCATTACCGGCGCTCGATCCTCGCCCGGATCACGGAACTGCGCGCCCTGCTGGACACGCAGGAGACACCGGTGGACACCACCCCCGTCCACCCCGCACCCGAACCGGTATCCACCCCGTCCACCCCCACACCGGTAACAGCCCCCGCACCGATGGCTGCGGAGCGGAAAGCGCTGGTCATCTGCGGTGGCAACGCGGTGTATGCACCCGTCGTCCCCCCGGCGTCCACCCCGGACCCCGAGGACGAGCCGGCCATCTACAAACTGCCCGCCAACGAGGCGCTGAACGAGATCCGCACGTGCTGGACCAAGGGGGAGACGATCTCTCAGGCAGCGGTGAAGTCCACCCGGTCCACCTCCTACGTCCACAAGGTCTACAAGCGCCTCAACGACTCCGCAGCAGAGACCGCGGACTCCGGTGACCGGCATCTGGCGAGTGTCGGCGGTGAGCGTTGATGTCGCACAAGGACACCGAACCCGCAGAAGCCCCGGTGCCGATTCGCTCGGTGAGTTACGGCGGGGGTGTGCAGTCGACGGCGCTGTTGGTGCTCGCTGCGCAGGGCCGTATCGACTTCCGGACGTTCCTGATGGCCAACGTCGGGGACGACTCGGAGAACCCCGGCACACTGCGGTATCTGGAGGAGTACGCGAGGCCGTTCGCGGCTGAGCACGGGATCGAACTCACGGTACTGGACCGTGTCATGGTCCGCACCGGTGAGGTCCGCACGCTGCACGGCCAGCTCACCAAGGAGGGGTCCCGGTCACTGGCGATCCCCGTGCGGATGTCGAACGGGGCACCCGGTACCCGCTCGTGCACGGCCGACTTCAAAATCAAGGTCATCGGCCGCGAGGTGAAGCGGCGGGGCGCGACCAGGGCGGCCCCGGCCACGATCGGTATCGGCATCAGCCTGGATGAGATCCACCGGGCCAACAACCGGCGCTGCGAGCCGCATGAGGAGATCGTCTACCCGCTCCTTGAGCTGGGACTTCGGCGTATCGACTGTGCGCGGATCATCCGGGAGGCGGGCCTGCCCGTGCCGCCGAAGTCCTCGTGCTGGTTCTGCCCCTTCCACCGGCCCGAGACCTGGCACGACATGCGCCGCACCCAGCCGGACCTGTTCGAGAAGTCCTGCCAGCTCGAAGAACTCCTCAACAAGCGTCGCGACGAGCTGGGCAAGGACCACGTCTACCTGACCCGGTTCGGCAGGCCCCTGCGCAAGGCCATCCCCGACGGCGTCGACCTCCTGCCCGGCTTCGACCAGGCAGACGGCGCCTGCGACTCCGGATGGTGCATGACCTGATCAGCGCGCCGCCTGAACGCCTCGACCATCCAGGAGATTCATCGTGAGCAGCCAGCCGCACGCGCAGTCCCAGGGCAGCCACTTCTTCGTTCTGACGGTGGAGAAGCAGGGTCTTGCTTCGGCGACGTCCAGCGGCAGTTACACCCCGCCGCCCGGCGCGACCCGCCTGGACACCTTCAACACCCTCTACGGGGAGCTGACGGCTTCGGCCCCCACGCTGCACCGGGCAAACGTCGTCTTCTTCTCCCTCGAACCCAACCGGATCTGACCAGCCCATCAGTTCACCGAGGCCCGACCGGCGACCTCTCACAGCAATCGGTCGGGCCTCCTGTCTCCCCTAAAGGAGTGCCCCAAGCATGACGGATACCAGTACGGAAGCGGTAGCAGCCCCTGCGGCTGCACCCCCTCCCACCAGCGAAAAGACCCCCGAAACAGCCCCCGCCCCGGCACCGACTGCCGATGGAGTGGGTCACACGCCGGGGGGTTGGCCGGTGGTGCCGCTCGCGATGACTGGCGCCAACTCCACCGCCGGGCTGATCGCGACCGCTGCTCTGACCGGTGGTCCGGTGGCCGCTGCGGTCGCGGCGACCGGCGCCGCGGTCCTCGGCACGGTCGCAGCCACCCGCACCGCTCGCCAGTCCCGCACCACGCGCAAGCGCAACCCGTCACGGGTCCGCGCGGGTTCGAACTCCGGTGCGTCGCCGCGCCGCACCGGTTCGGGCGGGCTTGGTGGTGTTCCGTCGCAGTCCCGCCACTCCGGACGTCCGGGCGCGGGCGGTGGCCGCCGCGGTGGCAAGGCGCCGGCGCTGATGTCCCGTTCCGGCGGGCTCGCCACCGGTTCCAAGTCCCGCACCGGCAAGGGGTCGTCTGCCGGTGGTCGTGGTGGGCGTTCTCCGCTCGGCTCCGGGCGCACAGCGTCGGGCCGGTTGGGGCAGGTCAAGGCGTTGCGGCAAGCTCAGAAGCAGCAGTCACCGACCCGTGCCGCGGCCCGTACGCAGGGCGCGGCGGACCGTCGGAAGGTGGCCGATGCCCGCCGGGCAGCCAAGTCCGCCGCACGCACAGCCCGTTCCGGAACCAAGGGCGGCATCGGCCGTGCCATGTCAAAGGGCATGGGCCAGGTCGCGCGGATGCGCGACGCGGCGGTCGGCAAGGCCCGTGCCGCGCGTGACCGGCGCGCTCAGAACAAGGTCGACGGTAAGCGGTCGTCGGTGCGTCACGCGGCGGCCCGTCGCCGGGCTCGTTCGGCGTTGTGGCGTTCCGCGCTGCGGATGCACGGCCGCCGCATGCTCGCCGCCGCCCTGGCGACGCCGCTGGGTGTGCTCGGCATGCTCACCACCCCTTTGGGTCGCAAGCTCGGCTGGCGCTGGCTGATGCACCCCGGCCGCCGCTTCTACCGGCGCCTCATGGGTGCCGCGTGGCTGGCCCGCGAGGAGCGCGACCGCGCGATCCGCGCCGCCCTGGACGACGAAGAGGCCGCGGCCGATGCCGCGGCTGAGAACGACGACGAGCAGATCGGCGACCGGGTCGAACGCCCGGCGCACCTCATCCCGAGCACCCCCGCCCCGCAGTTGGAGGTAGTGAACGTGTCTGGATTCCGGTTCGAAGAGGCCGCGGCCGAGATGGAGAACGCCGCCCGCTCCTACGACCCCGACGGCGCCATGGAGATCCTGGCCATGGTCGAGAACCTGCCCGAGGCGCTGCGGTCGGTGGCCAACACCTTCCAGATCCTCGCTGAGCGCTCCGACTCCGAGTTCCCGCTGGAGAAGGACGTGGCGTTCGGCTTCGACGACCTCTTCCAGGCGCTGATGAACGTCGTGTCGGCTGCCGAGGACCTGGGCCCCCTGTTCCGGCAGGCCCACGAACAGGACATCGCCCGCCACGAGGACCCCCGCAACGGCCCCGAAGCCGAGAAGGGCTGGAACGTCTGATGACCACCAACACCACCACCACCAGCAACAAGACCCCGAAGAAGCAGAAGCAGCAGGACAGCACGGGGCCGGTGTGGGACTGGGCCGCCGGCCACGGACCGGTGACCGGCGCACTGTCCGCCACGACCGGGGCGTTCGCCGTCGCCACCACCGGCGCCGCCACCGGAATGCCGCCCGGCTGGGCACTCACGGCCGGTGTCGCCGGGGCGCTCGGTCACACGATCGCCGGACTGAGGGTGCGCAACGCGGGGCGCACGATCGCCACCCGCGCCGCATCCTGGCTCGTCGGCGCCGGGTGGACCACGTGGGCCATGACCACCGGCCCTCTCACCTGGGCCGCCCTCGGGTCCCTGGCCACGATCGGGATCGGCATGGGCGCCGCCGCCCGCACCGCCAGCCTCTACGAAGAGGCACGCGAGGAAGAGGCACTGGCCGCGGCGGCCCGCCAGGTCGCCGCCGAACTCAGCGCGGACCGTCGGGCCATCGCCGCGGAATGGGTCGACCGCATTCGGCGCGTGTGCGGGATCACCCTGCGCGTCCTCGCCGTAGAGATGTGGCCGACCGGGACCGGGTTCACGATCGACGCCGAACTCCCCGCCGGCGGAACAACGTACGACCGGATCGCGAAGGAATCCGCCAAGCTCAGCGCGGACGCCAACCTGCCCCACGGCTGCACCGCCACCGCCAGCCCCGGCATCCACCAAGGACGCGTACTGATCGACGTCACCACCGCCGACGTCCTGTCCGCGGAACTCACCTACCCCACCGACTACGGGCCGCTGTCCGTCTACACCGGCCTGCCGTGGGGCTACCGCACCAACGCCGAAGAGATCTGCACCTACCTGCGCGAGCAGTGCGCGCTCGTCGTCGGGCCGACCGGGTCGGGCAAGACGAACATGGTCCATGTCATCCTCGCCGGTTTCGCGCGCGCCACGGACATCTTGACGTGGGTGATCGACCTCAACGCCGGGTCGGCCGGCCTGCCCTGGGTCCGCCCCGCACTCGACAGCCAGGGGCAGACCACGAGCGGGATGCGCCCCGGTGTGGACTGGCTCGCCGGAACCTACGATGAAGCCGTCCTGATGCTGGATGCGGCGGTGAAGGTGGCCAAGCACCGCAAGATGGCCTACCAGGACCTCCTCTCCCAGGCCAACACCGACCTGCTGCCCGTGTCCGCGCAGATTCCTCAGGTCATGCTCGTGGTCGATGAGGGTGCGGAGATCCTGGCGAGCAACGACAAGCGGCTGCGGAAGCTCGGGGAGAAGATCCTCGAAGTCATCCGCATCGCCCGCGCCATGGGCATCCGCACCGTCCTGACCGCGCTCGGTGCCACCGGGTGCGTCCTCGGCAACCTCATGATCCGACGTGAAGCGAAAGTGCGCGTCGCGCTCACCGGGGGCGAGACCGAGGGTATGGACCTGGCCAAGCTGTTCCCCGGATCCCGCGGACTCAGGGTGGACCAAGCCCCGTACAAGGGCTCAGGGTTCATGGGCACCCCCGAGTCACCCGCGGCGCTGTTCAAGAACTGGCGGATCCTGCCCAACCAGATCCGCGACATCGTCGCCGCCACGTCCGACCGCCACCCCGTGCTCGACACACCCTCCGCACAAGCCGCCGGACCCGCCTACGCACGCCGCTGGGACACCAGCCGGACGGCATGGATGCGTGACCACCTCAACCCCAACCCCGTCCCCACTGGGACCGGACCGACGCCCGCAGCGTCCACGAACAGTGGCGGACTCAACCTGTCGGCGCTGCACGACACGAGCGGGAGCACGCCTGACGAGGACGCAGCGGTACGGGCGTTCATGGAAGAGGTCGACGCCCACTTCGGCAACACCCCCGAACCGCCCATCGGGGGCCGGCCGCCGGCCGCGACCGGGCTGAACCTGTCCGCCCTGCGCGACGAGGACAGCTCGGACAGCGGTCCGGCCTGGCTCGCGCAGGCGATCGAGGCGATCGAGGCCGCGGGCGCCGCGGGCATGAAACCCAAGGCTGTCGCGGACCTCGTCGGCAGGAGCCGGCAGGCCGTGCGCGACGGGCTCAAGGCCGCGGCCGAACGCGGGGAGCTGGTCTACCGGGACAACGGACCGCACTCCGTCTACGTCCACCCCGACCACGCCTGAGCGGCCACACAGCGCTACCGGCTACTGGCTACCGCCAACTTGCCACTAGCCGGTAGAACGGCCCTCTACTGGCCACACAGGGGTGTTCAACAGGCCCTTTGCCACTAGCCAGTAGGCAGTAGCCACTAGTCACTACAACCACACACCGTCACCAACGGGCCCCGCCGGAACACGATCCGGCGGGGCCCGCCCGTACCCGGAAGGAGCACGTCATGAACGACCGCGAACCGCCGGGCACCCTCGCCCCACACATCCCCGCCGACCTCTACCACCGCGCGCAGACCACCGGCCGGCCCATCGTCATCGTCACCCACGCCCCCGCGCAGGGCCGCCCGGCACGGACCTACCTGATCCCGATCGTCGTCACCGGCGCGTGCGCGCTCGGGCTCATGGGCACCTTCGCCGCGGTCCTCGCGCTGCTCGACTACGCCGCCCACACCGCCGCCGCCATCGCCGGTGCTGCCGGGCCGATCGGCATCGGCGGACTCACGCTCAAGCTCACCCGCCCGAAAGGCAAATGACGCCGGGGCGACCGCCCTCTCGGCAAAAGATGCGCGGTCGCCCCGGCTTCTCCAGTCCTCAACAGACCTATGGAGGTCTCCAGCATGACTCAACCCACCCTCAGCAGGCGAGAGCGTCTGCTGACCGCGGCCCTGGATACGGCCGGACGGGGGTGGCACGTGTTCCCGCTCCGTCCCGACGACAAGCGGCCCGCTCTGCATGGTGAGGAGCGCTGCATCCGGACTGGTGACTGCGCGGAAGGTCACCTCAAGTGGGAGCAGCGCGCCACCACCGACTCCGACCGCATCTGGTACTGCTGGGGCGACTACCCCGCGAACATCGGCATCGCCACGGGCCCGTCCGGGCTCGTCGTGATCGACCTCGACATGCCCAAGACCAACAGCAAGAGCGTCAAGGGCAGTGAGGGCACGCCTTGCGGCGTGACGACCTTTGCGGCGCTCTGCGAGCGCGCCGGGCAGGAGGTGCCCGCCACCTACCGCACCCGGACCGCGAGCGGCGGACAGCACCTGTACTTCACCGCCCCCGCCGGGGTCCGGCTCACCAACACCGCCGGGAAGCTCGGGCCGTTGATCGACACCCGCGCGTGGGGCGGCTACGTCGTAGCCGCGGGCAGCACCACCCCCGCCGGCCGGTACGAGGTCACCGACGACGCTCCTGCCGCGCCGCTGCCCGGATGGCTGCTGAGCCTGCTCCAACCCTCGGCACCCGCACGGGTGGAGCGGTTCGCGCCGCTGGTCGTCAACGGCGACCGCGCCGCGCTGGCAGCCATGAACCGCGAGTGCGACAACGTCCGCAACGCACCCGAGGGAGAGGGCAACAACACGCTCAACCGAAGCGCCTTCAAGGTCGGACGCTTCATCGCGTGGGGCGACCTCGCCCGGCACGTGGTTGAGGATGCCTTCCAATCGGCAGGTGAGGAGCGGGGACTCACCGCTGCCGAGTGCCGCGCCACGATCCGCTCCGCTCTCGACAACTCCATCCGCAAAGCCCGGCCCAGGGATGCGGCATGAACCACCGCCCACATCCCCCATTGGAAGGCCACACCCCCACCACCAACCCCCCGCCGGCCGCCGAACTGCGGTCCGTCCCCCCGGCCGTGGGCGCGCTGAAGGGCGCCGCCGAAGGCGTCCCCACTGCTGTTCTCCCTGACCAGCAGCAGGGTGACGGGCGGCACGCCACCGGATGGCTCACGATCCGGGTGCCGCGCAAGGGAACGCCTACCGCCACCTCGTGGTGCGCGTGCGGCCGTGACCTCTTCGCCTCCGGACACGCCAAGGTCCTCGCCCTGACCGAGGACCACACCGCGCACCGCGACGCCTGCCCGCTCCGCACCACCACCAGTGAAGGGAGGGCCGCCGCATGAGCGTCCCCGCACCGAAGTCCAGCGCGCCGCCCATCGACGGGGCCGCGCTGCTCGATCAGGTCGAGCGCTTTCACCGCCGGTTCAACGTCTTCCCGCGCGAGGCCGCCTACGTCGCGGTGACGTTGTGGGACGCGCACGCGCACCTGATCGACGCGTTTGACGGCACCGCCCGTATCGCGTTCCTCTCTCCGGAACCGGGATCGGGGAAGTCCCGCGCGCTGGAGATCATCGAAACCCTCACCCCGCGCGCCGCGACCACCGTCAACGCGTCCGCGAACGCCCTGTTCCGGCTGGTCGAAGCACCCGAAGGCACACCGACACTCCTCTTCGACGAGATCGACACCGTGTTCGGACCCAAAGCCGGGGGTGACGAACTCGTCCGCGGGTTCCTCAACTCCGGATACCGCCGCGGCGGCAAGTCCCTGCGCTGCGTCGGGGACGGCTCCAGCCAGAACGCCGCCTGGTTCTCCTCGTTCTGCGCGGTCGGAATGGCCGGACTCGGCTCCCTGCCGGACACGATCCTGACCCGGTCGGTCATCATCCGCATGCGCAAGCGCGCCCCCAACGAGACGTGCGAGCCCTACCGTCGGCGCACCCACGAGAAGCAGGGCAACGCCCTGCGCGACCAGCTCGCCAAGTGGGCCGACACCGTCCGCGAACAGGTCGCCGACGCCTGGCCCGAGATGCCCGAAGGGGTCACCGACCGCCCCGCGGACGTCTGGGAGCCCCTGCTGGCCGTCGCGGACGCGGCCGGCGGCGACTGGCCCAAGCGGGCCCGCGCCGCCTGCCACGAACTCGTCAACGCCGCAAACGAGAACGACGAAGCCTCCCTCGGTATCCGCCTGCTGACCGACCTGCGCGACACCGTGTTCTGCGGTGCCGACCGGATGCCCACCGCCGTCATCCTCGAATGCCTTCTGGGCATGGACGACGGACCGTGGGCTGACCTGGACGGGAAGCCGCTCACCTCACGCGCCCTCTCCCGGATGCTCGGGGCTTACGTCACTGCGGAGAACAAGCCCGTCAAGCCCCGAAGTATCCGCACGGCGTCCGGGGTCCCCAAGGGCTACTACGCCGACGACCTCGCGGACGCGTGGATGCGGTATTGCGCTCCCCTCCCCGGAGAAGCCGCTACAGCCGCTACAGCCGCTACAGCCCAGGTCAAGGCGGGTGCAGATGTAGCGGAAGAGCTTCCCGGCATCCGCTACATCACCAGTGAAGCCGCTACAGCAGGAACCGCCGCCCGCACCGCGTAGCGGCACCAATCCGCTACACCCCGCGCATCCGCTACAAAAGCGGGCCCCTGACCTGCGATGTAGCGGATGTAGCGGATGTAGCGGATTCCCAGAGGGGGCCGGGAGGCCCCACGACTCCTGTCGTGTCACGAAGGAGAGACCGGCACATGAAATCGGCACCTACTCCGTTGAGTCCGGCCCAGGTCGACAACACCCTTTCGCTCCTCACTGTCGAGGAAGCGGCCCGCCGTCTCAGCATCGGCCGGACTGTCTGCTACCGGCTCATCGCGTCCGGCGAGCTGGAGTCCTTGACCCTCGGTGGCCTCCGACGGGTCCCCGCCGACGCGATCCCTGAGTACGTCGCTCGCCGCCGTCAGTCCCACCAAACCGCCGCCGCTTAGACGGCTTGAAGGGCAGCCATGGAAGACGAGAGCAAGAAGAAGCGCACCCGGCAACCGAACGGCCGATCCTCCATCTACCTGGGCGGAGACGGGAAGTGGCACGGTCGCGTGACAGTCGGGATCCGCGATGACGGCACCCCGGACCGCCGCCATGTGAAGCGGAAGACCCGAGCGGAGGTGACGGAGGCTGTACGCGACCTGGAGCGTCAGCGCGAGACCCAGACCACTCGCAAGCCGGGGCGGGCCTGGACTGTCACTACCTGGCTCACGCACTGGATCGAAAGCATCGTCCCGCTCGCCGTCAACGAGAACACGGCGGCGGGGTACGGCTACGCCGTTCGGAAGCACCTGATCCCAGGTCTTGGGGCTCACCGGCTTGACCGCCTGAAGCCCGAGCACATCGAGCGGTTCTACGCGAGCATGCAGCAGCGCGGTAGCGCGCCCGCCACGGCTCATCAGGTCCACCGCACCTTCCGGACCGCGCTGAACGAAGCGGTGCGGCGTGGCGACCTCGGACAGAACCCCGTCCGACTCGCCAAGGCTCCACGGCTCCGGGACGATGAAGTCGAGCCGTTCACGGTTGAGGAGATCCGCCGACTCCTCCGAGCGGCTGACGAGGGCCGCAACTCGGCACGGTGGGCGGTGGCGCTCTCCCTCGGACTGCGGCAAGGCGAGGCGCTCGGACTCAAATGGGCCGACGTGGACTTGAAGCGGGGCGTCCTGATGGTCCGCCGAAGCAGGCGCCGACCTCGGTACGCCCACGGGTGTGGCGATACGTGCGGCCGGAAGCCCGGCTACTGCCCGGAGCGCCGGCGGACGAACCCGGAGACGGCCGACACGAAGTCGCGCGCCGGCCGACGAGCGGTCGGCCTTCCCCCACAGCTTGTAGACCTGCTCCGCACCCACAGGGCCCGGCAGGACGTGGAGCGCACGGCCGCGGGGGAGCACTGGAAGGAAGAGGGCTGGTTGTTCCCCACCGCGACCGGGCGCGGTACCTCACCACGCACGGACTACGACGACTGGAAGGAGTTGCTTGGCCGGGCGAAGGTTCGGGACGGACGGTTGCACGACGCGCGGCACACTGCCGCCACGGTGCTCCTGATCCTGGGGGTTCCCGAGCGGGCCGTCATGGGGCTCATGGGCTGGTCGTCCACCGCGATGGCAGCGCGCTATCAGCACATGGTCGACACCGTACGAACCGGCGTCGCCGCACAGGTCGACGGGTTCATCTGGGAGTCGGGAAACGACGGCTCCGACGAAGACGACGACGGGGCTTCCGGGGCTCTCGTGACGACCAACTGAGACCCGAACTGAGACCCTGGCAATGCCAAAGGGGTGGACCTCATGAGGTCCACCCCTTCGCTCATCTGCGGTAGCGGTGGGATTTGAACCCACGGTGACGGGTTACGCCACACTCGCTTTCGAGGCGAGCTCCTTCGGCCGCTCGGACACGCTACCGAGAGAGAGCTTAGCCCAAGGTGGCCCATGCTCAGAAATCGTTAATCCGGCGGTCCCGGAAGAAGGCTTTGAGCAGCCCGGAGCACTCGTCCGCGAGCACCCCGTGGATCACTTCCGGGCGGTGGTTGAGACGTCGGTCCCGTACGACGTCCCAGAGCGAACCCGCCGCGCCCGCCTTCTCGTCGCGGGCTCCGTACACGACGCGGGCCACCCGTGACTGCACGAGCGCGCCCGCGCACATCGTGCACGGCTCCAGGGTCACCACGAGCGTGCAGCCGGTCAGCCGCCAGGCGCCGAGCTTCGCCGCCGCCCGGCGGATCGCCAGGACCTCGGCGTGCGCGGTGGGGTCGGCCGTCTGCTCGCGTTCGTTGTGGCCGGCGGCGAGCAGCGACCCGTCCGGGGACAGCACGACGGCACCGACCGGCACATCGCCGGCCGGCACCGCGCGTGCGGCCTCTTCCAGGGCGAGGCGCATCGGCGCCCGCCATGGCTCACGTACGGGGTCGTGCTCCGTCACTAGCGGGCGGTCTCCAGCACCTCGGAGGCGCCCAGCGCGTCCGCGATCTCGGACATGGCGTCGGTCTCCAGCGCCAGCAACTCGGCCTCCGAGAGGCCCAGGTCGGCGAGGATCGCGCGGTCGCCCGCCGGTCCCGCGGGTACCGCCCCGGATCCGGCCGCGTCGGCGGGGCCGGATCCGTCGGAGTCCTCCGTGTCCTCCTGATCTTCGATCTCGCCGTCCTCGGTGCCGTCGAGGTCCAGCGTGTCCAGTGCGTCGGCGAGGTCGTCATCGTCCCGGCCAAGCAATTCGTCCGTGAGGATCTCCCCGTACGAGGATCGTGCGGCCATGGCCGCGTCGGAGACGTAGATGCGAGGATCCTCCTCGCCCTCCACGCGGAGCACGCCGAACCAGGCGTCCTCCTGCTCGATGAAGACGAGCACCGTGTCCTCGTCCACCGAGGCTTCGCGGGCCAGATCGGTCAGATCCGACAAGGTCTCCACGTCGTCGAGCTCTGTATCGCTCGCTTCCCACCCGTCTTCGGTGCGCGCGAGCAGTGCGGCGAAGTACACCGTGACTCTCCCACTGGTCAGAGGTGACGATTCGGCGGTGCGCTGCGCTCTGCCCCGCCCACTTACTCGGAATCGTGGCAGAAACCCGGCGATTGCGAGAGGTCTTCCGCCGTTGCGTCGTGCAGGCATTTTTTTGGACCGGGACGGACGGGTGCCGGGTCGGGGGTGCGGGAGGGCTGTGGGGCGGGTGGCGGCCGACGCCCAAGTGGCAGTCCCGCGACGGCCGGAGAGCCGCTGGGTGACCCGCGCGGGGACTACCAGCGGAAGGTCCGCATCCGCATCTGCTGGCGCATCCGCGCGGCGCGGGCCTGCCGAGGTTTCACCCGCTCGCGCAGGGCCTTGGCCTCGTTCAACTCCCGCAGGAACTGCGCACGGCGGCGGCGGCGGGCCGCGTCCCCCTCGTCGGGGGCGAGGTCGGTCGCGGTGTCCGCGCCGGGTGGCGCGTCCGGCTCGGTGTCGGCCACCGGGTCGCCGCCGCGCTCCTGCGGAATCCGCTGCTGCCCGTCCGGCATCGCCGCCTCACCACCCCACGACTCGGTTGACCGTGCCCCTGTACGCGTGCCTTGTCACCATTCCCTGCGAGCAGGGAATTGATGCCAGCGGGGGCCGCCGACCGGGCCACGGTTACTGTGGAGGCATGCGGATTCACGTCGTCGACCACCCGCTGGTCGCGCACAAACTCACCACTCTGCGCGACAAGCGCACCGACTCCCCTACCTTCCGACGCCTCGCCGACGAGCTGGTCACCCTGCTCGCGTACGAGGCCACCAGGGACGTGCGCACCGAGCAGGTCGACATCGAGACTCCGGTGACGCCGACCACGGGTGTGAAGCTGTCCCATCCGCGGCCTCTCGTGGTGCCGATCCTGCGGGCCGGTCTCGGCATGCTGGACGGCATGGTGCGGCTGCTGCCGACCGCCGAGGTCGGTTTCCTCGGGATGATCCGTAACGAGGAGACGCTTCAGGCGTCCACGTACGCGACCCGGATGCCCGAGGACCTCTCGGGCCGGCAGGTGTACGTCCTGGACCCGATGCTGGCCACCGGCGGCACGCTGGTCGCGGCGATCCGTGAGCTCATCACGCGCGGTGCGGACGACGTGACGGCCGTGGTGCTGCTCGCGGCGCCCGAGGGCGTCGAGGTGATGGAGCGTGAGCTGGCGGGCACGCCGGTCACGGTCGTCACGGCGGCGGTGGACGAGCGGCTGAACGATCGCGGGTACATCGTGCCGGGGCTGGGCGACGCGGGTGACCGTATGTACGGGACGGTCGACTAGGGTCCGTCGCGGATCAACAGGGGGCGCCGGGTGTGGGCCTAGCCAGGCTGGCCAGGGTGCGGTCGGCGTCCTTCTGCATGTTCAGGTTCTTGAAGGCAGTCCCGAGCAACAGGTCGACGTCCTTCGTCTTCCGGGCGTCGTGCTGCGGCTTCGTACCCGTCAGCTGGGCGCCGAGCACCTTGAAGGACCCGGCCGCGGCGTCCGGGGCGCCGAGCAGTATCCCGGTGCCGGGGATCTTCTTGTCGAACTCCGCCGGCGCGTTGCCCACCTTGCCGATGAGGAAGCCGCGCTTCTTCAGCTCGTCCGCCGTGGTCTTGGCGAGTCCGGCGCGCGGCGTCGCGTTGTAGACGTTGACCCTGATCTGGGTCGGCTTGGGCAGCGTCTTGACGGCGGCGGCCGAGGGAGACGGCTTGCAGTCGGGTTTGTGGGCCGAGGAGGCGGTCGCCGTCTTCTGCTTCGTGCCGTCGTCCGCCGTGAACACGTCGATGAGCTGTACGGTCCCCCAGCCGACCAGGCCGAGGGCGACGACTGAGGCGGTGGCCGCGAAGACGATCCTGCCGCGGTTGCGAGGGCGGCGCATGCGGGGGTACTTGGCGCCCGTAATGCGGTATTTGCCGCCCATACCTGGGGGGGTGAGCATGCTCATGGCCGCAGCGTAGTGCGCGGCAGTACCGATTCCTACTAAATGATCAACAGGTTGGGCCCGAAGGGGCTGGAAAAGACCCCGAAAGGCTCAGTCCCGGACCGGTTGAGCGGCCGTCAGTCGGTCCGTCACCCGTCCGTCTGCCGGCCGTCGGTCTCTCGGCCGTCAGTCGGTCGGTCCGTCGGTTCAGCCCAGGTCCAGTTCGAGCACGCGCGCGTGGAGTACCTGCCGCTGCTGGAGTGCCGCGCGGACGGCGCGGTGCAGTCCGTCCTCCAGATACAGATCGCCCTGCCACTTCACGACGTGCGCGAAGAGGTCACCGTAGAAGGTCGAGTCCTCGGCGAGCAACGTCTCCAGATCCAGTTGGCCCTTTGTGGTGACGAGCTGATCGAGGCGGACCGGGCGCGGCGCCACATCCGCCCACTGGCGGGTGCTTTCCCGGCCATGGTCGGGATACGGCCGCCCGTTACCGATGCGCTTGAAGATCACACGGAAAGCCTACCGGGCGAGCGCCTCCGGGCGCAGCCATGGCGCGGTGGTGCAAAAGGATGCATATGGATCAAAGTAGGAGCGATATATGAGCGGAACCGTTTCCTCCGGAGTTATCGCCGCACCATCGCCTCCTGAGGAGGGACCCGAAGACGTCCGGGACGCACTACGGGCGCCGAGGGAACTCGCTCCCTCGGCGCCCGCGGTGAGTGGCTGTCAGTCGGTTGTTCGGCCGGACCGCCTGGCGGTCACGCCGTCAGCCGGTCAGGCCGTCAGGCCCGAGACTCGTGCTCGTGCGCGTTCGACGCGCCGACGCCGGTGTCGCCATCGGCCCCGGTGCGCTCCGCCTTCGCCGAGGCCGCCGTCTTGGCGCTCGCCGTGAGCGGGCTCAGGTCGTGGGCGTACTGACCCACGGCGTTGGCGATGACGTCGATGTTGACGTCGAACGCCTCCTTGTTGATGTTGTCGAGGTTGTCGCAGGCCGCGTGGTAGCAGGGGTCGTACGCGACCCCGGCCTCGCCGCCGAACTTCGCCGCCTGCGCCTCGGTCTTGATGCCCTCGGCGCCGGTGAAGGTTCCCCCGGAGGGGATGCCGACCTCTATGAACGGCCCGTAGTCGGAGCGGCCGCTGAAGTCGGTGCCCTCGTGCGGGTAGTCCCTGCTGTCGAGGAAGTCGGTGATGCCCTTCTCCAACTGCGCCGAGCCCTCCGGCCCCGGGCCCGCGCCGACGCCGTCCGAGTCGTCTCCGTCGTAGACGAACTGGCCGAAGTTCGGCGAGGCGATCATGTCGAAGTTCAGGTAGAGCTTGATCTGTGCGGCCTGCTCGGGGCTGAGGCCCTGCACGTAGTCCTCGGCGCCGAGCAGGCCCAGCTCCTCGGCGGACCACCAGGCGAAGCGGACCTTGTTGGCGGGCTTCTCGCGCGACTTGGCGAGTTCCAGGGCGACTTCGAGGAGACCGGCGGAGCCCGACGCGTTGTCGTTGATGCCCGCGCCCGCGGTCACGGAGTCCAGGTGGGAGCCGAGCATGACCGTGTTGGCCGCGTTGCCGCCCCTGGTCTCGGCGATGACGTTGCGGGTCGTGCGCTTCTCCTGGAGCTGACGGATGTCCAGGGAGACCGTCACGGGGCCCGCCGCGGCCTCAGCGGCGAGCTTCGCGCCCTCGGCCTGGGTGACACCGCCCGTGGGGATCCTGGCCGCCGCCGGGTCGCCCAGGGTGCCGCTGAGGGCGCCCTCGGTGTTGTTGGAGACGATCGCGGCGACCGCTCCCGCGCCGGCCGCCATCTGCTGCTTCGTGGCGAAGTCGCAGCCGCCGCGCTGGATGAGCGCGATCTTGCCGGTGAAAGCACCGGCGGCGTAGTCGGTGGGCTCGCAGCCGGTGGTCGCGTCGACCGGTACGACGGCGAGCGCGGCCTCTATCCCGCCCTTGGGCGTGGACTTCGTGTACGACATGGCCTTGACCTCGGAGTCGCGCGGCGTGGGCGCGGTGACCTTCAGCGTCTCGGCCTGCGTCTCGATGTACGTGAACTCGAAGGTGTCGTACGAGACGTCGTAGCCCGCCTTCTTAAGGAGGCTGTAGACGTACGCGGTGGAGGCGTCGTGGCCGAGCGAGCCCGCGGCGCGGTGGCCGCCTGCGGAGTCGGCGATGGCCTGGAACTTCTTCAGGTGCTTGTACGCGTCCTTGCCGGACGCCTCCTTGACGAGCTTCTTCGAGAGCTTCGCCGCGTCCCTCGCCGGGTCAGGCCCGTTGTGGGCCGAGGCGGAGGATGCGGACAGCAGAAGCGGGGCGGCGAGCGCGGTGGCGGCTGCGACTGCCATGAGTCTGCGGGACGTTGCGTTCACAGGGGTCCTTCCGATGCGAACGAGTGCGAAAGAGCGAGAAAGGCGTGAACTGAGCTACCGCAAGTTAGCGACCTGGGGCCTTCCAGGGGAACAGATGTGCCACAAGTCATGTACTTCCGCCAGATGTCCGCTCAGTTGTTCGGGGCCTTCGCGGGCGCCTCGGGGCTCGCCGCCTCCTTCGCCGCCTTGGCCGCGCGCTTGGCCTCCTGCTTGTGCGCACGTACCTTGGCCAGCGTTTCCGGTCCCGTGATGTCCGCCGCCGAGCGGTACGAGCCCTCGTCGCCGTACGCGCCGGCCGCCGCGCGCCAGCCCTCCGGGCGTACGCCGTACTGCTTGCCGAGCAGCGCGAGGAAGATCTGTGACTTCTGCTTGCCGTAGCCCGGGAGTTCGGTCAGCCGCTTGAGCAGTTCGGCGCCGGTGGCGACATCTCGCCACACCGCGCCGCCGTCGCCGTCGTAGTGCGCGACGAGGAACTGGCAGAGCTGCTGCACGCGCTTGGCCATGGACCCCGGATAGCGGTGCACGGCGGGCTTCTCGGAAAGCAGGGCGGCGAAGGCCTCGGGGTCGTACGCGGCGATGGCGTGCGCGTCCAGATCGTCTCCTCCCATGCGTACGGCGATGGTGTACGGCCCCGAGAAGGCCCACTCCATGGGCACCTGCTGGTCCAGCAGCATGCCGACCAGTGCGGCCAGCGGGCTGCGGCCGAGGAGTTCGTCGGCCTCGGGTTGCTGTGCGATGCGAATTGTCGTGCTCATGGGCCGATGGTGGACCGGCATGCGGAAGATTTCATGGAGGCCACGCCCTGATGGTGTGTTCATATGACTGTTTTGTGGCGCGGATGGCGGTACGGGGCGAGGGGTAGAGCTAGGTCCTGGACACCGACAGCTGCCGGAATGTTCCGGAAACCTCGGGAAAGGCCGCGCACCAGTGACACAACCCTTCGAACTGCCGGATTTCTACATGCCTTATCCGGCGCGTATCAATCCGCGTCTGGAGGAGGCCAGGGAGCACTCCCGGACCTGGGCGCGGGACATGGGGATGCTGGAGGGCTCCGGGATCTGGGAGCAGAGCGATCTCGACGCCCACGACTACGCGCTGCTGTGCTCGTACACCCATCCCGACTGCACAGGGCCGCAGTTGTCGCTGGTCACGGACTGGTATGTGTGGGTCTTCTTCTTCGACGACCACTTCCTGGAGATCTTCAAGAGGACACAGGACCGCGTGGGCGGCAAGGCGTATCTCGACCGGCTCCCCGCCTTCATGCCGATGGATCTCACCGACGGATTTCCCGAGCCGACGAATCCGGTGGAAGCGGGCCTCGCCGACCTCTGGGAGCGCACGGTCCCGTCGATGTCCCTGGACTGGCGGGCGCGGTTCGCGGAGAGCACGGAGAATCTGCTCAACGAGTCCCTCTGGGAACTCGCCAACATCAATGCCGGACGGATCGCGAATCCCGTCGAGTACATCGAGATGCGCCGCAAGGTCGGCGGGGCGCCGTGGTCGGCCGGGCTCATCGAGTACGCGGCCGGTGCGGAGGTGCCGGCCGAGATCGCCGATTCCCGTCCGATGCGGGTCCTGCGGGACACGTTCTCCGACGGGGTCCATCTGCGCAACGACCTCTTCTCGTACCAGCGGGAGATCGAGGAGGAGGGCGAGCTGAGCAACGGTGTGCTCGTCCTGGAGACATTCCTGGACTGCACGACGCAGGAGGCCGCCGACGCGGTCAACGACCTGCTGACCTCCCGTCTCCACCAGTTCGAGAACACGGCGCTCACCGAACTGGGCCCGCTCTTCGTGGAGATGGGGATCGACCCGGCCGGGGCGGCGGGGACGCTCGCGTATGTGAAGGGCCTCCAGGACTGGCAGTCCGGCGGCCACGAGTGGCACATGCGCTCCAGCCGGTACATGAACGGCGCGGCGGCGGGCGGGGGCGCCGGGCCGGGGGAGACGGCGGGGCCGCTGTTCTCGCTGACCCCGGTCGGGCGCTGGACGGCGGCGTCGGACTATCTCAAGACCCTCGCCCACGGCTCCCCCGCCAGGGCCAGAGCCCACAGCCATGTGCCGTATCAGCGGGTGGGGCCGTCGATCCTGCCCGAGTTCGAGATGCCGTTCGCGGCGGCACTCAGTCCGTATCTGGAGGGGGCGCGGGAGCATGTCGTGGGCTGGGCGCACCGGATGGGCATCCTGGAGGGGCAGTTGGGCGTTCCCGGCTCGGACATCTGGGACGAGGACCGGCTCCGCCGTCTCGACTTCCCGCTCTGCGCCGCCGGCATCCACCCCCACGCCACCCCGGAGGGCCTTGACCTGACCTCGGACTGGCTGACGTGGGGGACGTACGGCGACGACCTCTTCCCCGTCGTGTACGGCAACACCCGCAATCTGGCGGCGGCGAAGGTCTGCAATGAACGGCTGTCCCTCTTCATGCCGGTCGACACACTCGACACCCCGCCACCGCTCAGCGCGCTGGAGCGGGGCCTGGCCGACCTGTGGGTCCGCACGGCCGGCCCGATGGACGTGGACGCCCGCCGGGTCTTCCGCACGGACGTCGAGGAGATGACGGCCAGCTGGGTCTGGGAGCTGGCCAACCAGATCCAGAACCGCATCCCGGACCCCGTCGACTACATCGAGATGCGCCGCCATACCTTCGGCTCCAACATGACGATGAGCTTGTCCCGCATCGGCCACGCCGGCGCCGTGCCGCCGGAGATCTACCGCAGCGGCCCGATGACGTCCCTGCAGAACGCGGCCCAGGACTACGCGTGCCTGATGAACGACCTCTTCTCGTATCAGAAGGAGATCGAGTTCGACGGCGAACTCCACAACGGCGTCCTGGTCGTGCAGTCCTTCTTCGACTGCGACTATCCGACGGGCGTCGCGATCGTGCACGACCTGATGAAGGGGCGTATGCGCCAGTTCCAGCACGTCGCGGCCAACGAACTGCCCGTTCTGTACGACGACTTCGCGCTGGACGACGAGGTACGCAAGGTCCTCGACGGCTATGTGAAGGAGATGGAGAACTGGCTCTCCGGCATTCTGGTCTGGCATATGAGCTGCGGGCGTTACAAGGAGGCGGACCTGCTCCGTGACCGGGCGGGCACCACCCGCCGGCTTCCCCCGACCCTCAGGGGGCCCGGCACCTCGGCGGCACGGATCCGCCTTCCGGCGGCGTCCTTCTAAGACGCGGGCGTGGCCCGCCTCGGGGTTCCGTCCGAGGCGGGAGATACCCTCGCCTCCACGTCTGTGGAGGGGGAGGGCATCGTGCGGGGGCGGTTGCTCAGCGGGCGGTACGAGTTGGGGGAGTTGCTCGGGGCCGGAGGGATGGGGGAGGTCTGGCGGGCGCGCGACCGGGAGTTGGGGCGGGAGGTCGCCGTAAAACTGCTTCTCGCGCCGGGTGGGGGCTCGGGGGGTGACGGGGGCTCCAAGGGTTCCGCCGGTGACGGGGAGTCGCGGGAGCGGCGGGAGCAGTTGGCGCGGTTCCGGCGGGAGGCGCGGGCCGTGGCGTCGCTGGACAGCCCGCACATCGTCGCCGTACACGATCACGGGACGGACGGGGACAGCCCGTATCTCGTGATGGCGCTCGTGGACGGCCGGACGCTGCACGACGTTCTCGCCGAGAGCGGGCGCGTCAGTGTGGCGGACGCGCTGAGCTGGGCCGCCGATGTGTGCCGGGGGCTGGAGGTCGCGCACGCGGCGGGCATCGTGCACCGCGACATCAAGCCGGCCAACATCATGGTCACCGGCGAGGGCGTGGCCAAGGTGGTGGACTTCGGCATCGCCAAGTACACCGAGGCCAGGTCCAGCGATCCGCAGCTCACCCAGACGGGACAGGCGCCCTTCGGCAGCGTGCTGTACATGGCGCCCGAGCGCTTTCAGCAGCGGAACGGCGACGGGCGTACGGATCTCTACGCGCTGGGCTGCGTCCTGTACGAACTCCTCGTCGGGCGACCGCCGTTCGTCGGCCACGCGGCCGGGATCATGTACAACCACCTGAACGACGAGCCGCTGCGGCCGAGCCGGGCCCGTGCCGAACTCGGCCCCGACATGGACCGGTTGATCCTCTCGCTGATGGCCAAGGACCCCGGCGACCGGCCGTCGGACGCGCGGGCGGCGCGCGTGGAGTTGGAGCGGATACGGGAGCATGCGGAGGGTGCGGCCGTCGTCGTACATGAGGCGGCGTCTGTGGCCGTGTCGGAGCCAGAGCCTGAGTCCCAGCCCGACTCGGAGCGCGAGTCCGAGCCCGAGCCTGAGCCCGAGCCGGAAGACGCGCGTCCGGTCCCTCGCCCGGCGCCTCGGCCTCACTACGTCGCCAAGGTCTCCGCCCCGCCGCCCCCGCCGGCCCCACGGCGCCGCCGGCGTAACGCCCTCGTCGGGGCCGCCGTGGCGCTGGTCGTGCTCGGCATACCCACCGGGTTCGCGCTCTCGTCCTCGTCCTCGTCGCCCGACGACGAGGGGACTCCGGTCGGCGGGCCCACTGCCGCGATGGCGGAGGAGTACGTCGTCGGTGTCCCGTTCGACTGGTCGCTCGACGATCAGTACGGGGTGGAGCGTGCCGCGATCGTCGAGGCCGCTCTCAAGGACGCCGAGCGCACGTCGGGCAAGAAGCTGCCGGTGCGTGTCGTCCCGGTCAAGGACCACCGGGAGACCCCGGCGACCGAGATGCTGGAGAAGTATCCGGGCATGCTCGCGCTGGTCGGCGACGTCAGCAGTGTCGACGGCATCGACACGGGCTTCGACGCTCGGATGGCCACGATCGACACGTGCAAGGGGAGCTCGGGCCCGGACTTCGCCTTCGGCATGATGCCGAAGAAGTTCGACATGGGTGAGCAGGAAGGGCGCTATCTGCGGGGTGCGTACGACACGAACAAGCTGATCGTCGGCTCCGATTACAACTGGGACCACGACCTCGCCGCGGACGATCCGAACCATCTCGAACTCGGGCACGGGCTGCGCGAGGCGGGTATCGACGCCATCGAGTCCGTGGGCTACCCGGAGGAGATGGACGAGGAGGACGTCGCCCGCGACGTGGCCGACAACCGGCCGGACACCGTCACCCTGCCCAACGCCCGGCAGCGGGACGGCTGGGTCGACGCGCTGAAGAAGTCCGGACAGTTGATGGTCGTGCAGGAGGACTACGAGGCGTCCTGCGACACCGACGACGACCACGAATACACCGACAAGGAAGACACGTTGGTGCCGGACGGCACGTTGCGCTTCCGTTCCTTCCACGACGAGCGGCAGCCGAAGGCGGACTGCGAGCTGTTCCCGAAGGTCTGCGCGGCCCCGGCCGCACAGCGGAAGATGTTCGAGGCGAGGGGCGCGGTCGAGTTGTACGACGCCACGCTCGTGCTCGCCGCCGGGATCGGGCAGCTCATGGACGACGGGGCCTTGCCGGAACCGGGCGCGGCGGAAGCGGATTCCGAGGAGGCGCGGGCCTCGCTCCGGAAGACCATGGGCGGTGTCGATGTCACGGGGCTGCTGGGCCGCTACCGCTTCAAGGACCATCAGGCTCTCGACCGGCCGGTGTGGGTCGATGTCCGCGAGAGCGGCAAGTGGAAGCAGCTCGGGACGGTCGGCAGCCTGACGGGCTGACGGGTCGGCTGACGGGGTCGGGTGCGGTTGCCGTTCCGTTGTGCGCTCTGTTTAATGAATGAACGTACATTTATTAAGTGAGGAGTGTCGTCGCCGTGGCCGGACGTCCCCGTGGTGTCGACGACGCCGCGATCCTGCGCGCGACCGCCGACGTCGTCGGACGCGTCGGGCCCGCCGGACTCACGCTCGCGGCTGTGGCCCGCGAGGTGGGCGTCGTACCCGGCACGCTCATGCAGCGCTTCGGGTCCAAGCGGGGCCTGCTGCTGGCCCTGGCCGAGCGGGCCGCCCAGAGCGCTGAGGCCGGGGCGCGTACGGCGCCGGAGCGGCTGCGCCGGGCGCACGGCTCGGCGCTCGCCGCGCTGACCGTGCTGCTCGTGGAGTCGATGGAGCCGATGACGACTCCGCAGACGTACGCCAACCATCTGGCGTTTCTCTGTCTGGACCTCAGCGAACCGGACTTCCACGCGCACGCCCTCACCGTTCACCGGGCCGAGCGGCGCGCCGTCGAGGAGTTGCTGACCGCCGCTGTCGCCGCCGGGGAGCTGAGGGCCGGGACGGACGTACGGCCGCTGGCCCGTTCCGTACAGGCGATGTCCGCCGGGGCCGGGTTGGTCTGGGCGCTCGACCGCGAGGGGACGTTGGAGCAGCGGATGCGGCAGGAGATCGACGAGGTGCTGGCGCGGCATATGGAGCGGCGCGTGGAGAAGCGCGTGGACCGGCGCGTACTCGCTGACCAGGAGGAATCATGAAGGATGTGGCTACGGCGCCCGGCCCGCTGGCCGGCAAGGTCGCGCTCGTCGCGGGCGGCACCCGAGGCGGCGGGCGCGGTATCGCGGTCGAACTCGGCGCTGCCGGGGCGACGGTGTACGTCACCGGCCGCAGCAGCTCCGCCGGGCGCTCCGAGCTGGACCGCCCGGAGACCATCGAGGGCGCGGCCGACCTGGTCACCGCCGCCGGCGGGCGCGGTATCGCCGTCCGTACCGACCACAGCAGGCCCGACGACGTACGCGCACTGGTCGACCGGATCGCGGCCGAGCAGGACGGACGGCTGGACATCCTCGTCAACTCCGTATGGGGCGGCGACCCGTTGACCGACTGGGAGCATCCGCTGTGGGAGCAGGACCTGGACGCCGGGTTCCGGCTGCTGCGGCAGGCGGTCGACACACATGTGATCACCAGCCGTTACGCGCTGCCGCTGCTGGTCGCCCGGCGGAGCGGGCTGGTCGTGGAGGTGACGGACGGGAACACGGCCCGCTACCGGGGGAGCGTCTTCTACGACCTCGTGAAGTCCTCGGTGATCCGCCTCGCGGTCGCGCAGGCCGCCGAGTTGAAGCCGTACGGCGTCGCCGCTGTCGCGATCACGCCGGGCTTTCTGCGTTCCGAGGCGATGCTGGAAGGTCTCGGTGTCACCGAGGAGACGTGGCGGGACGCGGTGGCCCAGGACCCGAACTTCGCCCACTCCGAGAGCCCCGCGTATCTGGGACGCGCGGTCGCCGCGCTGGCCGCCGATCCGGACATCATGGCCAAGTCGGGTCGGGCGCTGGCGACTTGGGGGCTGTATGAGGAGTACGGCTTCACGGACGCGGACGGTACGCAGCCGGACTTCGCCGCACATTGGGCCAGGTCGCTGGTCGAGGAGTACGGGCCGCTCGGCGAACCGCTCTAGGGAGCCGTACGTGGGGGCTCAGGCGCGCAGTCGGGCCGCCCGCATCATCAAGTAGCGGGTCTCCGGCCCGCTGAGCGTGCGCTCGGCCGCCGACTGGTAGGCGGCCAGGGCGCCTTCCTTGTCGCCCGCCTTCTCCAGCAGATGGGCCCGCACCGCGTCGAGTCGGTGGTTGCCCGCCAACTCCTCCTCAAGTCCCTTGAGTTGTGCGAGTCCGGCCGCCGGTCCGTGTGCCATCGCGACAGCGACCGCCCTGCTCAGCTCGGCCATCGGCTCCGGCCCGGGAGCACGGCGCAGCAACTCGTCGTACAGCGCCACGATCTGGAGCCAGTCGGTGTCCTCGGCGCTCGCCGCCTCGTCGTGCAGCGCGGCGATCGCGGCCTGCAACTGGTAGGCGCCGGCAGGCCCTTGGGACAGCGCCTCCTCGACCAGCGCCGTACCCTCGCCGATCGCCGTGCGGTCCCAGCGGTCGCGGTCCTGCTCGTCCAGCGGGATGAGTTCACCGTGCGGTCCCGTGCGGGCCGGGCTCCGCGCCTCCGTGAGCAGCATCAGCGCGAGGAGGCCCGTCACGGCGCCCTCGGTCGGCAGCAGCCGCCGGACCGCCCGGGTCAGCCGGATCGCCTCGTACGACAGATCCGCGCGGTGCAACTCGCTGCCGGATGTGGCCGTATGGCCCTCGTTGAATATCAGGTAGAGCACCTGGAGCACGGTGGCGAGCCGGGCGTCGCGGTCATCGGGGCCCGGCTGCCGGAAGGGCACGCCCCGGATCTTCTGTTTCGCCCTGCTGATGCGCTGCGCCATCGTCGCCTCGGGCACCAGATGCGCGCGGGCGATCTCGGCGGTGGTCAGACCGCCGACGGCGCGCAGGGTGAGTGCGGTGCGCCCGGCGGCGGGCAGTTCGGGATGGCAGCAGAGGAAGAGGAGGGTGAG
Organism: Streptomyces sp. NPDC050433; assembly: GCF_044458565.1. NCBI lineage: Bacteria > Bacillati > Actinomycetota > Actinomycetes > Kitasatosporales > Streptomycetaceae > Streptomyces > Streptomyces sp. NPDC050433. The sequence goes on along the minus strand of NZ_JBITIB010000040.1, from coordinate 39,035 downwards.
GGTGTCGTCCTCCGAGGGGGCGCGGCTCTCGCCGGGCGGCGGCGCGGTGAAGGCGTCCCTGGGGGTGAGCGCGGCGGCGCTCTCCTCTCGCCTGCGGCGCGCCTCTTCGCTGCGGAGCTGGTCGACGAGCCGGCGGGAGGCGGTCTTGATCAGCCAGCCGCGGGGGTTGTCGGGCGGGCCGGTGTCCGGCCACTGCCGGGCGGCGGCGATGAGCGCTTCCTGTACGGCGTCCTCGGCGAGGTCGAAGTGGCCGTAGCGGCGGACGAGCGCGCCGAGGACCTGCGGCGCGTGGCGGCGCAGCAGGTCCTCGGTCGTGGTGGGGCGGCCGGTCGAGGGGTCGTTCACACCGTGTATTACACCCCGTCGTACCGGGGCGCGCACGGTGTCTCAGGCATCGGTCGCCGGCTCGCCCTGGATGGGGCGGATGACCACCGGGTAGAAGGGGGCACCCTCGGGCTGGGGACACGCCGCGACGCGCGCGGCGATCTCGGTGACCCGTTCCAGGCTCGCGCAGTCGAGCACCCAGTAGCCGGCCAGCAGCTCCTTCGTCTCGCCGTACGGTCCGTCCGTGATCACCGGCTTGCCGTCCTTGCCCGCGCTGACGAAGCGGGTCTCCGAGGGCGCGCCGAGACCGTTGGCGTCCACCAGTTCGCCGGACTCGGCGAGGTCGTTGTTGACCTCACCCATGAAGGCGAACATCGCTTGCAGGTCCTTCTCGCTCCAGGCCGCGCTGTGCTCGGACGCCTTGCCGGTCATCGCGTCGTAGTCGGCCTGCGAACCCTGGACCATCACCAGATACTTCATGACGTCGCTCCTTATTCCGTGCTGTCGTCCCTTGTGGGCAACTCTCACAGGGGACGTCGGAGCCGATGACGGGTTCTCGACAGCTTGCGGGATTTTTCTTTCGAATCACTCGGTCGGACTCGGTGGGACTCAGTGGGCTCGGTGGAGTGATCGCGTAGCGGGCGGCTCGTGGTGCCGTGCGTAGCGATGTTACAGAAGAAAGTAGCGACGCTACGTCGATCGTGTTAGCGTTGTTGTTGTCGGGCGGCGAAGACCGCTATCCGGCATCCGGTATCCGCTACCCAGGGAGCAGCGTCATGAGCGAGCAGCCGAGCACAACTCGTCGAGTGGTGATCGTGACCGGAGGGTCCCGCGGGATCGGCCGGGAGAGCGCGGAGCGCCTGGCGGCGGACGGACACGTCGTTGTCGTCAACTACGCGGGGAATCAGACCGAGGCGGAGGCGACGGTGGCCGCCATCACCGAGGCGGGCGGGACGGCCATGGCCTTCCGTGCCGATGTGGCCGACGAGGTCGCGGTGTCGGCGCTCTTCGACGCGGCGGAGAAGGCCTTCGGGGGTGTGGACGTCCTTGTGCACGCGGCGGGTGTCATGTCGGTGACGCCGCTGGTCGATACGGAGCTGGAGGCGCTGGACCGGATGCACCGCACCAACATCCGAGGCACGTTCGTGGTCGACCAGCAGGCAGCGCGCCGACTGCGGAGCGGCGGGGCGATCATCAACTTCTCCAGCTCGGTGGTGGGCCTGGCCTTTCCGGGATACACGGCGTACGCGGCCAGCAAGGGCGCTGTCGAGGCGATGACGCTGATCCTGGCCAGGGAGCTGCGCGGACGCGACATCACCGTGAACGCGGTGGCGCCCGGACCGACCGCCACCGCCCTGTTCCTCGACGGCAAGGACGAGGAGACCGTCGCGAAGCTGGCCTCCCAGGCGCCGCTGGAGCGGCTCGGCCGTCCGGAGGACATAGCCGAGGTCGTCTCCTTCCTCGCCGGACCGGCCCGCTGGGTCAACGGCCAGGTTCTGCGTGCCAACGGCGGCATCGTCTGAGCCGCGCGCGACCGCCGCGTCCTTCGATCGATCGAGAAGTGGAGTTCTGTTCATGGATGACACCGCGAAAACCATCGTGATCACGGGTGCCGGTTCCGGTTTCGGAGCGCTCGCCGCGCGTTCCCTCGCCCGCGCCGGGCACACGGTGTACGCCGCGATGCGCGACACCACGGGCCGGAACGCGGACCGGGTCGCCGAGGCGCGGGCGTACGCCGACGGGCACGGAGTGGACCTCCGCACGGTGGAGCTGGACGTGCTCTCCCAGGAGTCGGCCGACGCCGCCATAGCCACCGTGCTTGCCGAGGCCGGCGGGCTCGACGTGGTCGTGCACAACGCCGGCCACATGGTCACCGGGCCCACCGAGGCGTTCACGCCCGAGGAGCTGATGGCCGTCTACGACACGAACGTGCTCGGCACCCAGCGCGTCAACAGGGCCGCACTGCCTCATCTCCGCGCCCAGCGGCACGGGTTGGTCGTGTGGATCGGCTCCACGTCCAGTCGCGGCGGCACGCCGCCGTATCTCGCGCCGTACTTCGCCGCGAAGGCCGCCATGGACTCGCTCGCCGTCTCGTACGCGGCGGAGCTGGCCCGGTTCGGTATCGAGACCAGCATCGTGGTGCCCGGCGCCTTCACCTCGGGCACCAACCACTTCATCACCGGCGGGCACCCGTCCGAGCAGAGCGTCGTCACCGCTTACGAGGAGCGGTACGCCGGTCTCATGGACCAGGTCGCGCGGCGCCTGGCCGACCTCGCGCCGGCCGACGCCGACGTGTCGCAGGTCGCCGACGCCATCGTCGCCGTCGTGGACGCCCCTCACGGCGAGCGGCCGTTCCGGGTGCATGTGGATCCCGCGAACGACGGCTCCGAAGAGGTCAGCCGGGTCGCGGACCGAATAAGGGCCGAGTTCCTCACCCGTATCGGCCTGGACGACCTCCTCACTCCTCACGCCGCCGCCCCTCACGCCGCCGTTCCTCGTGCTGTCGCTCCTCATGCGTAACAGCGCTACGAAGCCCTTGATACGGTCGTCGGCCATGAGCACACGCGCGAGGATCCTGGAAGTCGCGGCCCGGCTGGTCGCCGAGTCGCCCAACGGGGACGTCTCCACGCGGGCCGTGTGCGACGCCGCGCAGGTGGGTGCCCCGGCGCTCTACCGGTACTTCGGGGACAAGGAGGGGCTGCTGTCCGCCGTCGTGGACTACGGCTTCGACAGGTATCTGGAGACCAAGCGGCAGCGCGCGCCGGAGGACGATCCGATAGAGGATCTGCGCAAGGGCTGGGACAGCCATGTGGAGTTCGCGCTGGACAACCCGAATCTGTACCGGCTGATGTACTCCCCCGCGATGCGTACGCCGCCGGCGGCGGCCCTGGAGTCCCACGAGATCCTCACCAGGGATCTGCGACGGGCGGCGGCGGACGGCAAGTTGCGGCTGGCGCCCGAGGCGGCTGCCCAGGTCGTCATGTCGGCCAACGTCGGGGTGGCGCTGATGCTCGTCGCCCGTCCCTCGACCTTCACCGACAGGGACACCTCCCGGCGGGTGCGCGACGCCGTGCACGCCACCGTCTTCACGCCCGACGTGACGGCGGCGGAGGAGGGCGGCACGCGGACCACGGGCAGGACGCAGCTGCCCGCGGCGGCGGCTCAGTTGAACGTCCTGCTGGGGCGCTCGGCGGAGTCGGGGCTCAGCACCGCGGAGATGGCCCTGATGACGGAATGGCTGCGCCGGCTCTCCACGACGTCCGCGACGTCATAGAGGTTCTGTCAGGCGGGCAGATCGGCACATGTGTCCGACGCGGGGAGTTCGTCCGCCAGGAATACCGTCTGCGCCATCATCTTGAATCCGGACATCTTCTCGCGGAATGTCTCCACGGATTCCTCCGGGTGGACGGAATCGATGACCGCGTGCTCGCCGACGGCGTTGAACTGGTGGCTCACCCCGCGCGGGATCTGCATGTCCACGAACGAGCAGGGCGGCACGACCAGGTTGTAGCGCGTGCGCTCGACACCCGGCGGGGTGTCGGGCAGCGCGTCCTCGAAGGACCCCAACGAGAAGGGAGTTACGCCGGTGACACAGGTGATCTCGAACGGGGAGAGGCTGCTCACCCGGATCCGGGTGTCCGGGCCCGTCATCATCCGCACGAATCGCAGACCCGTGTGCATATGCATGCGGGAGCAGACGCCGCGCTCCTCCACATTGTAGAAATCCATCAGATAGCGGTCGGCGAAGAAGTCGTCGAAGGGGGCTTCGAGCATATAGACGTCGCCCTCCTCGAAGGTCTGGAAACGGGTTATCCCATCCTCGTTCCGCGTCGTCGCCGATTCGCTTCTCTTCGCGTCTCTCACGACCTTGGTGAAGGCATTCACCACGGCCAGGGCGATGTCTTCGGGCAGTTGGAGGACGGGTGTGACGACATTCCTCGCCGCGTCCCTGAATTCCGCGACGTCATGGACCTCGTTCTCGGCGTTCGCCTCGCGTTTCATTCGTGTACGGGAATTGGACATCTAAATCAAGCTCCATCGTCTAGGATCTGTCCGTTCGACATAACGAAACCATGCGCTTCTCAGGGCAGTTGGAGGGGGCCGCCGTGATCTGCCCGCACTGTGCGAAAGACCTTCGCTACCGAGAGCGAGGGGGCGGGACCTGCTTGGCCTGCAAGCGTGCGTTCGCTCTCGAACCGAAGGAGAACTCGCTCCGCCTGCACGACGTCCGGATGCGCAAGCTCATCGAGAAGCTCACCGACGGCGGAGGACTGCGCTACACGCCCACCCAGCTCTGGTACGCCGCCGCGCGCAACCGCACCCCCGCGGGGGGCACTTCGTACGGATGCGTCTTCATCGGCTCCGTCGTGGCGACGGCCTTCGTCTCGTGGTTGGTCATCGGCATCTCCGAGTTCGATCCGGAGGTGACGCGGGCCACCATCGCGCTCGCACTGGTCTTCCTGGCGCTGGTCGTCCTGCTGACCGTCCGTGCCTCCCGTCGCGCGAAGCGGACCGGCACCGTCGATGTGGCGATGCCGCTCGACCGCTTCCGGACCTCGGTCATCGACCGCTGGACCTCCGTCTACAGTCGGCCGTTCGGGCTGATGGACGAAGGAAGTGTGCAGATCCCCGTGAAGCCCGACGACGGGGCGCCGAGGCTGGTCCTTCTCTGCCCGGACCGCGATGTGCTGGCCTGCCTCGCTCTGAACGGTGCGCACACGACGCACTCGCTCGCGCTGGCGCAGTCGCTGGACCAGCTCCGGGCGATATCCACCGGCCCGACAGCGGCCGGGGGGCCGGGTGTTGTGGGGATAGTCCTGCATGATGCCAGCCCGGCGGGGCTCGCCTTCGCCGCAGCGACCAGAGCCGCGCTCGGCGGCCGGGTGGTGGTCGCCGGGATGCTGCCGCGCACCGTGATGGACAAGGCGAGCGCCGTACGGCTGCGGAAGCCGCTGGAGCGCCGGGACCTGGACGCCATCCGTGCGTCGTCGGTGCTGACCGCGGCGGAGACCGAGTGGCTGAACCGTGGCTGGTGGTCCCCGCTTGCCGCCGTGCCGCCGGCGAAACTGCTGACCGTGGTCGCGCGGGCGGTGGACCGGGCGGAGGGGATGGCAGACCCGGACCGGGGGCGTGCGCAGCAGGTCGGGTTCCTCACCTGGCCGACGGCGTCATGAGGGACGCGGGGCGGGACGAGCACGCGGTGCCCGTCGGGCAGCTGCGGCAGGCGGTCCTCGACCGGGTGCTGCGTACGGCGGCCGAGAAGGCCGGCGCACCCGGACAACTCCGCTTCACCGAGCGGCAGTTGTACTACGAGGTGTGCCGGGTGCTGCAACCGTGGCACCGGGCGCCCCGGCGCACACACTTCACCTCGGCACCCGCGCTGACGTACGACGCGTACCGGGCCGCGCTGCGCCGGCACGGCCCGGAGTCGGTGGACGGCCTGCTCCCGCCCTTCGCGCCCACGCCCCGGCAGGTGGCGGGGCGGCACACCCCGGAACCCGACCTGTTCGACTACGGTCTGCCGAGGCTGCTGGTGTGCGAGTCCGACGACATCGCCGCCATGCTGCGGGCCAACGGGGTACCGATGGAGTCGGCCTGCCCGGTGTACGGATCCTCCGAACTGCCCCTCGATCCGGGTGTGTTGAGGATGCTCGCGCTGGCCGAGCGGGCGACGGTCTATCTGCTGCACGACGCCAGCGCGTACGGGCTCACCTTCCCGGCCCGGTTCGCCCGGTCCGTCGACGTGCCGGACGGGGTGCGGGTCGTCCCGCTGGGGCTGCGGCCACGGCAGGCGGGCGCTCTCCATCTGGTCCACGGCCGTGGACCGGCGTACGCGGCCGTGCCCGCTCACGGTCCGGCCCCGTTCGTCGTCGGCGGTGCCGGTGTCGCCGCCGGTCCGGGGCTCGCGTTCGCGCTCAGCCGCCGCGAGCGCGACTGGCTGCGGCGCGGCAGATTCGTGGAACTGGCCGCCGTGAACCCGGCGTCACTGATCCGTACGGTGCACCGTCTCGTACGGGAAGTCCGCCCGCCCCGCTCGCAGTTGACCGAACTTCGTCAGGTACGCCGGGCGGGTTTCCTGAGCTGGCCCACCGCATGAGAGGAACCGCAGTGCCGCAGCCGCAGAGGCGGGAGATCACCTACACCGACGAACTGCTCGCCGACCGCACGGTCCACCGGCGCTACTCGGACACCCGTCAGGAGTGGCGCAGCCCGGTCGGCGGAGCGAGCGGGCGCGTCGTGCGGTGGCGGGACGAGAGCGGTCGCTCGGGCACCGACGAGCTGCTGGGACGCCGGATCGTGAAGCGGGTGTACGAGGACGGGCGCCGGACGATCTACGGCAGGGAGGCCGGTTACGGCCGGACGCTGTGGAGCGACGGGGTGCTGACGGTGAACCGGACGTCGTTCGGCGGCCGGCTGGGCACCGTCCTGGGTGCGGTGGCCGCCGGTGCCGTCATCGGAGGGCTGACCATGCCGCCCTCCTCCCTCTCCCCGGAAGAGGAGGAGGAGCTGCGCAGGCAGGCCGAGGCGAGTTCGTCGAGCGGCGACGGCGGGGGCTCCGGCGACGCGGGCTACGGGGACTGGGGCGACGGCTCCGGCGACGGGGACGACGACTTCGGCTGAGCGCGGGCGGGGTGCGGGCGGAGGCGAGGGTGCGCGGGTTGCCGGGGAGCTGGGATCAGGGAAGAAAGGAGGCGTGATGTCCCGCTGGTGTGCGTGTCTGACCGCTGACGACCCGGCCGGGCAGGTGACGGCCATGGGCGGCCGTCCGCTGCGGACGGCGCGAGGCTGTCATGCGCTCGGCCTGCTCGACGGCCCCGGCGCCGCCGCGGGGCCGTACCGGGTGGGTGACGTGCAAGCGATCGGCGAGGTCACGCTGCACAACGCGCCCGAACTCCGTTCCCGGCTCGGCGCGGACACCGTTCCCGGTGACTGCTCCGACGGTGAACTGCTCCTGCGCGCGTACGTCAGGTTCGGGGCCGCCGGACTGGCCGCCGCCGACGGCATGTTCGCCCTCGCCATCGCCGAAGGGGACGAACTCGTCCTCGTACGGGACCACATGGGCGCCCGCACGCTCTTCCACGCCCGCGCGGGCACCGGCGACCGCGTCGCCTGGGCGGCCTCCACCTCCCTGCGGGCGCTCCAGCGCTGGCCCGCGCTGGACACCGGGCTGCATCTGCCGGCCGTCCGGTCGTTCCTGACCTTCGCGTATCTGCCCGGCAGGGAGACCCTGTTGCGCGGGATACACGAGGTGCTTCCGGGGCGGTGTGTACGGCTGAAGCCGGACGGTTCCGTGGTGGAGGAAACGTACTGGGAGCCCGCGGAGGTGGCCGACGAACGTTCGGCGGCCGACCACGCGCGGGAGCTGCGCGAGTTGCTGGAGTCCGCCACAGCGCGGCGGCTGCCGGCCGCCGAACCGGTCGGGGTGCTCCTCTCCGGCGGAGTGGACAGCAGCCTGGTCACCGCGCTCGCCGCCAAGCTGCACGACCAGGCCGTCCGGTCGTACTCGATCAGCTTCGGCGGCGACGCCCCGAACGAACTCGCCTACTCCGGGCTGGTCGCCGCCCACTGCCATACCGAGCACCAGGTGCTCACCGTCCCCGGTGAGGCGGTCGCGGCGCGGCTGCCGGAGACCGTCGCGCTGCTGGACAGCCCGGTCGGCGACCCGCTCACCGTGCCCAACCTGATGCTCGCCGAGGCGGTCGCGGCGGACGGTATGAGCGTGGTGCTGAACGGGGAGGGCGGCGACCCGGTGTTCGGCGGCCCCAAGAACCTGCCCATGCTGATCCACGAGCTGCACCGGGACGAGGGGGGTGTGGACTCACGGGCGCGGGCCTACGTCGACTCGTACCGCAAGTGCCACGGTGACCTGCCGGTGCTGCTCACGCCCGATGTGCTGGCCGAGCTCGCGGACGCGCCGCCCGTCACGGACCTGCTGGTCCCGTATCTGAGGCAGGGTCAGATGACCAGCCTGCTCAACCAGTTGCTCCACACCAACCTGCGGACCAAGGGCGCCCACCACATCCTCACCAAGGTGGAGCGCATCACCGCGTCCCAAGGGCTGGAGGGCCGCGCCCCGCTGTTCGACCGGGCGGTCGTCGACCACGCGTTCCGGGTGCCGCCCCGGCTGAAGCTCGCCGGGACGAGCGAGAAGTGGATCCTGAAGGAGGCGGTACGGGACCTGCTGCCGCCGACGATCGTGGACCGGCCGAAGAGCGGAATGCGGGTGCCGGTCCAGCAGTGGCTGGACGGACCCCTGCGCGAGCTGGGCCACGACCTGCTGCTCGGCAGGTCGGCGCGGGCCCGTGGGCTGTTCCGTGAGGACACGATCCGGTCGTGGCTACGACAGGAGGGGACGCTGCTGCCGCGCCAGGGAGGCAAGTTGTGGCTGGTCCTGACGTTGGAGCTGTGGCTGCGTTCGTTCGAGGTGAAAGCGTAGGGGCCGGGGGCCCGAGTGCCTGTGCTGTCGGACTCGGCGCCTATCCTGCGGTGGCATGACCACATCCCGCTCACGCGAACTGGATGACCTGCGCGGGCTGCTGGCCATCGTCAAGGCGCCGCAGGCCCGTAAGGTCGTACGTGAACTGCTCGTCCGAGGCGCCGACGCCCCGGCCGTCGACCCCGGTGAGGCCGTCGCGCTCGCCGCGCGGTTCGCCGCCGTCGGGCAGCCGAGCACCGACGCGCTCCTGAAGCTGTGGCCCAAGGTCGCCGACCCCGACGGCTTCGCCGAACTCCTCCTCGTCCCCGCCTACGCGCGGGAGAACCGCACCGATCTCAAGGTGAGCAAGGCCGTCCCGGAGGGGCTGCGGCATCTCGCCCCCGTCCTGCGCACGCTCCATCTGGACCGGTGCGCCGGGCTCACCGATCTCGCGCCGTTCGCCGAGTTCACGTTCACCCGGCTCATCAGCCTTGATCTGGGCGGCTGTTCGGGCATCGACGATCTCACGCCGCTCGCCGGACTCACCGCCCTGGAGAGCCTGCGTCTGCACCGTTGCCGCAAGGTGAAGGACATCGCCCCGCTGCTGGCACTGCGCGCGCTGCGCCGGCTCGACCTCAGCATGACGGGCGTCGCGTCCGTCACCGGACTCGGCGCCGCACTGCCCGACCTGGAATCCCTCAGCCTCCAGGGCTGCCGGGGTCTGCGCGACATCCACCCGCTCAGCGGTCTGCGCAGGCTCGCCACGCTCGACCTGGGCTGGACCGGCATCAAGGATCTGTCGGCCCTGACAGATGTCGGCGCGGTCACCGAACTGGACCTCACCAGTTGCGCCCACCTCACCACCCTCAAGGGCATCGACGCCATGCCCGGCCTGCGTGTGCTGCGGATGGATAAGGTCCGCCGCCTCAGGTCGCTCGACGGCCTCGGCCACCACCCGGACGTCACCGAACTGGTCCTCACCGAGTGCGTCGAACTCCGCGACCTGCGGGCCATCGCGGGCCTGCCCGGCCTGGTGAATCTGGAAATCGCCGACTGCGAACGGCTCACCTCCGTCGCCGGGGTCGAGGCGCTGACCGCACTCGACCTGCTCAGGGTGCGCGACTGCACGGCCCTGTCCGACTTCTCGTCACTGGCCGGCGCCCCTGCGCCCCGCCGGCTGTTCCTGACGAACGTCGACGGCGGACCCGACCTCGGTTTCCTGCCCGAACTGCCCGGCGTGCGCGTGCTGTTGATCGACCGCTTCCGGACCCTGCGTACGCTCGACGGCGCGCCGGACCTTCCCGACCTGCGCGTACTCGACGTACGGCACTGCCCCTCTCTGGCCGACCTCGGCAGGGTCGGCGATCAGCCTCGGCTGCGGCAGGTGCGGATATTCGGGGGCGAGGTCCTGCACGACCTGACCGGCCTGGCCGGCCGGGCGCCGCTGGCCGATCTACGGCTGGAGGGCGTAGGGCAACTGGAGTCGCTGGACGCCCTCGCCGGCTCGCCCACCCTGCGCAAGATCACGATCGAGTCGTGCGACCGGCTGAAGCCACCGCCGATGGGAGGGATGAAAGAGCTGCGCGAGCTGGAGTACCGGTATCAGGCATGGCCGGACTTCGACTTCCTGACCGGCAGCACGTCGATCGAATCGATCAAGGCCTACTCGCTCGGGCTGCTCGACGTCTCCGCGCTCGCCGGGCTGCCCACTCTGAGCAAGGTGGACTTCCGGCTCTCCTCGACCACCGAGTTGGCGACGTTCGCACCGCTGCTGGAGATCAGCGGACTCACGCACGCCGTTCTCAGTGACTACGTCGCCCGGCGCGTGCCCGACGGACGGGAGGTGCGGGCTGAGTTGCTGGCCCGCGGGGTCAGCTCGTTCTCGTTCTGAGCGCTTGGGCCAACGACGCTCTCACTCCTCCTGCGCCCTCGCCCACGCGAGGTAGTCGGCCACCACCTCGGGCGGGTTCGCGGTCTCGGCGAGATCCGGCTCGTATCCGGCGCGGTACATGTCGAACGGCACGATCGGTACGGGGCGGCCGAGGACTTCGGTGAGTTTTCCGCTCGCGTGCAGATGCCGCGCGAGGTCGAGGCAGGCGTCGTCGAAGTGCGCCGTCAGGAGTTCGTCCCGCGCGCTCTGTTCCTCGCCGTCGGCATCCTCGTGGTCGGATTCCTCGTACCAGAGCCCGAGTTCCTTGATCTCGGCCAGGTGCAGGGCGGCTCCGGCCGGATCGTCCGTCGGTTCGGGACCATGGCCGACGATGCCCGTCGTCTCGTCCAGCAGCCAGTACGCGTAACTCCACCGCACCTCGCCGGGATCGGAGCCGGGATCCCGCTGCGCGGCCAGTACGCGCCGTACCTCGCTCTCGGTGTTGTAACCGATCGCGAGGTACGGGTGGCGGCTGTCGAGCGAGTCGTGCCGCCAGATCCGGAACGAGATCACATAGATCTCGGCCCTGAGCGGTGCCGGAACCGCCTCCAGCGCCCGCTCACCCGCCCGCCGCATGTGCTCCTGGAACGCCGTCATGGCGCGCACGATCGCACATCGCGGACAGCGGAATCCCGCCGGGGCCTGTCGGGGGCCGCCGGGGCTCGCCGGGCCCCCGGACTCAGCCCTCCTTCGTGGAGTACGAGTGCGCTCCCGTGCCGGCCAGCGCCCCGCCCTCCACGATCAGGTACTCGTCACGGATCGGGTTCCCGGCGAAGTACGACTCCAGGATCTCCCGCGTACCGGCCGCGTATCGCGCCTGCGCCGAGAGCGACGACCCCGATATGTGCGGCGTCATCGCGTGGTGCGGCATGGTGCGCCACGGGTGGTCGGCGGGCGCGGGCTGCGGGTACCAGACGTCGCCGCCGTACCCCGCCAGCTGACCGCCCCGCAGCGCGCGGTCGACGGCGTCGCGGTCGACGATCTTCGCGCGGGCGGTGTTGATGAGGTACGCGCCGCGCTTCATGGTGCCGATGAGCTTGTCGTCGAACAGGCCCTCGGTCTCCGGATGCAGCGGCGCGTTGATGGTGACGACGTCGCAGTGCGGCACCATCGCGGCTGTCGACTCGTGCCAGGTGAGGTTCAGCTCCCGCTCGACGGCCTCGGGCAGCCGGTGGCGGTCGGTGTAGTGAAGCCCCACGTCGAAGGGGGCGAGGCGGCGCAGGACGGCGAGCCCGATACGGCCGGCCGCGACCGTACCGACCTGCATGCCCTCCAGGTCGTACGAGCGCTTGACGGCGTCCGCTATGTTCCAGCCGCCGTCGAGCACGATCTGGTGCGAGGGGATGAAGTTGCGTACGAGGCCGAGCACCGTCATCACCACATGCTCGGCGACGCTGATGCTGTTGCAGTACGTCACCTCCGCGACGGTGACGCCGTGCGCGATGGCGGCGTCGAGGTCGACATGGTCGGAGCCGATGCCGGCGGTGACGGCGAGCTTCAGGTTCTTGGCGGCGGCGATACGTTCCGCCGTCAGATAAGCCGGCCAGAACGGCTGGGAGATGACGATGTCCGCGTCGGCCAGCTCGCGGTCGAAGACCGATCCCGCGCCCTCCTTGTCGGACGTGACGACGAGGGTGTGGCCGCGGCTCTCCAGGAAGGAGCGCAGGCCCAGCTCACCGGAGACGCTGCCCAGCAGCCGGCCGGGGGTGAAGTCGGTGCCCTCGGGGGTGGGGGTGGTCTGGCCGCCGGGGTAGTGGTCGATGACCGGGAGGTCGTCGCGGGCGTAGGTGGTGGGCTGTCCGTCGGTCGGGTCGTCGTAGAGCACACACAGGATCTTGGCCATGGGGTTGCGGCTCCTCGTCCGTTGCTGCTGCGGGAGTGCTTCGGAAGGTGCCTCTTACGGTGGGTCCTGGCGTCGGGCCCTGGCAAAGCGATCTTCTCTATGCCGGGATAGACGCGGACTATCGTTCCGGGGCGGGTGGTTCGGGTTTCGGCTCTGATGTGGTCGCCCGCGTGAGGTGCGTGTCGAGCAGGCTGTCCAGCACTTCCCGTACGCTCAGCCGCCGCGCGGTCTCCAACAGCGCCTTCGCCAGCACCGGTTCGGGGCTGCGGTCGGCGATGACCAGGCCGACGCGCGGGCCGTGCACGGGGTGCTCCAGCGGGACCACGCGCATGGTGCCGGGGACGCCGAACATGTGCAGCCAGGCGTGCGAGATCACGCTCGACCAGCGGCTCGCCGCCATGTGCGTGTACAGGCCCGCCACGGTGTCGGTCTCGATGGCCGGGGTGACGCTCGCGCCCTCGGCGGCGAAGTACTCGTCCATGATGCGGCGATTGCGCATCTGCGGCGACAGCAGACAGAGCGGCAGCCCTGCGACCTCGGACCAGCGCACCGACCGCCGCTCGGCGAGCGGGCTGTCGTGCGGGGTGAGAAGCAGATACCGCTCCTCGTACAGGGGCGTCCTGCGTACCTGCCGCAGGCTTTCGTCGTCCAGATACGTGAGCGCGATGTCCAGCTCGAAGGAGGTCAGCCGCCGTGTGATGTCGCGCGACGACAGCGTCTCCAACGAGACGCGGACGAGGGGATGCTGCTCACAGAACGGCGTGGTCAGCAAGGACGCGGCGGTCAGCGCGGTGGGGATGGCGCCCAGCCGCAGCCTGCCGGTGAGACCGCCCCGCATGACCGACAACTCATGGTGCAGCGCGTCGCGTTCGGCGAGGATCCGGTGCGCCCAGAGCAGTACCCGCTCGCCCTCGGGCGTCAGCCCCTCGAAGCGCCGGCCGCGCCGCACGACGGGCACGCCCAGTTCGTGCTCCAGCTTGCGTATCGCGGCGGAGAGCGAGGGCTGCGAGACGAAGCAGGCGTCGGCGGCGCGCGCGAAGTGCCGCTCGCGGGCGAGCGCGACCAGATACTCCAGCTGCCGCAACAGCACGCCGACCCGCTCCCCCTCCGTCTTCCACCGGCATCGTGCCGGTCCCGGCCATCCTCACCCACGGGGAGCGGTTCGGGTACGGGTGTGCGGGCGCGGTTACGGTACGGCGGCGTGGTTACCGGACGGGGCCGTGGGTGACGCGGATCTTGGACTGGCCGTGGGGGAGGTCTTCCCAGTCGGTCATGAAACGGGCCGACAGGCCGTGGCGTTCGGCCAGGGTGATCAGGGTCTCCGTGCGGTAGTAGAAGTCCTCCCGCAGTACCTGGTGTTCCTTGCCCTCGGTGCGGTCGAAGGTGAAGTCGAACCAGCCGCCCGGCGCCAGCACCCGGCCGACGTGGGCCAGGCATTCCTCGATCACCGGGAGCGGTGAGTGCGAGAAGACGCTGTGGGCGTGGACCACGTCGAAGTGGGCGTCCGGGAGGAAGCTCAGCTTCAGGTCGCGGACCGGGGTGAGGGTGGGGAGGCGGGGCTGGAGGCCCTGGCGGACCAGGGTGTCCTGGGCGGCGGCGAGTATGTCGGGGGAGATGTCGATGCCGTAGTAGTGCCCGGCCTCCAGGTGGTCGATGAACCGCCAGCCCGCGCGGAGATTGCCGCAGCCGATCTCCAGCATCCGGTGCTCGGGGCGCAGTCCGTGTCCCAGCAGGTAGTCGAACTGCATGGAGCCGAGGGCCAGCCACCGTTCACGGCTGCGGCTGCCGACCGCCGCGTCCGGGTCGGCGCGGGTGTCGGAGCGCATGACCGCGCGGTAGTACGAGATGTGGTCCGGCCAGCGGTAGCGCAGCCAGGTGTCGCGGGCCGCGCGGGCAAGATGGCGGGGCGCCCGGTTGGGGTGGCGGAGCGCGTAGGCGATGCGGTGGCCGAGGGCGGCGCGGTTGACGGTGACGTTCTTGGCGGGCATGTGGCGATTCCCTACGTGCGTACGGGCCGGCTGGCCGGGGTGTTGTCATCAGCCTCGGGGCGGCCGGGGCGCGGCGGTACGGCGAACCGGCCCCCGTTCGCGAGCGGTACGGGCGACAGCCGTGTCGACCGATCGGCTGATGCGGGACCGTGGCGGGCACGCTAGGACTGATGGGTGGGGTGACCACGAATGAACGACGACCAGGGGCTGAGGGGCAGGCGCGTGACGGAGACGACGGTGGCCGATCCCGACCGGCGGTGGCTCACGGCCGTCCTGGACGCCGCGTTCGTCCTGCTTCTGGGCGCCTCACTCGCGCGCTATCTGATCCGGCACGAGGGCGGGACATACACCGGCTGGGTCGTCGGGCTGTTCGTGGTGTTCGGGGGGCTCTATCTCGTCGGCCGGTTCCTGGCGCCCGCGCCGTCTCCGGGTACGCGGCCCGACGCCCGCTATCTGGCGTGGGTGGCGGCGGTGCTGGCGGTCTGGGTGGTGCTGCTCGCGCTCGCGCCGAGCGCGGCTTGGTGCGCGATGCCGCTCTTCTTCACCGGTCTGCACACCTTGTCGACGCGGACCGCCGTGTCGCTCGCCGCCGTACTGACCCTGCTGGTTGTGGCGTCCAAACTGCGTTTCGCGCAGGACGAGTTCGACCCCAACGCGCTGCTCGCCCCGCCGGCCGTCGCCGCGGTCGGGACCGCCGTACTGATCCATCTCAAACGCCAGGCCGGCCGGCAGCGCGCGCTGATCGACGATCTGGTCCGTACGCGCCGTGACCTCGCCGCCACCGAGCGCCGGGCGGGGATCCTCGCGGAGCGGCAGCGGCTGTCCACCGAGATCCACGACACTCTCGCGCAGGGCCTGTCGAGCCAGCAGATGCTGCTCCAGGCCGCCGAACGCGTCTGGCGGGCGGACCCGGACGCGGCACGGGGCCATGTGCGGGACGCGGGCGAGATCGCGTCCCGCAGTCTCGCCGAGGCGCGCCGGTTCGTGCACGACCTGGCCCCGGCCGACCTGGCCGAGCGCACGCTCGCCCCGGCGCTGGGCGCGCTCGCCGAACGCGAGAGCGGCGGCGGGCTGACCGTGGTCTTCCGGCTGGACGGCACGTTGGGTCCGCTGCCCGAACGGATGGAGGCGGCGCTGCTGCGTATCGCGCAGGGGGCGTTGGCCAACGTACGCGAGCACGCCGGGGCGACGCGGGCGGCGCTGACCCTGACCTGCCTGGACGATCAGATCTCCCTGGACATCGCCGATGACGGACGCGGGTTCGCGGTGGCCGCCGGGCGGCCGGGGCGCGGGCACGGGCTGCCCGCCATGCGGGTGCGGGCACGGCAGTTGGGCGGCACGCTCACCGTGGAGTCCGAGCCGGGGGAGGGCACGGTGGTGTCGGCGGCCGTTCCCCTCGTGCACACACCCGGCGTGCGCACACCCGGCGTGCGCACACCTGTACTCGACAAGCTCGGAAAGGCCGTGTCATGAGCGCGAGCGCACCGGCGTCCACAACTCCCGTACGGCTGCTGCTGTGCGACGACCACGCGGTGGTACGCGCCGGACTGCGCGCCCTGTTGTCCAGCACCGACGGCATCGAGGTGGTCGGCGAGGCGGGCAGCGGAGAGGAGGCGCTGGCGACGGCGGCGCGGGTGCGACCCGATGTCGTACTGATGGACCTCCAGCTCGGTGGCGAGGGCATGGACGGCGTGGCGGCCACCAGGCAGTTGCTCGCGGGCGGGGCGTACGGCCCTCCGGCCGGGGGCCCGCCGCGTGTGCTCGTGCTCACGATGTTCGACACGGACGCCGACATCACCCGTGCCATCGAGGCGGGCGCCACGGGTTACCTGCTGAAGGCGGAACAGCCGGACGAACTCTTCGCCGCCATCCGCGACGCGGCGTCCGGCCACACCGCGCTCTCGGCGCCGATCGCGAACCGTCTCCTGGCCCAACTGCGCAGCCCGCGCCCCGCCTTGTCCGAACGGGAGCTGGACATACTCCAGCAGTTGGCACGCGGCCTGGGCAACCGCGAGATCGCCCGCGCGCTGTTCATCAGCGAGGCGACGGTGAAGACCCATCTGGGCCGTATCTACGGCAAGTTGGGGGTGGACACCCGGTCGGGGGCGGTGGCGCTGGCGAAGGAGCGGCGGCTGCTCGCCTGACCTCGGTCGGCGGTCCGGACGGCGTTGTGCCACGAAGGCGTCACCACGTTACGGCGTCGCCGATGCCGGCCCGCGCCGCCTCCATGTCCAGCAGCGCACCTCGTTCGAACTCCGCGTCGAAGCCCGCCACCCCCAGCGCCCCGCGCGCCACGCCCGAGACGCGGTCCACGTCCCGGCGTTCGGCGGGCGGCAGCGGCGCACCGACGGAGTCCCGCGCTGCCGCCGCCATGCCCAGCAGCCTCGCGGACTCCCCGTACCGGCCGGCTGCGGCCCGCGCACCGGCCAGCCCCTCCACCGCCAGGGCCACGGCCCTCGGGTCGCCGAGTTCGCGGGCGGCGTCGAAGCCCTCCAGGTGCAGGGTGCGGGCGGTCTCCGCGTCGCCGCGCAGTTCGGCGACGAAGCCCAGCTCCGCCAGCGCCAGAGTGATGCCGGGGCCGTAACCCGCCTCGCGGAACCAGGACAGCAGCCCGCGCATATGGCGCTCGGCGAGGTCGAGGTCGCCTTCCTGGCGTGCGCCGAGTCCGAGGCCGAGTTCGGCGTCGACCTCGCCGGATCTGAAGTTCTGTTCGCGCGCCAGCTTGAGGGCCCGCTGGTGGAACGCGCGGGCCCGCCCGTGATCCCCCGTGAGGAGATGGATCCTGCCGAGACCGGACAGTCGCTTGGCGGCCTCGGTCCAGAGCCCGAGCTGTTCGGCGATGGCCAGCCCGTCGCGCTGGAGGCGGGCGGCGTGCTCGTAGTCGCCGGTGATCTGGCTCAGCGCGGCCAGCGGGAACACGGTCTGGAGCCGTCCCCACCGGTCACCGGTCTCTTCGAAGAGCCGTGCGCTGCGTTCGCCGTCGCGCCGTACGGCGTCGAGGTCGCCGCGCGCCATCGCGTGCCGGGCCCGTACGCTCAGCGCCGCCGCCGTCCCCCAGGGATCGCCGAGGGTGTGGAACGCGTCCAGGGACCGGTTCACCAGGCTCTCCCCGGTGGCGACGTCGCCGGATCCCATCTGCGCGAAACCCAGGAACCACAGGGCGGTGGCACGGTCACGGGGGTCGTTGATCCCTTCCGTGGGCTCGTACTCTGTGGTCTCGTACGCGGAATCGCCGGACTCCCCTTGCAGCAGGGCGATTCCGGCCCGCCACGCCGTGGCAAGGGCGCGATCAGGCGTCGGTGCGGGTACGGCGGTCAGCGCCGAGTCCAGGAAACGCCGGGCCTCCGCCGGCCGGCCGCGCAGCACCCAGTACCAGGCGAGCGCGTTCACCGTACGCAAGGCCCGTTCGCCGGCCCCGTGCCGTATGGCGAAGTCGAGCGCGTCCCGCAGATTGTCCGCCTCGCCGTCCAGTCGCTCCAGCCAGTGCCGTTGCTCGGGCCCTCGGAGCAACGGTTCCGCCTGGCAGGCCAGTTCGGTGTAGTAGCGGCTGTGCCGTTCCCGTACGGTGTCGAACTCGCCCGCCGCGCGGAGCTGTTCGACGCAGTACGCCTTGACCGACTCCAGCAGCCGGTAGCGGGGACCTTCCGGCTGGTCGGAGAGCACGACCAGGGACCGTTCCACCAGGCGGGCGATCAGGTCGAGCACATCGGCCGACGGCACGTCCGCCGACTTCTGGTCGCCGCCCCCGCAGACCGCCTCGGCCGCCTCTAGGGTGCAACTCCCGCTGTGCACCGCCAGTCTGCGCAGCACGACGCGCTCGGTCTCCGTGAGCAGACCCCAACTCCAGTCGATCACAGCGCGCAGGGTCCGCTGACGGTCGGGCGCGTTCCGGGGGCCGACGGCCAGCAGTCTGAACCGGTCGTCCAGCCGGGCGACGAGGCCGTGTACGCCGATGGTCCGCACCCGCGACGCGGCGAGTTCCAGTGCCAGCGGGATGCCGTCGAGACGGCGGCACAACTCGGCGACGGCCTCGGTGTCCTCCCTCCCCCCGTCGCCGGCGCGGGCCGTGAACAGCGCGACCGCGCTCGGCAGGGGGAGCGGCGGCACCGCCCACACCTGCTCACCGCTGAGGGAGAGGGCTTCCTGACTGGTCGTCAGCACGGTCAGACCGGGCGCGTGCGGGAGCAGCGCGGCGGTCAGTTCGCCGACCGGGTCCACGACGTGCTCGCAGTTGTCCAGGACGAGCAGCAGCCGCCGCTCGCCCAGCGCGTCGGCCAGCCGACGGGCCGGGGACAGCGGCTCGCCCGCACCGTCCCCCTCCTGGATGCCCAGGACCCTCATGACGGCCTCGGCCACCGCGTTCACGATGTCCGGATCGGCGTGAGGGCCCGGCGAGGGTGCGAGCGCGGCGAGTTCCACGAGCCACACGCCGTCGGGGTACGCCTCCGCGGACCGCCGGGCGACCTCCACGGCCAGCCGCGTCTTGCCGACCCCGCCGGGGCCGGTGAGAGTGACCAGCCGGGCGGCGGCCAGCAGGTCGCGCACGCTCGAAGCGGCCCCTTCCCGGCCGACGATCTCCGTGAGGGGGGTGGGCAGATTCGTCCGGACGGAGGGCCGGGAGTCGGTGGCGCCGAGCGCCAAGTCCTGTCGCAGCACGGCCTGTTGGAGCGAGACCAGCTCACGTCCGGGCTTCAGGCCCAGCTCGTCGGAGAGCCGGCGCCGAAGGTCCTCGTAACTCTCCAGCGCCTCGGTCTGGCGCCCCGCGCCGTACAGCGCGCGCAGATGTACGGCGCGCAGCCGCTCCCGGAGCGGGTGCGCGGCGACGAGGCCGCCGAGTTCACCGGCCAGCTTCGCGTGCTGGCCCAACACCAGCCGTACCTCAGCCTGTTCCTCCAGCGCCGTGAGCCGCGCCTCCGCCAGGCGGCCGGTCTCCGCGAGAGCGAACGGCTCACCGGCGAAGTCCGCGAACGCCTCTCCGCGCCACAGCCCCAGCGCCTCGGACAGCAGCTCCGCCTTCGTACGAGGTACGGCCTCGGCCCGCGCCCGGTCCAGCAGCGCGGTGAATCTGCCCGAGTCGACGGAGCCGGGGCCGCTCCGCAGGAGATACCCCGAGGCCCCGGCCACGGAGACCACCAGATCCCGCCCACCCGGCTCGGCCCGCTCCAGCGCGCGCCGCAGCTGCGAGACCTTTCCCTGCAACGTGTTGCCGGGGTCGTCCGGCAGCGCCGCCCCCCACAACTCGTCCACCAGCCGGCCGACGGACACGGCGCGCCCAGGATCCACCAGCAGGTGGGCGAGCAGGGCACGGACTTTGGCGCCGGGGATCGGAACGGGATCGCCGTCCGCCGTCCACACGGCCAGCGGACCGAGCACCCCGAATCGCATACGCGTCACCCTAACGCGGCTGCTCACCGCCCCTGTCGGAGCGGGCGACAGCCGATCGACAGGGGACCGACAGCCCGGCTCGGCAGAGTCCTTCCTGTCGCACCGGACACCACGACAACGGGAGAAACCCCATGACCGCCGAGCCTCTGATGACCACCGAGCCCGCACCGCGGACCGCGCGGTCCGCCCCGAAGCCCGACCTGCCCACCGTCACCGTGATCGGTCTCGGCAACCTGGGCCGCGCACTGGCCGCCGCCTTCCTCGGCCACGGCTACCGCACCACAGTCTGGAACCGCTCCCCGGCCAAGGCCGACGACCTGGTCACCCGAGGCGCCAACCGGGCGGCGACGGCCGCCGAAGCCATCGCGGCGGGGGAACTCGTCATCGTCTGCGTGCTGGACTACGACACGGTGCGACAGATCCTCAGCCCCGCCGCCGACGCGCTGCGCGGCCGGACCCTGATCAACCTCAGCTCCGGAACCCCGGAGCCCGCCCGCGAGTTGGCGGCCCTCGCGACCGGACACGGCGCCGACTATCTGGACGGGGCGGTCTACGCCGTACCGCAGACGATCGGAACGCCGGACGCGTTCGTGCTCTACAGCGGCTCGTCCACCGTCTTCGAGACGTACCGCGAGCAACTGAACCTCCTCGGCGCCCCCACCTTCGTCGGCACCGACCCCGGCCTGGCATCGCTCCACGACATCGCGCTGCTCAGCGGCATGTACGGCATGTTCGCGGGCTTCTTCCAGTCGGTCGCGATCGCCGACTCGGCCCGGATCAAGGCCACGGACATCACCAGCCTCCTGGTCCCCTGGCTGAACGGCGCGGCGGCGGCGCTGCCCGGCTTCGCGGCCGAGATCGACTCGGGCGACTACACGACGGAGACGTCCAACCTCGACATCAACGCGGTGGGCCTGACGAACATCCTGACGGCCACCAGGGCGCAGGGCCTCGGGGTGGACCTGCTGACTCCACTCCAGAGGCTCCTCGAACGCCAGATCGCCGAGGGCCACGGGGCGGCGAGCCTTTCCCGAGCGATCGAATCACTGCGATAGCGATCCGGTGCCGGTGGTCGGTGGTCGGTGGTCGGTGGCTGGTCAACTGCCCAGCAGGCGCTGGAGTTCGTCCAGCGGCAGGCGCGTGCCGGGATCCGCGACGTCCCCGGCGAAGCGGATCCCTTCGGCCGCGAGGGCGTCCGCCTGCGTGTCGGTGCGACCGGGGTCGGGCCAGCGGAATCCGGCGCACAGGGCGCAGGTCGCCCAGTGGGTGCCGACCGGGACCGACCGGATCCCGCCGTCGGCGTGGGCCTCAACCCGCCGCCGAACCCGCCGACGCCGGCGGCTCGTCGGCCCGCAGCGCGAACACCGCCTCCGTCGTCCGGCACAGCGCCTCCACCGCGCGGCGCAGCGACAGCCAGCCGGTCAGCCAGAGCACCACCCCGACCGCCGCCGCGGGCCACCACCAGGCGCCGAGGATCGTGAACGCGACGCTCCACGCGAGGGCTTCGCACGCCGCGTCGTACGCCGCGCGCGTGTCGCTCAGCGCGGCGCGAGGGGTGTCCTCCGCCGCGAGCAGCAGCTTGGTCCACTCGCTCGCGATGTCGGTCCCGGTCTCCTGCTCGACGCGCGCCTCGGCGGCGCGGAACCGGTCGCCCGACCAGGTGGGGGAGCTGGGCCTGGCCGTCCCCGTACGGGCCCTGCGGGCGTCGAGCCGGTCGGCGCGAAGCTCCCGCCCGGCAGCGCGGGCGCGCACGGACCGGGCCCCGAGCTCGTCGGGGTGCGCCCAGCGCCGTACGCGCAACGCGGTCACGCGCCGGGCCACCGGCATCAGCCACCAGGGCCAGGCACCCGACGCCAGCGCGCCGATCGCGCCCCCGGCGAAGGGCACCGCGAACGCCGCCGCCACGATCGCCACCGCGACGAGTACGAGGGAGGCGACGCCGTCGGCGGACAGTCCGCCGCTCAGGCGCAGCGCGCCGGCGATGCCTTCGCGGGCGAGCCCGAGATCGTTCCAGTGGCGCTGGCCGAGCTGCCCGCCGCCGACGATCGCGACCACGACGAACAACGCGGCGGGCAGCAGCCGTCGCAGGAACCACCCGTCGGGTATGCGCTTCTGGAGTTCGACGAGCAGTTCCACCGTGCTCAGCCCTCCACGAGACGCATCGGCCGGCCGGCCAGGGCGCAGGTCGGTGTACGGGGCGGGGCCCCGCCCTTCCGTAGATCCACCCGGCCGCAGCGGTCCGTGGGGCAGATCCAGCCGACGGACTGAGGCGCCGGTCCGGACAGCCAGTCGCCGACCCCCATCGTGGAGCGCAGACCGATCCCGCCGGGGATCCCGGCCGCCTCGGCCGCGTCGTGCAACGCGCGTACGGCGTCCCGCCATTCGCCGGTGGCGGGGTCACCGTCCCGCACGGTCGCGAACGGCGCTTCCCAGCGCGCCGGACCGATCAGGTCGCGCAACGCCTCGGCATTGCGGCACAGATATTCGACGGCGTCCTCGTACAGCCTCCGCGCTTGCTCCCCATCGCCCATCGCAGACTCCCAAACCCCCGCGAACCACTGCCCCCTGACGTCGAATCAGCCTAATCTAGGGAACGATGACCGAGCTTCGGGAACGAGTGGTCGCCCGCCTCGTATCGGCTCAGAACGCCCAGGATCAGGCGGGGTTGCGCGGGCACGACGTGGTGAGCGACGCGCTGGCGCTCCTGCGCGAGGCCGCGCCGTCGCCCCAGGAGGCGGTGGACCTGGAGTCCGTCGCCGATGTCTTCTGGACCTTCTGGTTCCGTCACGAGGGTCCCGAGGACCCGGACGCGCAGCGGAACGTGACCATCGCGCTGAGCGCCTTCGGCTTTCTGTATCCGAGAGTGCCCGACGCCGGGGGGCTTCCGCAGGAGTTGCGGGACAGCTTCGACCCGGCCGACGCGGCGCACGAGACGCGGTTCGAGCACCTGGTCAGCTCGGCGTACGGCGAGGCCGCGCTCAACGCGCCCGGTCTGACGGAGCCCGGCCGGCTCGACGCCCTCGACCGCGCGATCGCCTGGTCCGACACGGCACAGCACTATCTGCCGGCCGGCCACGACGGGTTCGTCGAGCTGGCGCTCCACGCGCTGGTACTCCACACGGCGCGCTTCCAGCTCGCGGCCGACCCGGACTCGCTCGCCGTCGCGGCACGGAACGCGGCGGCGGTGTGCGAGCGGCTGCCGCACATCGATCCCGGCGTCATCGGCCCGGCGGGCGCCGACGCGCCCGCGCTCGCCCTTGGCACGGTGCTGGACGCCGCGCGGCTGCTCGGCGACCCGCCGATGTCCGAGGTCGAGCGCATGGTCCTGCTCGTACCGGACGGGGTGCACACGCCCGAAGTTGCCGAGGCGTTGAACTTCCTGCGCCAGGTGCACGCCGAACCGGTGGGCTGGCCGGGGGAGTTGGACCTGCGCGCGGGTCACGCCATCATCGACGCCGGTACGCGCGAGCGCGACGCGGGCCGGATCGCCTGCGGCGTACGACGACTGCGGGCCGCCCTCGTCCGTACGCCCCCCGGCCATCCGGCTCGCGCCGCGGTGACCATGAGCCTGAGTCAGGGGCTCGACGCCCTCGCCATGGAGCGCGGCGACAGTGACGACGCGCGGGAGGCGGCGCGGGAGGCGGCCGAACTGCTCGGCACCGTCGAGGCGGCGGATGTCGAACTCCTCACCGATCTGG
Source organism: Streptomyces sp. NPDC050433 (assembly GCF_044458565.1). NCBI lineage: Bacteria > Bacillati > Actinomycetota > Actinomycetes > Kitasatosporales > Streptomycetaceae > Streptomyces > Streptomyces sp. NPDC050433. Next base: position 15,451 of record NZ_JBITIB010000040.1, on the reverse strand, counting down.
CTAAGTTCCACGATCCGGAGAACGAGAGTGACTACGCGCCGCTGCTCGACGGCATCGTGGCACAGCTCAGGGAGCGGGCGGCGCGCGAGGGCGGGCCCCCGGACATCGACGTCGAAATCCTCGCTCTGGCACACGCCGTCGGCGCCACCGCGGACGCCGACGCGGGAGCGGAGCCCGTACCCGTATCCGTCTCCGAGGAACAGATCGCCCGCTACCGCGCCGCGCTGGCGTCGCTGCCCTCCGACCACCCGCACCGCTACGCGTACGTCGCCGTCCTGGCCGCCCTCACGGGAACGCGGGCAGCGGCCCTGCGCGAGACCGAAGGCGCCGACGCGGCGATCCGGGCGGAGCAACTCGCCACCGAGGCAGCGTCGTTGACCGACGAGGCGGTGTCCGGCGCCCCGGCAGGCTTCCTGCCGCTCGGACTGCTGCGACAGGGCCACTTCGACTTCGCACTGTCGGTCGCCGTGGCGTCGATCTCCACCGGCGCACCGGACGACGCACCGGACCCGGAGCTGGTCAGGGTGGTCTCCCTGGTGTCGCGCATCGACGGCATGAACTTCATCGACCCCGACCATCTCGACACCAACATCGAGGTCCTGCGGGAACTGCTGGCGGAGACGGAGGAGCAGCCCGCCCTGCGCGCCTCGCTCGCCGCCGGGCTCGGCAGCGCGCTCACCGCCCAGGGGGTGGCCAACAACGCCGTTCCGGCCGATCTCGACGAGATCGTCCAACTGCTGCGCTACGCACGCGCGCACGACTCCGGACTCGGTGAAGCCGTCGATCAGCTCCTCGCCTCCTCACTCACGACCTGGTCGACCATGAGCTTCGACCGGGAAGCGGCGCGAGAGGCGTCCGCGCTGCTCGCCGCGGCGGCGACAACCGAGGGACCGCCCGCCGACGCCGCCCTGGTGGTGTCGACGCTCCATACCGAGGTGCACGCCGCCTTGCAGAACTACTTGCTCGGCCATGAACCGGGCCAACTCGTACGCGCCCTGGAAGCGGCGCGGCGGCTCAAGGAATTCACCGCGGATCCCGGCTCCGGAGCCGGGGACGACCTGCCGGGGCTCGACGCGATGGGCGACATCTACATCGACCTGATCGAGACCATGGGGCCGGGCGGTGGCCCGAAGTACGACATCACCGACGCCGAGGTCGATCGGTGCCGCAGGACGTTTGCCGGGTGTCCCGTCGGCCACCCGATGCGGCTGATGGCCGGGACCAACCTCGTCCGGGCGCTTGCGCAGCGAGCCACCGCGATTCACAGCGGCGCCCCTGAGAGCGCGACGGGGGTGGGGGGTCTCGTGGGTGAGGCGGCCAACCTGGTCGACGCCCTGGTGGAGGAGACTCCCGACGGCTGGGCCGACATGATGCGCTTCTTCGTCGGCCTCGTCGCCGGTCTGGTCCTGGGGGGAAGGGGCGACCGACCCGGGCAGTCCCCCTCTGACGGGCGGACAGAGACCGAGACCGAGGCCGAGGGCTTGGCGGGGGCTCCGGCCATGCCGTCGATGAAGCTCTTCGAGGTCGCCCTGCAGCGTCTGCGAGACAGCCTGCCCGGCTTGATCGACCCCATGGACCCCACCGCCCGGCACCGCCCCGTCCTCCCGGCCTGGCTGCGGGCGCACGGGGAGATCGGTGAGGCGGCCGGTGCCGTGAAGTGGGGAGACACGGAGACCGCCCTGACCCATCTCGAAGCGGCGGTCGAGTCCATGGCCGAGATCACCGACCGGGGCAGCGACCAGGAGTCCGCCGAGTTCGGTCTCGGCGCGTTCGAAGGGGACATCCGGGCGGTTGTCGAGCTGGTCCTCCTCCAGGCCCTCGGCCAGGCGGGCGCCGACCGGATGGACGAGCTGACGGCAGCCGTGGAAGAGAGCATCAGGGTGATCGAGGAGGAGCGGCGTGTGCCGGGCTCCATGCCCGACGTCGGCAGCTACTTCCGTACGGTCGCGGGGCCCGCCGTCGACCGCGCCGCGGCAGTACTGGAGCGCGGGCGGGGGCTGTTGCTGTCACGGCGGATCGAGGCCCGCGCGGATCTGGGCGAACTGAGTGCCGCGCACCCCGAGTTGAGCCGGGAGTTCGAGCGGCTGACCGACCAGCTCACCACCGAGTCCGATCCCGGCTCCGCCCCCACCGCCGGCCACGCCGAGTGGTTTCGGCTCGCCAGGCTCCGCGCGTCGCGCGAACTCGACGAGCTGGTCGAGGGCATCCGTACGCGACCAGGGTTCGACGGCTTCCTGCGCCCGCTCTCCGCCGAGCAGTTGCGCGCGCTCGCGGCCGACGGTCCGATCGTCGTGCTGAACCACGCGCGGATCCGATGCCAGGCCCTGGTCGTGACGGACCGGTCCATCACCGCCCTCGTCCTCGAAGCCGGGTCGGACGAAATCGCCGACGTCGCCCGGCGCATGCGCGACGCGGTCGACGCCATCAACGCGCAGGGCACGTCGCGGCCCTCCCCCGTACAACTCGTCGCCGCCGGGGCCACGATCCGCCAGACGCTCGCGTGGACGTGGCACAGGATCGTGCGCCCCGTCCTCGAACTCGCCGGGTCGTGCGACCCGGTCCCCGGCGCGGGCGTCTGGCCCCGGATCTGGTGGGTGCCCACCGGCGCCTTCAGCACGCTGCCGCTGCACGCGGCGCAGTGCACGCTGCCCGACTGCGAACTGGACGGCTGCGGCGCCGCGTTGGACGTGGTGATGTCGTCGTACGTCCCCGGGTTCCAGACTCTGGCGTACGCGCGCAGCCGGGCCGAGCACCGCGACGGGGCCGACAGCGGCAGCGCCCTGCTGGTCGCCTCACCCGAGGAGGAGCTGCCCGGCGTCGCGGCGGCGGCCGGCTACGCCGCCGGGCTGCTCGGCGCACGCGAGCCACTGGTCGGCGCCGCCGCGACCCGCGAGGCCGTGCTGGCCGCGCTCGGCGCCACCTCCTGGGTGCACTTCGGCTGCCACGCGGCCACCGACCCGGCGGAACCCTCCGGCGCCCTGCTCCATCTCCCGAACGGTGAACCGCTGTCGGTCCTGGAGATCTGCCGGACCCGGCCCCGGTCGGCGCAGCTCGCCTTCCTCGCGGCCTGCGGCACCGCGCGTACGTCCGAGCGGCTGTCGGACGAGGCCATCCACATCACCAGCGCCTTCCTGCTCGCCGGTTTTCCCACGGCCGTCGGAACGCTCTGGGAGATCGACAGCACCCACGCGGACCATGTCACCCGCGACTTCTACCGCCGTATGACAGACGACGGTACGACCACGGCGCCGACGGCCTCCGCCCACGCCCTTCACCACACGGTCCGTGAACTGCGCCGCCGGATCCCGGACCGCCCCCATGTCTGGGCGGCATACGTCCACGCGGGCACGTAGACGGCGGGCACGTAAACAGACGACGGCCAGGCCGACCCGCGAGACCACGGGCCGGCCTGGCCGCCATCAGGGCCGAGGCCGAAGGGACCGAATGGGTCAGACGAGGTCGAACCGGTCCAGGTTCGTGACCTTGGTCCACGCCGCGACGAAGTCGTTCACGAACTTCTCCTTCGCGTCATCGCTCGCGTAGACCTCCGCGACCGCGCGCAGCTCGGAGTTCGAGCCGAAGACGAGGTCCGTGCGGCTGCCGGTCCACTTGACCTCGCCGGTGGCGTCGTCGCGGCCCTCGAACGTGTTCGCGTCGTCGGACGTCGCCGTCCACGTCGTACCCAGGTCGAGCAGGTTGACGAAGAAGTCGTTGGTCAGCGACCCCGGCGTCTTGGTGAGGACGCCGAGCGACGACTCCTGGTAGGTCGCGCCGAGGACACGCAGGCCGCCCACGAGGACGGTCAGCTCGGGGGCGCTCAGGGTCAGCAGGTTCGCCCGGTCGATGAGCAGGAACTCGGCCGGCAGCCGGTGTCCCTTCCCGAGGTAGTTGCGGAACCCGTCGGCCACCGGCTCCAGCGCGGCGAACGACTCCACGTCCGTCTGCTCCTGCGACGCGTCCGCGCGGCCCGGCGTGAAGGGGACCTCGATGTCGAAGCCGGCGGTCTTGGCGGCCTGTTCGACGGCCGCGGATCCGGCGAGGACGATCAGGTCGGCGAGCGAGACCCGCTTGCCGCCGTTCGGGGCGGAGTTGAAGGACTCCTGGATGCCTTCGAGGGTGCGGAGCACCGTCGCGAGCCGGTCGGGGTCGTTGGCCTCCCATCCGCTCTGCGGTTCGAGACGGATACGCGCGCCGTTGGCGCCGCCGCGCTTGTCGCTGCCGCGGAAGGACGAGGCCGAGGCCCACGCGGTGGACACGAGCTGGGACACCGACAGACCCGAGGCCAGGACCTGCTCCTTGAGGGAGGCGATGTCCTCGGCGTCGATCAGCTCGTCCGTCACCTCGGGGAGCGGGTCCTGCCACACCAGCGTCTCGGCCGGGACCTCCGGGCCGAGGTAGCGCACGACCGGGCCCATGTCGCGGTGGGTCAGCTTGAACCAGGCGCGGGCGAAGGCGTCCGCGAACTCCGCCGGGTTCTCCAGGAAGCGCCGCGAGATCTGCTCGTACGCCGGGTCGACGCGGAGCGCGAGGTCGGTCGTGAGCATCGTCGGGGCGTGGCTCTTCGACGCGTCGTGGGCGTCGGGTACGGTGCCGGCCCCGGCGCCCTCCTTCGGCCGCCACTGGTTGGCGCCGGCGGGGCTGGTGAACAGCTCCCACTCGTAGCCGTAAAGGATCTCCAGGAAGCTGTTGTCCCAGGTGATGGGGGTGTTCGTCCAGATGCCCTCAAGGCCGCTGGTGATCGCGTCGCCGCCCTTGCCGGTGCCGAAGCTGTTCTTCCAGCCGAAGCCCTGCTGCTCGATCGGGGCGGCCTCGGGGTCGGCGCCGACGTTGTCCGCCGGGCCCGCGCCGTGGGTCTTGCCGAAGGTGTGGCCACCGGCGATGAGGGCGACCGTCTCCTCGTCGTTCATCGCCATCCGGCGGAACGTCTCACGGATGTCGCGGGCCGAGGCGAGCGGGTCCGGGCTGCCGTTCGGGCCCTCGGGGTTGACGTAGATCAGACCCATCTGGACGGCGCCGAGGGGGCTCTCCAGCTCCCGGTCACCGGTGTAGCGCTCGTCGCCGAGCCAGGTGGTCTCGGGACCCCAGTAGACGTCCTCCTCGGGCTCCCAGACGTCCGCGCGACCGCCGGCGAAGCCGAAGGTCTCGAAGCCCATCGTCTCCAGGGCGACGTTGCCGGCGAGGATCATGAGGTCGGCCCACGACAGGCTCTGCCCGTACTTCTTCTTCACCGGCCAGAGCAGCCGGCGGGCCTTGTCGAGGTTGCCGTTGTCCGGCCAGCTGTTGAGCGGGGCGAAGCGCTGCTGGCCGGCCCCGGCACCGCCGCGGCCGTCGCTGATGCGGTACGTACCGGCGCTGTGCCACGCCATGCGGATGATGAACGGGCCGTAGTGGCCGAAGTCGGCGGGCCACCAGTCCTGCGAGGTGGTCAGCACCTCCGCGATGTCCTGCTTCACGGCGGGCAGGTCGAGGGACTTGAACGCCGTGGCGTAGTCGAACTCCCCGCCCAGGGGGTTGGCCACGGCGGGGTTCTTGGCGAGGATCTTGAGGTTGAGCCGTTCAGGCCACCACTCGCGGTTTCCACCACCCTGAGTCGGGTGCGGGGCGCGCCCGTGGGCGACCGGGCAGCCGCCTTGAGCCGCCGACTGGGGGTCTACGACGATTGCTTCATGGTTCTCAGACATGGGAATCCTTCGGGACCAGGCGGATCACAGTGCTGGGTACGGCCCGGGAGCCGCCACACGCTGTTCCTTGGGTATCGGCCGGAACCGATCCTACGATGGACAGAGTCCAAGTCAAGAAGCGAGCTAAAAGCGCATCCGTAAGAAAACCGGCCATCCGGACACCCGTTGACGACTCCAGGTGTCCCGCGAACACGAACAGGTGAACCGACATGAGCGACCTGCTGGAGCGGCTGCGGGGGCGTGGCTGGCGGATGACCTCCCAGCGCCGTGTCGTCGCGCAGGTCCTCGACGGCGATCACGTACATCTCACGGCCGACGAGGTGCACGCACTCGCGGCGCGGCTGCTGCCCGAGATCTCCCGCGCGACCGTCTACAACACCCTGGGCGAACTGGTCTCCCTCGGCGAGGTCGTGGAGGTCTCCGCGACGGGCCGCGCCATGCGCTACGACCCCAACGCGCACCACCCGCACCAGCACTTGGTGTGCTCCGGCTGCGGCACCATCCGCGACGTCCACCCGACGGGCAGTCCACTGGCCGGGCTGGCGGCGGAGGAGCGGTTCGGTTTCACGGTGTCCGAGGTGGAGATCACGTACCGCGGACTCTGCCCCAGCTGCGTCTAGCGGGTGTCTTGCCGCTCGGAAAATCTCACACCATGTTCACCGCTCCGCTCCTCGCGGTCGGCCTCCTCGGCACCGCCGTGGCGCCCGCCGCGGCCACCCTCACCACCCTCACCACCCGTCGACCCCGACGCCGTCGTACGCCACAGGACCGAGATCGTGATCGACGCGCCGCTGCGCACCATCTGGAAGCTCCAGACCGACGTGGAGCGCTGGCCGACCTGGCAGACCCCCGTCACGACCGCCGAACGCCTGGACCACGGTCCCTTCCGGAAGGGGTCGGCGTTCCGCTGGACGACGCCCGTACCCCCCAATCCCGTAACTCCCGCCACCAGCCTGGACATCACCTCGACGGTCAAGCAGATCAAGCAGGGCTCCTGCATCCGCTGGACCGGCCCCGCGGTCGGTGAGGGACTGCGCGTCGAGGGCGTCCACGTGTGGACCCAAGGTCGCAGGCGGCGTGCGCGTGAGCACCGAAGAGACGCACAGCGGCGAACAGGTCGACGCGAATGTTCCCTTCGCGACCGAGATCCTCCGCACGGGCCTCGAAGCGTGGCTGCTGGAACTGAAGACGGCGGCCGAGGCCCGCCACTGACAGTTCCGGTCCCCCGCCTTGTCCCTCCGCCCCCGAAAACGGCTTTGCGCGGCCTGTGGGCGCCAGCCATGATCCGGGGATGATGGAGAGCCTTTACGCGGATGGCCGTGCGGGGATCGACGCGGGGCTGGTCAGGCGACTGGTCGCGGCGCAGTTCCCGCAGTGGAGCGAACTGCCCGTGACGCCGGTCGAGGTCGACGGCTGGGACAACCGCACGTACCGCCTCGGCGACAGGATGACCGTGCGCCTTCCGACCGCCGAGGGGTACGCCCCCGCTGTCGAGAAGGAGAACCAATGGCTGCCGAAGCTCGCGCAGTCGTTGCCGGTCCCCATTCCCCCGATCCTGGCCGCGGGGGCTCCGGGGGAGGGCTACCCGTTCAACTGGTCGATCCGTGGCTGGCTGGAGGGCGCGACCGCGACTCCCGACCGCATCGACGACCTGACACGCTTCGCCACGTCGGTGGCCGAGTTCCTTCTCGCACTTCAGCGCATCGACGCCGCCGAAGGACCACGCGCGGGCGCGCACAGCGCCTACCGGGGCACGCCGCCCGCCCATTACGACGACGAGACGCGCCGCTCCCTGGCCGCGCTGGACGGCCGCGTCGACACCGACCGGGCGGCGGCCGTGTGGGACGCCGCGCTCGGCACGAGCCGGCAAGGGCCGCCGGTGTGGTTCCACGGCGACATCGCGTTCGGCAACCTGCTGGTGGACAAGGGGGAGTTGGCGGGGGTGATCGACTTCGGCACATCGGGAGTCGGCGACCCGGCGTGTGACCTGGTGATCGCGTGGACCATGTTCTCCGGCGACAGCCGGGAGGCGTTCCGCCGGACGGTCGACCAGGACCCCGGCACCTGGGCGCGAGCCCGCGGATGGGCGCTGTGGAAGGCCCTGATCTGCCTGGTCGACGACATCGACACCAACACCGCCCGCGCCGCCACCCACTTCCGCGTGATCGACGAAGTCCTGGCCGACCACGAGCGTCTCGGCTGAGCGGTCGCTCTCCGGCTCCGGGCGTACATCCATTGTCCCAGCGCACGGAGGTGCCCGTCACCGTTCCCCAGAATGATCTTTACGTCTGATATGCGCCTTTAGGGTTGCGGGCAGGAGGCACAACGCACCGACCTGACCCGGGAGTTGAGAGTGGCGCTCGACATCACCGCACTGACCGCGGAACTCACTGACATGGCCGCGGCCGACCACCGGTCCTCCATCCACGCGAACAGCGACGACCCGGCCGAGCAGCTGTCATGGCGCCGACTGACCGCACGGCACGGTGACCGACTCGGCGAGATCATGGACGAGTACGGCTGGCCGACGGCGGAACTGGTCGGCGAGGAGGCCGCAGCCGCGGCGTGGCTGATCGCCCAGCACGCCGACCGCCAACTCGACATCCAGCGCCGCGCCCTCCACCTGATGCGCCAGGCGGTCTCGACAGGCACTGCCGGCCCGCGCGAGCTGGCCTTTCTGAGCGACCGCACGCTGGTCAACGAGGGCCGCAAGCAGATCTACGGCACGCAGATCGCCGGCGTGAAGGACGGGTCACCGCTTCCGTGGCCCTGCGAAGACCCCGAGGGCCTGGACGAACTCCGCGCGGAGGTGGGCATCGAGCCCTTCAACGAGTACGTCACCAAGTTCCCGACCACCTGACGCCCCGCCCGCCCCCGGTCGCGGGCCCTGAACCTGCACCTGGGGCGACCCGGGGAGGGACAGCGGCGTCCTGACCTGAGGCGGAGCAGGTGGTTTCCGGGCGTGCGAACGGTGCAGGACGGGGGTGAATGCAACCAGAACTGCGACCACGGGAGTTCGGCCCGCTCATGCCCTGCGCCAGGCGCTGAGCAGTTCCTCGGGGCCGTACGCCGCCTGGAGCCCGGAACAACTGGTCCCGTTGCGGGAGACCGCCACGAGCGGTAGCGGCTCGTCGGTGATCGCCGCCCGGTGCTTCTGCAGCGCGGCAAGGTCGTGGCTGTCGAACGCGGAGTTCTCCAGCCACTTGACCGAGCCGAGGAAGAGCAAGTGCTTGGCCACAGGTTGCCTGTCGGCGCCCACCAGGTCGATTTCGACGTCGTTGCTCCGGGTCCAGTACCCGCCGATCGCCGGGGTGGCGGGCAGGAGCCCGTCCGGCAGGAGACGGGCGAGGGATTCCCGGACCAGGGGCTCGATCGCCCGGCCCCGCCAGCTCGTCCACTGCTCCTTGATCCGGCTCAAAGTGAGATCTCCTCGCATCCGCTCGATCTCCGCCATGTGCGGATCCAGAAAGGCGAGCCAGAACCGCAGGTAGGGGTCTGCCACTCGGTAGCGGCGTTCCTTCGACGGTCGCACGGAGAGGGGCAGTTCGGCTGCCACCACCCGCTTCTCGGTCAGGACATCCGTTGCGCGGGTGAGAGTGGTGTGGGAGATGCCGCCGGCGGCGCGCGCGATGTTGGTGAAGGTTCGCTCCCCGCTTCCGATGGCCCGCAGGACTTCCCTGCTCATCGCTTGCGGTGGAAACTCCGCGGCCAGTGAGCGCTCGGCGGAGACCAGCAGCGCCGAGATCGGGTTGTCCAGTGAGTCCTGGAGGAACTCCCAGACGTCCGCTCCGGGCCGCCACTCCGCACAGATCAGTGGGAGACCGCCCGTGATCAGGGCGGCGTCGAAGGCGACCGCCGACGGAAGGTCGAGCATCTCGCCGATGTCGGCCGGGTTCAGCGGCCCCACGACCATTTCCCGGCCGCGCTGGTGGAATGGGCGGTCGTAGCTGTTCAGCGCCTCCATCATCGACAGGTCGGATCCGACCAGGAGGAGTAGTACGGGCTTGCGGCTGAGCAGGCGGTCCCATGCCCGCTGGAGCATGCCCTCGAATGCGTCGATGCGGTCCATGAGATACGGAACCTCATCGATGACGACCACGCTCGGGCTGTTGTCGGGCAGGATCTCCGCAAGGAGCCTGAACGCGGCATTCCACTGCTCCGGGGTCTCCTCCGCGAACAGTTCCCGCTCCGGGAGGGTGGATCTGGCGACGGCGTCGAGCAGCTCCGTCAGCTCGTCGTCCGCCGTGCCGCCCGCTGCGGTGAAAAAGAGGTACGGCGTCTCGGTGCGCCGGAGAAATTCCTCGACGAGGCTGGACTTGCCGACCCGCCGCCGCCCGCGCATCAGGATGCACTGACCGGGTTTCGCCGCCCCGACGGCATCGTGAACCGCCTGCAAGGCGTTGCCGAGCACGTTCAGCTCGCGGTCCCGCCCGATGAAGCGACGCATGGCAAGCCTCCCGTAGGCGATAGTCTCGACAGGGATACTATCTCTATCGATACCATCTGCCTTTCATTCGGGCATGACGCTCATGACGCTGTGGATGCGGGACAGGGTGAAAACGCGCTCGGCGTCCCGAAGGTGGCACCAGGCTTCGAGGTAGGGCGGGTCGAGCATGAGGCGGCTGAGGGTGCGCACGGTCCGGTTGCCCGAGGTGGCGACGTATTCGACGGTGACGGCCTGACCGGCATCGATGGCATGGGAGAGCTGGCGTATGTCGCTGTACGGCAGGCGCTTCGCCCACCCTGCGACGATCTCTTCGGTGTCCGTGGCGAAGGGCACTCCTCCGTCGAACGGCGCGGGTTCTGGGGTCGTGGGCGGGGCGGCCAGCAGCCGGGTCGCCAAGGCGCTCGGGTCGACGGTGGCCGGTGCTTTCGCCGCGACGGTGGCTGTGATCCGGAAGCTGTTCTTTCCCCTGGTGCCGCGCGGGGCCGGAACGGGAGCAGCGGCCCGCCGAGGTCGGGCCCTGTCGATGCGTACCGTGCCCTCGGCCGTCTCGGGGACAGGGGCGTATCCCTCGGCTCGGAGCGCGGTGAGGGTCGTGTCGAGCGGGCTGCCGCTGACCAGCACCGTCGGCGCCAGCTGCCGTAGCCCGAGCCGCGCGAGCCTGCGGTCGGCGGCGATTTCGGCCAGGAGCGCGGGCTCGTCGCTGTGGAGGACGCAGGCGGCGGGGGCGATGCGCACGCGGCCGTGGGTGCGCGCGGTGTCGGTGATGAGGTAGCCCAGAGGCTGGGGCAGGGGCCCGGCGGCGACATCGGCCAGATCGGCCGTGATGTCGACGGGGATACGGCCGGCGTCCAGGGCCCGGCGGATGCTGCCAGCGCTGAACCGCCATACCGACGCCGTGCCGCTGGTCTCCCGGTCGGCAACGGAGTCCAGGAGAGCGGCGAGCCGTGCGGACGGTGTGCCGGACACGACGGCGGTGAGGTCGGCGCCGATCCGGGCCGCTGCGGTGGCCGGGGGCAGCAGCCGCCGGCACTCGGCGCTCAGTCTCTCCGTGTCGTCGGTCCGCAGGTGGATGCCAAGGGCGGACAGGGCGCCTCGAGCGAGTACGCCGAGCAGTTCAGCCTCACGGATCACAGCGGCGAACGGCGTTCCGTCCTGAGGTGATGAGTCGGCCACTGGGCGGTGCCAGGCGATCAGCGGCCCCAGCTCCGAGGCGGCCCTCATACCCTGCCCTGCCGGGAGCTGTGCGGTCGCGGTCAACAGTCCGTGGCGGGCCTGCGCGCAGCCGGCGCAGGGCGGTGCTCCCGCAAGGGCGGGGAGCGCCTTATTGTCCTCGTCGCGCGCCTGGGTGGGAGTGAGCGGCAGGTTCCGCCACGCCTGAAGCAGTACGGCGAACTGCTCCGGGGGTTCCTGTTCCACCCAGGCGTCGTACGCCTCGGTAGGTGCCACGCGATCGCCGTCCCGGCCCAGGAGCCCGGCCGCGTACGCGGTTTCGAGAGTGAGGCGTACGACGGTGTCGTCGGCCTGGGCGGCCTTGCCGATCCGGGCGAGTTCCCGCGCACCGATCCCACCGGACTTCAGCCGGGCCGGCGCGGTCGCCGAGCAGGCCAACAGGACCGAGACGGCACCGGCCGTGAACGCCGCCGCCGCGGCCGACGCCTCGCGGTCCACCTCCGCCGGGGTGACAGACGCCAATCCCGCGGAAGGTGGGACGGGTTGGAACGGGGCGCGCCAGCCGGGCCCGCGCAGCGCGAGCGCCACCTCGGCAGGCATACGGGCCGGGCCGTAGCGGTGCCGGTCCTGGATCAGGAGTCCCCGGTCCAGTGCCCATCGGGCGCCCGGTTCGAGGCCGGGTCCGGGATGCCCGAACATGATGAACTGCGGGGGCTCCCCCGGCGCAGCCCCCGCCCTGCGTTCGAGCAGCTTCCGGGCCGCTGCAGGGGCCTTGGCGACCACTGAGGTGATCTGCTCCGGGTTGCTGTGGTGTTCCACCAGTGCGGCAAGTCGCTGAGGCTTGGTGCCCGGCGGCTTGACGCCCAGCGCCGCCAGCATGCCGCGCAGCTCGTCGGAGGTCGTGCCCGCGAGTAGTTCCGCCAGAGGACCATCGAGCCCCAGGGGTGCGTCCCATGCCTGCCGCAGCGGTGCGGCCATGCGTAGCTTCCCCGCGCCGTCCGGCCAGACCAGAGCATGATCGGCCAACACCTCCAGCACGGCGTCCAGTTCGCGAGCGGTTGCGTCGTCCACTGCTCCCAGCAGTTCCGCCAGGGCATCGCGCGATACGGGCGCACCCAGCGCCGTCAGCGCCTCGGCCACCTGGAGGTGCGGCAGCGCGAGCCGCGGCAGGACGAGCGCCACCGACCCCGGGCGCTGAAGCCGGTCGGCCAACTCCCCCACCGAGCGCGGCTCCGGAAGGGACACGGCGTCCGGCCGTGTCCCGAGCACGCGTGCCAGACGAGAGCCGTTGAGGCTGCCGAGCCATGTCGCCAGCGTGGATCGGGACTTCATGCGGCGTGCACCTCGTCAGACCAGGGAGCTTCGTAGCGGGGCCGGGTTTAAGGATGGCGTATCCCCGTGATCCGCGGGTGCCGCATGAGGGCAGGCTCCCCCTTGGCGGGCGCCAGCGGACACGCCGAGAAGCCGAGCCGCGATTGCGGCTCGGCTTCTCGTTTCGCCTGGTCAGGCGACTGCGGAGGATACGAGATTCGAACTCGTGAGGGGTTGCCCCCAACACGCTTTCCAAGCGTGCGCCCTAGGCCACTAGGCGAATCCTCCGCGACGAACCATACAAGACGGGGAGCGGTGCTCGCGAACTCGTTGTCGGGGGTGGGCATCGGGTACTGTGGGCGCAGCCCCTCACGTGGCGCTATCTGACTGAACTCCCCCAGGGCCGGAAGGCAGCAAGGGTAGGTTGGCTCTGGCGGGTGCGTGGGGGGCGTTCGCGTTGGCGGGCGGGGGTGGGATGTCGTAGCGGGCCGATATCGTCGTAGGTGTGTCGTCCCTAGCGCTGTACCGCCGTTACCGCCCCGAGTCGTTCGCCGAGGTCATCGGGCAGGAGCATGTCACCGACCCGCTGCAGCAGGCCCTGCGCAACAACCGGGTCAATCACGCGTACCTGTTCAGCGGGCCGCGGGGCTGTGGGAAGACCACCAGTGCGCGCATCCTCGCGCGCTGTCTGAACTGCGAGCAGGGGCCCACGCCGACCCCCTGCGGGGTCTGCCAGTCCTGTCAGGACCTGGCCAGGACAGGGCCCGGATCGATCGATGTCATCGAGATCGACGCCGCTTCGCACGGTGGCGTGGACGACGCACGTGATCTGCGCGAGAAGGCCTTCTTCGGGCCGGCCGGCAGTCGTTACAAGATCTACATCATCGACGAGGCGCACATGGTCACCCCGGCGGGGTTCAACGCCCTGCTGAAGGTGGTCGAGGAGCCGCCGGAGCATCTGAAGTTCATCTTCGCGACCACCGAGCCGGAGAAGGTCATCGGCACGATCCGTTCGCGTACGCACCACTATCCGTTCCGGCTGGTGCCGCCAGGGACGCTGCGGGACTATCTCGGCGAGGTGTGCGCCAAGGAGGGGATCCCGGTCGCCGACGGGGTGCTGCCGCTCGTCGTGCGGGCGGGTGCGGGGTCCGTGCGGGACTCGATGTCCGTCATGGACCAGCTCCTCGCGGGCTCCGCCGAGGACGGGGTGACGTACGCCATGGCGACGGCCCTGCTCGGATATACGGACAGTTCGCTGCTCGATTCGACCATCGACGCCTTCGCGGCCGGCGACGGGGCGGCGGCCTTCGAGGTCGTGGACCGGGTCATCGAGGGCGGCAACGACCCGCGGCGGTTCGTCGCCGACCTGCTGGAGCGGCTGCGGGACCTGGTCATCCTGGCCGCCGTTCCGGACGCCGGTACGAAGGGGCTCATCGACGCTCCCGACGACGTGGTCCAGCGGATGCGGGACCAGGCGGAGGTCTTCGGGGCCGCCGAGTTGAGCCGGGCCGCCGATCTCGTCAACACCGGGCTCACCGAGATGCGGGGCGCCACCTCGCCCAGGCTCCAGCTCGAACTGATCTGCGCGCGCGTCCTGTTGCCCGCCGCCTTCGACGACGAGCGGTCCGTCCAGACGCGGCTCGACCGGCTGGAGCGGGGGGTGTCCGCGGCGGCGTTCTCGACCGGGGGGCCCGCGCCCGCCTTGGGGTACGTCCCCGGGCCCGAGGCCCACGCGGCGGGGCAGCCCGGCAACGGACCGGCGGCGGCGCGGGCCGCCGTCCAGGGCGGTGGGGGCGGCGGTGACGAGGGCGGTGCGCCGGGGCCGGTGCCCGCACCCCCTCCGGTGGCTCCGGCCGCCGAGCCCGCACCCAGGCCCGGCGCCTGGCCCGGCGCGGCAACGCCCGCCGCCCCCGAGGCCGGCCGTAAGCCCGGCGGCTGGCCGACCGCCTCGCCGACCGCCGCCCCCACCGCCTCGACCCCCGAACCCGCCCCGGCACCACCGGCGCATGAGCCCGCCGCCGGCCCCGCCATGGCGCAGGGCGCCGGACAGGTGCGGAACATGTGGCCGGACATCCTGGAGGCGGTGAAGAACCGCCGCCGCTTCACCTGGATCCTGCTCAGTCAGAACGCGCAGGTCGCGGGCTTCGACGGGACCACCCTCCAACTCGGCTTCCTCAACGCGGGCGCCCGCGACAACTTCGCGAGCAGCGGCAGCGAGGAAGTGCTCAAGCAGGCGCTCTCCGAGCAGTTCCACGTGCAGTGGAAGATCGAGGCGATCATCGATCCGTCGGGCGGCACCCCGCAGCCGCCCGCGCCCGGCGGAGGCGGCGGAGGCGGCACCGGCGGCAACAACCCGGGCGGAGGCGGAGGTTACGGCGGCGGAGGCGGCTACGGCGGTGGCGGCGCGGCCGGAGGCGGCGGCCCCAGACCCCCGGCACCCGCCCCCACCCCCTCCCAGCGCCCCACACCGCCCGCCCAGTCCGCCAACCCCAACTCCGGCTCCATCTCCGGCTCCCCGATGTCCGGCGCCTACGCCCCCGCCGCGCCCGCGGCCACCGCGCCCGGCCCTACGACGCCCGAACAGCGCCGCCCCTCCGACGGCCCCGTCGCGGCGCCCCCCCGCCACGTCGCCCCCGAGGACGACATCCCTGAAGAGGATGACGCCGACCTCGTCGACTCCGCGCTCTCCGGCCACGACCTGATCGTCCGCGAGCTGGGCGCCACCGTGGTCGAGGAGTATCCGAACGACTAGATGAGTAAGTCCGAAGTCGTGGTCGTGTGCATGAAGCGAGGGTCTCGTTGGTCCGTTTGTGACGACAGACCTCGAAACCCTCGCGCTTGC
>NZ_JBITIB010000039.1:0-70389 GCF_044458565.1 Streptomyces sp. NPDC050433 | reverse complement strand
CAGTGGTCAACACAAACTCGACGGAAGAGCGCCCCGAAAACGACATCCTGAAACCGTAGCAACTTAACGCCAGGATTTCAGGCGCAGGACACTAGATGCCCTGCCAGTCCGGCTTGGCGGCGTACGTGGCGCGGAAGTAGTCCGCGAGCTTCAGCTTCGACGCGGCGGCCTCGTCGACCACCACCGTGGCGTGCGGGTGCAGTTGCAGCGCCGACGCGGGTACGACGGCGGCCACCGGCCCCTCCACGGTCTGCGCCACGGCCTCGGCCTTGCCCTCGCCGGTGGCCAGCAGCACCAGGTGCCGGGCCTCCAGGATGGTGCCGATGCCCTGGGTGATGACGTGGTGCGGGACCTCGTCCGGGCTGTCGAAGAACCGGGCGTTGTCCTCGCGGGTCTGCCGCGTCAGTGTCTTGATGCGGGTACGCGAAGCCAGCGACGAGCACGGCTCGTTGAAGCCGATGTGTCCGTCGGTCCCTATGCCGAGCAGTTGGAGGTCCACCCCGCCGGCCTCGGCGAGCGCCCGGTCGTACGCCTCGCACGCCGCCTGTACGTCCTCGGCGGCGCCGTCCGGCCCCATGAACGCGCCCTCCGTGAGCCCGAGCGGCTCGATCACCTCACGCAGGACCACCGAGCGGTACGACTCCGGGTGCCCGGCCGGCAGGCCGACGTACTCGTCCAACTGCGCGACACGGGCGCCCGACACGTCGACCGTGCCGGCCCGCACCTTGGCGGTCAGCGCCTGGTAGACGGGCAGCGGGGTCGACCCGGTGGCCACGCCGAGCAGAGCGTCGCGCTTGCGGCGCAGCAGGTCCGCGATGGTCTCCGCTATGAGTTCGCCGCCCGCCTTGGCGTCCTGGACGATGACAACTTCCACGCTGCGCCTGCCGATCTGGTGAAGGGTCCTCTGAGTCTCGTGGTATAGACCAATCTAGCAGAGCGCGCGGCGGCGTCACGGCCCCTTCCGCTGGCGGCCGAACGAGTTCTCGTGGTCGACTTGTGCGCGCCCCGTGGGCGCCGTCCCCCGGCCATCTTCAGCCCACCTGGAGGCACCCGGCATGTCCGCGACGAACCCTTCCGAAGAGTCCGCACGGCTCGCGCGGACCGACCCGCCGGGCCGGCTGATGGCCGCCGAGATGGCCGAGCAGCCGACGATGCTGCGCCGCATCCTCAAGGAGGGCGCGCCGCACATCCGTGACGTTGCCGCCGAGATCGCCGCCCGTGCGCCGCGCTTCGTCCTGCTCACCGCGCGAGGCACGTCCGACCACGCCGCGCTCTACGCCAAGTACCTGCTGGAGATCCGCCGCGGGATGCCCTGCGGGCTGTCCTCCATGTCCACGACGACGGCGTTCGGCGCCCGGCCCGACCTCCGTGACGTACTGGTGATCACGGTGAGCCAGTCCGGGGGTTCGCCCGACCTGGTGGCGTCCACCCGCGCCGCGCGCGAGGCGGGGGCGATCACCCTCGCCGTCACCAACAACCCCGACTCGTCGCTGGCCGCCGTGTCCGAGTTCCACATCGACATCCTCGCGGGCCCGGAGAAGGCCCTCCCGGCGACGAAGACGTACACGGCCTCCCTGCTCTCGCTCTACCTCCTCGTCGAGGGCCTGGGCGGCGGTGACGGGGCCGCCGCGAACGTCCTGCCCGGCATCGCCGAACGCGTCCTGGCCCGCGGCGAAGAGGTACGCACCCTGGCCTCCCGCTACCGCTTCGCGGAGCGGATGGTCATCACCTCGCGCGGCTACGGCTATCCGACGGCCAAGGAGGCGGCCCTCAAGCTCATGGAGACGAGCTACATCCCCGCGCTCTCCTACTCCGGCGCGGACCTGCTGCACGGCCCGCTCGCGATGGTCGACAACATCTCGCCGGTCATCGCCGTGGTCACCGACGGCAGGGGCGGCGAAGCGCTCCGGCCGGTCCTGGAACGGCTGCGCGGCCGGGGCGCGGACCTGTGCGTCGTCGGACCGGCCTCCGAGGTCGCCGCCGCGTCGGCGGGATTCGCCCTTCCTACGGAGGGTGTCGCCGAGGAGGTCCAGCCCGTGCTGGAGATCCTGCCGCTCCAGCGGCTGGCGTACGAGATCACCCTGGCCCGCGGCCAGGACCCGGACGCGCCGCGTGCGCTGGCCAAGGTCACCGAGACCCACTGAGCGGGCGCTGCACGCGCGTTCGCGCCCAGAGACACCCACGGGCCGCGGCGCCAGGACGGGACCCTCAGCCCGTCCGGCACCGCAGCCCGGAGTTGCTACGGCCACGAGGGCCGTGAGAGAGGTATCGACGCAGTCAGGGCAGAGAGCGCCGGTTACCCCGTTCCGCCCTCCTGTGCGGGGAGAGCGGAAGCTTTACTCAATCATTGTGGACTAGACCATTCTCATCTGTCCATGGATCGGGGAGGGCATTTTCCGGCCCCACCCACCACCACGTCGCGCGAACCGCCCCGGTTCATCCCACAGGTACCCTCGCCTCTGTGCCCTCCATGAACGACCTCGTACGCCAGCACACGGCGCTGACCGAGTCCGACCTCGAATGGCTCCATCTGCTGGTCTCGGAGTGGCAGCTGCTCTCCGACCTGTCCTTCGCGGACCTCGTCCTGTGGGTCCCCACCCGCGACGGCGCCCGTTACGTCTCCGTGGCCCAGATGCGGCCCAACACGGGCCCCACCTCGTACCAGGACGACATGGTCGGCCATCTCGTCCCCCGTGGCCGCAGACCGCTCCTGGACGCCGCGCTGGACGAGGGCCGGATCGTGCGGGAGGGCGACCCGGAGTGGCGCGAGGAGGTCCCGGTGCGGGTCGAGTCGATCCCCGTACGCCGCGAGGGCCGCGTCCTCGGCGTCATCGCCCGCAACACCAACCTCCTGACCGTCCGCACCCCCAGCCGGCTGGAGCTGACCTACCTCCAGTCCGCCTCCGACCTAGCACAGATGATCGCCGCCGGATCGTTCCCCTTCCCCGGCCAGCAGGTCGACATGGACGCCTCACCACGCGTCGGCGACGGGCTGATCAGGCTCGACGTCGACGGCGTCGTCCAGTACGCGAGCCCCAACGCCCTGTCCGCGTATCACCGGCTGGGACTGGCGTCCGACCTGGTGGGACATCACCTCGGTCAGACGACCGACGAACTCGCCCCGGTGCGCGGCCCGGTGGACGAGGCCCTGGTCAAACTGGCCAGCGGATACGCTCCGCGCGAGACCGAGGTGGAGAGCGCCGGCGGTGTCATCCAACTGCGCGCCATCCCGCTCAAGCCGAAGGGCACCCGGGTCGGTTCGCTGATCCTGCTCCGTGACGTCACCGAACTGCGACGCCGTGAGCGCGAGTTGATAACGAAGGACGCCACCATCCGGGAGATCCACCACCGGGTGAAGAACAACCTCCAGACGGTCGCCGCACTGCTCAGGCTCCAGGCCCGCCGGATGGACTCGGAACAGGGCCGCGAGGCCCTCAACGAGGCCGTGCGCAGGGTCGGTTCCATCGCCATCGTCCATGAGACGCTTTCTCAGAATCTGGACGAACGTGTCGAGTTCGACGAGATCGCCGACCGGGTGCTCGCGATGGTGTCGGAGATCTCGCCCGGCAAGACGGTGCGCAGGACGGGCCGGTTCGGGATTCTGGACGCCGAAGTGGCCACGCCGCTGTCCATGGTCCTCACCGAGATCCTGCAGAACGCGCTGGAGCACGCCTTCGAGACGGGGGAGCGCGGCACGGTCGAGGTGCACGCCGTCCGCAGCGGCGGAAACGGCCCCAAACGCCCCGGCTCCGTCGGCCGTTCGGACGCCCGGCTGCTCATCACCGTCCAGGACGACGGCCGCGGACTGCCCGAGGGCTTCGACCCGCGACGGGCCGGCAACCTGGGTCTGCAGATCGTGCGGACGCTGGTGGAGGGGGAGTTGGGCGGCGGTTTCGACATGCTTCCCGGCCAGGAGCGGGGCACACGGGTGATCCTCGACATCCCGGTGGAGCCGCACAAGTGACCGACTCCTGAACGTCCTTCACAGCGAAAGGTCGTTCACAGCAAAGAGCCCCGGACCGTGGTGACGGTCCGGGGCTCTGCCTCAAGCTCTGTGACGTTGCGCATCGGGGGGTACTGCGCGCTGCGGTTCGGGGGCGGGGTTATGCGTACACGTTGTACGCGCCGCCGTGCTCAAGGTGGGTGCGGGGGCTCAAGCGGTCGCGTTACGCGCCCGGTTGCGAGCGGCACGGCGCTTCATAGCGCGGCGCTCGTCCTCGCTGAGGCCACCCCAGACACCAGAGTCCTGACCGGACTCGAGCGCCCACTGCAGGCACTGCTCCATGACGGGGCAGCGACGGCAGACAGCCTTGGCTTCCTCGATCTGCAGCAGCGCAGGACCGGTGTTGCCGATGGGGAAGAAGAGCTCGGGGTCTTCCTCGCGGCAAACGGCGTTGTGACGCCAGTCCATGGCTGCTACCTCTCTTGGTGTTACGTGCGGATTGCTTGTGAATGTGAACGCTTTCACGAATCCCCCGACAAGGGAAGGGCCGACGCCCAGACGAACTGGTGTGGTCCTGGTTTGAGGAGGGGGTTCCGGAGCTCAGCGGAGGCCGGTGTTGCGGGCCGTCCCGAGCGCCATGTAGAGATTCGCAAACCTCGGCGGCGGATACAACCCCTTCAGGAAAGTTTTTTTTGATTCCTCGGTGTCGACTCGGTCACAGCCGTACTTCCATGGGGTGGATGCCAGCCTAAACGTTCGAGTGAAAGGACTTTCCTCGCTTCCACTCACACAATCACACGCAGTGCACGGCGTACGCCTGTGAACGTCACGCTCGTACGCAGTCCCAGGTGGTCGCCGTCCATCTGGAAGGGGAGTGGGACCTTCGATTGCAAGGTGAAGTCGGTCAGGTCGTGCAACGAAACCGCATGTCTGCCGTGGGGTCCCCGATCGGGGGTCGAATTGAGCAGCTGCGTCGCATAACGTGCCACCGCCGGAGTCGACAGCTTGCTCAGTCCCAGCACATCCAGCGCGGTGTCGAACGACGCGGCCGGCGACGCGTAGAGCGGACGATTGCCCAGGTAGGACCAGGGGGCGGTGTTGCAGACTATGGACAGCACAAGATCCGTGACCGGCTTCTCGCCGGGCCGGTCGAGGGTGATCATGCCGCGCCTGCGATGCGGTTCGTCGAGGAACTGCCGTACCACCTGGCGGACATAGAGCGCGTGCGTCGAACGCTTCCCGCGCTCCCGCTGTTGTTCGACCCGGCCGACCACTCCCGCGTCGAATCCGAATCCCGCGCAGAAAGTGAACCAGCGCGAGGGAACTGATTCGTCGTCCGTTCCCGGAGTCCCGGCCGCCAGTCCCAGACCGACCGTGCGTTCGGTCCGGTTACTCAGCGCGTCCAGAATGGCACCGGTCGCCTCCACGGCGTCATTCGGCAGCCCCAGCGCACGGGCGAAGACATTCGTCGAACCGCCCGGCACGACCGCCAGCCGCGGCAGCCGGTCGGGGTCGGGGCCGCCGTGCAGAAGGCCGTTGACGACCTCGTTGACCGTGCCGTCACCGCCGAGGGCCACGACCAGCTCCATGTCGTCGGAGTCCGCCGCACGCCGCCCAAGATCGCGGGCATGCCCCCGGTACTCGGTCGTCACCACCTCCAGCTTCATCTCGCTGGCGAGCGCGTGGATCAGTACGTCGCGGGTGCGGGCACTGGTGGTGGTTGCTGCCGGATTGACCACAAGGAGTGCGCGCATACGGAGGACATTACCGGCCATCGACAGCCGCCCCGTCCCCGGGCGGACCCCGTGCCGTCCGGGGGCCCGCCGGTCACCGGCGGGCGGCCGTTACCCTGCTGAGGTGAGCAGTGACGAGCAGAACACCCCCGACCCGAGCCCGCGTCCCGGCCGGCTGACCGCGGCCGCCGCCTGCGCGGGGCTCGAAGCCCTCGCGCTCGTCGTCGGCGGCGCCTACCTGCTCGTGATGGGTCTGCTCGGGCGGCCCGACGACCCGCAGCAGGCCGAGATGGGCGGTCTCACCCTCATCGCCCTCGGCGTCATCCCGCTGCTCGCCGCCCGTGGACTGCTGCTGCGGCGCAGCTGGAGCCGGGGACCCGCGCTCGCCACCCAGTTCATGGCGCTGCCGGTCGCCTGGACGCTGCTGACCTCCAGCGGATCGCTGATTCCGGCCGGGATCGCGCTCGCCGTCGTCGCCCTGACGGCACTGGTCCTGCTGCTCAACCCGGCGACCACACAGGCGCTCGGCATCAGCGGCCCGGACCGCGCGTAGGACCGCGGGGCGAGCCCGGTCGGGCCGGCCCCGTCCTCGAACGCCGGACGGGCCGTGTGAACCCCTCCGGCGACCGAGGTCGTCTCACTCCTCCACGAGCAGCTTCTCGCGCAGCTGCGCCAGCGTTCGGGCCAGCAGCCGCGAGACATGCATCTGCGAGATGCCGACCTCCTGCGCGATCTGCGACTGCGTCATGTTGCCGAAGAAACGCAGCAGCAGGATCCGCTTCTCGCGCGGCGGCAGATCCTCCAACAGAGGCTTCAGCGACTCGCGGTACTCGACGCTCTCCAGCGCCTCGTCCTCCGAGCCGAGCGTGTCCGCCACCGCCGGGGACTCGTCGTCCGTGTCCGGCACGTCCAGCGACAGCGTGCTGTACGCGTTGGCCGACTCCAGCCCTTCGAGGACCTCTTCCTCGGAGATGCCGAGACGCTCCGCCAGCTCGTGCACCGTCGGCGAACGGCCGTGCTGCTGGGAGAGTTCGGCCGTCGCCGTCGTCAACGACAGCCGCAACTCCTGAAGACGGCGCGGCACCCGCACCGCCCAGCCCTTGTCGCGGAAGTGCCGCTTGATCTCGCCGACGACGGTGGGAGTCGCGTACGTCGAGAACTCGACACCCCGCTCCGGGTCGAACCGGTCCACCGACTTGATCAGGCCGATCGTCGCGACCTGCGTCAGATCGTCCAGCGGCTCCCCGCGATTGCGGAACCGGCGGGCCAGATGCTCCACGAGCGGCAGATGCATCCGCACCAGCTGATTGCGCAGCAGCGCCCGTTCGGGAGAGTCCTCCGGCAGCTTGCGCAGCTCGATGAACATCGCCCGCGCCCCGCTGCGGTCATGTGGATCGTGTTGCTTGTGCTCGCTCATCGTGGCCGCCCGCTCTGCCTGCGCCTGCTCCGCCGCCGTCTGGCCGTCAAGCCCGTCCACCGGATGGGGCCGGGCCTGCTGCTCCGGAATGCCGGACGGCGGCACGAGCGCCGGATCCGCCGGAACCTCATGCCCTTCGCGCGGATCCTGCGGGACCCGCTCCTCGTCACGCACCGGACCGTCCCCGTTCCTCACGCCGGCCCGGGTCCCGCGCCGCGCTGTTTGTACAGGCTGATGGCGACCGTGCGGTCGTCGGCGACCGTCGCGTCGACCTTGCCCGCGAGCGCCGACAGCACCGTCCACGCGAACGTGTCACGCTCCGGCGCGCGTCCGTCGGTCGTCGGCGCCGAGACGGTCACTTCCAGCGAGTCGTCGATGAGCCGGAACACACAGCTCAGAACGGAGCCCGGTACGGCCTGTTGCAACAGGATCGCGCAGGCCTCGTCGACCGCGATGCGCAGGTCCTCGATCTCGTCGAGGGTGAAGTCCAAACGTGCTGCCAGGCCGGCCGTAGCCGTACGGAGCACGGACAGGTAGGCACCCGCAGCGGGCAGCCGGACTTCCACGAAGTCCTGGGTCCCGGGCTCGCCTGCGATCTGGGACACCCTCACCTCCAAGGTGGCACAAGCTTCTCAGGGCTCCGGGAAGGGAAACCCCCGGAGCCTCGCGGTACGTAGTCGGTACGCAGCCGGTCTGGACTGGCGACGCTATCGCGATCCATGGTCCGTTGTCGCAGGGACCCCCGGGCCAGAGCCGGGCTGTCGGTTACTCATAGTAGGCATATGGGCACGGACAGTGGCTAGGGGAGTGCGGCAATCAATTGCGAAGAACGGGCGGATGGTTGACGTACCCAGGCCTCATACGATCGAACCGTCGACAAAGCACCATCGCCATGTCTCGCCCTCTTCGAAGCTACGCATCACCGGGTGGCCCGTGTCCCTGAAATGCTGCGAGGCGTGTCGGTGTTGCGATGAGTCGCAGCACCCCACGTGTCCGCAGACCAGGCAGAGCCGCAGCTGTACGTGGTGGCTGCCGGACGCCAGACACTCCAGGCAGCTCTCGCTCAACGGCGCGGGCTCGGGGTGTGGGATGTCGGCAACATGCTGGCACTCACTCATGATGGCCAGATTACGACGCGAGCAAAGGACGGTGGAAATGGACCCGTTGCAGCTGATCGCCCTGGTGGCGGGCAGCGCGGTGATCGCCGCGGCGGCCAGAAGGACGCCCGTGCCGGCCCCGCTGCTGCTTGTCACGGCGGGAATTGTCGCCGCGTACGTGCCGGGCGTGCCCAGCTACGTGCTCAACCCGCACATCGTGCTGCCCCTGCTGCTGCCGCCTCTCCTGCACATGGCCGCCGTGGAAAGCTCCTACCTGGACCTGCGGGCCAATGTGCGCCCCATCGGTCTGCTCTCCGTGGGCTATGTCCTCTTCGCGACGCTCGCCGTCGGCTACCTCGCGTATCTGTTCATCCCCGGTCTGCCGCTGACCGCCGCGCTGGTCCTCGGCGCCGTCGTCGCGCCGCCGGACGCGGTGGCCGCCACCGCGATCGCCCGCAAACTCGGGCTGCCGAGCCGGATAACGACCATCCTCCAGGGCGAGTCGCTGGTGAACGACGCGACCGCGATCACCGCTTACAAGGTGGCGCTCGCGGCGGCCGTCGGCGAAGGCGCGAGCTGGGCCGGCGGGATCGGCGAGTTCGCCCTCGCCTCCTTGGGAGGCATCGGTATCGGCCTCGTACTGATGGTGCCGATCCACTGGCTCCGTACGCATCTTCGCGAGGCGCTGCTCCAGAACACCCTCTCGCTGCTCATCCCCTTCGTCGCCTACGCCGCGGCCGAACAGGCGCACGCGTCGGGCGTGCTGGCCGTCGTCGTGGTCGGGCTCTACCTCGGACACCGGTCCTGGCAGGTCGACTTCGCGACCAGGCTCCAGGAGGCGGCCGTGTGGAAGATGGTCTCCTTCATCCTGGAGTCCGTCGTCTTCGCGCTGATCGGGCTCCAGCTGCCCTATGTACTGAAGGGGCTCGGCGAATACGACGGAAGAGAGGTCGCCGGTTACGCCGTCGGGGTGTTCGTCACCGTCGTCGTGGTCCGCTACCTCTGGGTGTTTCCGGCCACCTTCCTGCCGCGCGCGCTGTCGAAGCGGATCAGGGAACGCGAACCGGACACCACCTGGAAGGCGCCGGTCATCGTCGGCTGGGCGGGCATGCGCGGTGTGGTGTCGCTGGCCATCGCCTTCTCCATCCCGCTCACCACGCACGCCGGCGACGACTTTCCGGGCCGCAACCTCGTCCTCTTCCTGACGTTCACGACCGTCATCGGCACCCTCGTCATCCAGGGCCTCACCCTGCCGGCGCTGATCAGACGGCTGAAGCTGCCGGGGCGCGACCCGTACGCCGATACGCTGGCCGAGGCGCAGGCGCAGAACCGGGCGTCGGAGGCGGCGGAGCGGCGGCTGGACGAACTGCTCGCCGACGAGCGCAACACCCTCGCCGATCCGCTGGCGGACCGGCTCCGGACCGTACTGGAGCGGCGGCGCAACTCCGTGTGGGAACGGCTCGGCACGGTCAACGAGCTGACCGGCGAATCCGCCGACCGCACCTATCAGCGGTTGTCCAGGGAGATGATCGGGGCCGAGCGCGAGGTCTTCGTGGCGCTGCGCGACGAGCGCCGGATCGACGACGAGATGCTGCGGATACTGCTGCGCCGGCTGGATCTGGAGGAGGCGGTGGCCTACCGGGAGGAGGCCGACTGACCTTCCGGTTCCGGACGGCCGGTGACCACGGCGGCCACTGTGCTGCCCGGCGGGAAGGCGCCCTCCTCTGCGAGGGTGGTCAGCCCGTGGAGCATCTTGGCCACGTAGAGACGCTCGACCGGGAAGCGGTGCCGGTCCTCGAAGTCCGCGGCGAAGGCGTCGAGCGCGGGAGTCGTACGGGCGTAACCGCCGCCGTGGAAGCGCTCGTCGAGCCGCCAGTCTCCCCGAGGGCCGCCGAACGCCGCCGACTGGAGCGCGCGGACCTCCCCGGCCAGGAAGCCGCCCTTCAGTACGGGGAAGCCGACCGCGCGCTGGCCGGGTGCCAGCCCGGCCGCCAGGCCCGCGAGAGTGCCGCCGGTGCCGCAGGCCACACCCACCACGTCCGCCGCGCCGCGCAGCTCCCGCCCCAGGGCCGTACAGCCTTGCGCGGCAAGGGAGTTGCTGCCGCCCTCGGGGACGACGTACACCCGCTCCCGGTCCACGGCGAGTCCGTCGGTGGCGGCGGCCAGCAGTGCCCTCAGTACGGAGGGCTCCGTCTTACGGCGGTAGGTCGCCCGGTCGACGAAGTGCAGCCGCATGCCGTCGGCCAGGCACCGGGCGAGCGACGGATTCGGCGGCCGGGCGGCCAGCTCGTCGCCCCGTACGACGCCGACCGTCGCGAAGCCCAGCAGCCGGCCCGCGGCGGCGGTGGCCCGCAGATGGTTCGAGTACGCGCCGCCGAAGGTCAGCAGGACGCGATGGCCGCCTTCGGCGGCGGCCCGCAGGTTCGGTTCGAGTTTGCGCCACTTGTTGCCCGGCAGGGCGGGGTGGATCAGATCGTCCCGCTTCAGCAGCAGCCGTACGCCGCGGCGGGTGAAGCGCTCGTCCTCGACGGTCCGCAGGGGGGACGGCAGCCGTGGCCGCAGAGCGGCGAGGTCGAGCGCTTCCGGGGTCACACGTTCATTGTCGCGCCGGCGGGGGCGGCGGGCCGGTGGGGGGCTTTCGTCAGCTCAGCCGTTCAGTCGTTCAGTCGTTCAGCCGCTCGTCGACACGCCGGCGCAGACCGGCCATGGAGACGCCCCGGGGGTCGATCTTGCCCGGCTGCCACTCCAGGTGGCCGATGACCGAGGGCCCGTTCCAGTTGTGGAAGCGGCAGACGGCCGCCGCCGCGGCCTCCATGGCCTCCACCTGGACGGCGGGCCACGGGTCCTTGCCGTCGCCCAGGTTCTCGCACTCGAAGCCGTAGAAGTGCCTGTTCCCGTCCGTGTTGGCCTCGTTGTCCGGCGGCAGCGCCCGCTCGGCGATCACGGCGCGCAGGACGTCGTCGTCGCCGCTCCCCGCGTGGTTGGCCCGGCCGTAGCCGACCAGATGGACTCTGCCGTCCTTGGAGATCACGCCGTGGCACAGCGGCCCCGGCAGCCCCGCGTAGCCGTCACGGCAGATGCGGACGGTGTTCGCGGTGCCCTTGGTGACCGTGTGGTGCATCATCACGCCGTGGACCGGACCCCAGGGCCCCACGTGATTGCGGTTGTGCGTACGCCAGTCGCCGACTTCGACGACGGTCAGGCCCTCGTTCTTCAGCGCGCGGATGAAGCTGCTCGCAGACATGGGTGTGGCCATGGCCGCCTCCTTGACCGGTGGATGTGGAGCGTTTTCTGACAGTGGTCGTCTCGCTGGCTCATACCCGAACACAGGCGAGTGGACCATCGATTCGCACGCTGTACGAGCCGATCCGGTCACATTCGGCCGTGTGTTGACCGGTGGATGACAGAAGCCGTGAACATGCCCCGACCGCGGTGATCCAGTCCCACTCATTTGTGTGATAGCGCGACAACTATCGCTGGTGCAAGGCTGTTCGCGCAGGTCAGCCCATGACTGAGAGGGAGACTCATGTCGGTTGGTGACGAGGTCCGCACGGTGGAGCCGCCTTCCCAGCAGAGCCTGGGGACGGCCGCGGCGCGGAACCTGGCGACCACCACGAAGACGCCGCCGCAGATGCAGGAGATCACCTCGCGGTGGCTGCTGCGGATGCTGCCGTGGGTGCAGGTGCAGGGCGGTACGTACCGGGTGAACCGTCGGCTCAGCTATGCCGTCGGCGACGGGCGTGTGACGTTCGTGCAGACCGGGGACCGGGTGGCGGTCGTTCCGGCGGAGCTGGGTGAGCTGGCGGCGCTGCGCGGCTTCGAGGACAAGGAGGTCCTGACCGAGCTGGCGAACCGCTGCGAGCAGCAGGAGTTCGGCGCGGGGCAGACCGTGGCCGCCTCCGGCAGCGCGGCGGACCGGGTGTACCTGCTGGCGCACGGCAGGGTGGAGAGGGTGGGGGAGGGGCCCTACGGGGACGAGACGGTGCTCGAAGTCCTCGCCGACGGGGCGTACTTCGGGGATCAGGCGCTGGTGGACCCCGACGCGACCTGGCAGTACACGGCACGCGCGGCGACGGCCTGCACGGTGCTGGTGCTGACCCGGCAGGACGTGCTGAACCTCGCGGAGCGGGCGGGGTCGCTGCGCGGGCATCTGGACGCGCTCGCGTCCGTCCCGGAGCAGCGGACCAACAAGTACGGCGAGGCGGCCATCGAGCTGTCCGCCGGACATGTCGGCGAGGCCGTCGTGCCTCATACGTTCGTGGACTACGAGGCGGCCCCGCGGGAGTACGAGCTGAGCGTCGCGCAGACCGTGCTGAAGGTCCACAGCAGGGTGGCCGATCTCTACAACCAGCCCATGAACCAGACCGAGCAGCAGTTGCGGCTCACGGTCGAGGCGCTGCGCGAGCGCCAGGAGCACGAGTTGGTGAACCACCGCGAGTTCGGCCTGCTGAACAACTGCGACTACGGGCAGCGGATCCAGCCGCACGACGGCGCGCCCACCCCGGACGACATGGACGAGCTGCTGTCGCGCCGGCGCGGCTCGAAGATGTTCCTGGCGCACCCGCGGGCCATCGCCGCCTTCGGCCGTGAGTGCAACAAGCGGGGGCTCAGTCCGACCACGGTGGATGTCGCGGGCACTCATGTGCCGGCCTGGCGCGGTGTGCCGATCTTCCCCTGCGAGAAGATCCCGATCTCGGACACCCGGACGACCTCGATCATCTGTATGCGTACGGGCGAGGCCGAGCAGGGGGTCGTCGGACTCCAGCAGAGCGGTATCCCGGACGAGATCGAGCCCAGTATGTCGGTCCGGTTCATGGGCATCGACGAGCAGGCGATCATCTCGTATCTGGTCACCGCCTACTACTCGGCGGCGGTCCTCGTGCCGGACGCCCTCGGTGTCCTGGAGAACGTGGAAGTGAGCAGCTGGCGCTGATCCGAGCGTCCGGGTGGGACCGGGCCGGGTCCGGATCGCGGCCGTCCGTACGGCCGCACCGGGCCCGGTGCCCACCCGAGGCCCGATCGGCACCCACCAGTTGCCTCCCCGGTTTCCCCAGTCCGCCGCAGAGGAAGTGACCCTCACCATGACCAGCACGGATGCAGCCATTGACGGCCACGAGGCCGTGGCGCTCCTGGAGCGTTCGCGCAGCGTCGTCCAGCCCGAACTGCGCGCGGCCGTTGATTCGCTGCCCCCTGCCGTACGCCGCGTCGCGAGGTACCACTTCGGCTGGGAGCGGGCCGACGGCTCGCCCTCGGGGGACGGCGCGGGGAAGGCGATCAGGCCCGCCCTCGTTCTCGCGGCGACGCGGGCCCTCGGCGGGGAGCCGCACCGGGCCGTCCCCGCTGCGGTCGCCGTGGAGCTGGCCCACAACTTCACCCTGCTGCACGACGACGTCATCGACGAGGACCCGACCCGCAGGCACCGGCCCACGGCCTGGACGGTCTTCGGCACCACCGACGCGATCGTCGTCGGCGACGCCTTGCAGGCGCTGGCGCTGCGGCTGCTGGCCGAGGACCGCCATCCGGTCGCGTCGCGGGCCGCCGTGCGGCTCACCGGCTGTGTCATCGAGCTGTGCGCCGGACAGCAGACGGACTGCGCGCTGGAGCTGCGCGGGCCGAACGATGTCTCGCTGGACGAGTGCTTGACGATGGCGATGGCCAAGACCGGTGCGCTGCTGGGTACTTCATGTGCTCTCGGCGCGCTCTACGCGGACGCGGGCGACGAGGCGGTGGTGGCGCTGGACGCTTTCGGGCGGGAGGCGGGGCTGGCCTTCCAGCTGATCGACGATCTCATCGGGATCTGGGGCGACCCGGACCGTACGGGCAAGCCGGCCGGCGCCGATCTGGCCGCCCACAAGAAGTCGCTGCCGGTCGTCGCCGCCCTGGTGTCGGGGCACCCGGCCGCCGAGGAACTGGCCGATCTCTACCGGCGGCCGATGGACGAGGCCGCCGTCGCGCGGGCGGCGTCGGCGGTCGAGCGGGCCGGCGGGCGCGCCTGGGCGCAGGCCCAGGCGGCGGACCGGATGTCCCGCGCGGTTCACCAACTCTCCCTGGCGGTACCGGATCTGGCGAAGGCGGGTGATCTGCTGGCCCTGGCCGAATACGTCACACGCCGCACTCGCTAGAGCGGGTCCGGCGGTCAGGGCGTGGGTGGGAAAGACGCTTGCGTAACCACTACGTGTGAAGCACTATGGGTGAAGTGGTCATGTGCCGCGCCCCTGGACGGGTTCCGGGTTCCGGGGTGCGCGGTCGTCGTAACGTGACACCTTCTGTCGCCCATCGCAAAAGAGGACCGGCTTGCGCAAGCTCAGCTATTTCATCGCCGTATCGATCGACGGTTACATTGGCGATCCCAGCGGTGAGGCGGAGTTCTTCACCCGCTTCGTCGACGAGGAGTTCTTCGGATTCCTGAAGGAGGAGTATCCGGAGACGCTGCCGACCCCCGGCCGCCGGCCGCTCGGCATCGACCACCTGGAGAACAAGCAGTTCGACACCATCATCCAGGGCAGGCGCTCCTACGGGGTGGCCCTGGACGCGGGTATCACCAGTCCGTACGCGCATATGCGCCAGCTCGTGGCGTCGCGCACGCTCACGAGCACCGACCCGGCCGTGGAGATCGTCTCGGGGGACGTCGCCGCGAAGATCAGGGAGCTGAAGCGGGAGGACGGTCTCGGGATCTACCTCTGCGGCGGCGCGAATCTCGCCTCCGAGCTGGTCGACGAGGTGGACGAGCTGGTCATCAAGACCTATCCGCTCATCCTCGGCTCCGGAATGCCCATGTTCGGGTCGGCTTACGCCCAGACCGAGTTCGCGCTGGAGTCCCACCGCGTCTTCGGCAACGGAGTGGTCGTCAGGACGTACAGCCGCAAGCGGTGAAGCCGTGAAGTGGTGAAGCGGTGACCCACGCGGCGGTGGAGCGTCCCGTACCGCTACAGTCCGCGCCATGACAGCGGAGTCGACGGAGTCATGGGCGGGTTGGTATCGGGACCGCCGCGGTGCGGAACCCATCGCGATCATCGCGGACGGGCGGCAAGTCCGCACCCATATCAGGGGAGTTGCTTACGAGGGGGCCGATTTCTCCGGGCTCGAGCCCACGGACGCGGGCGGGGTGCTGTCCTCCTGCGTACTGGAGTGGGACATACCCGTGCCCGTCACCGCGGCCGGTACGGTCCAACAGGCCACTCTCAGCTGCCTGTTGACGCTCGGTGAGCGCCCCTCGGGCGCGCCGTCCGGGCGCGCGGAGCTGAGCCTCACTCTGCGCTGCGGCGGCGCGGCCTACGAGTCGGGGATCGTCGGGGCGGGGTTCCGGGACGCCCTCGACCGCATCAAGCGGCAGTTGCCGGACGACACGGAACTCGAAGGCAGGATCCCGGTCAGCGCCTGACCCTCTCGCGAAGGCTCGAACCGCCCCGGCAGGTGCACGACGCCTGCCGGGGCGGTTGCTTTCTGCCTCCATCATTGTTCTAGTAGTATGCGAACAAGGGAGGTTTTATGAACCAGGCTCGTATCCGTCTCGCGTCCGTCACCGTCGCGCCGTTCGTGCTGGCGCTCGCTGTCCAGCTGGCCGTTCTTCTTGCCGTCGGGGACCGGCTGCCCGACTCGCTCGCCACCCACTTCGACCTCTCCGGTGACGCCGACCGCGACCCCATGTCCCGCACGGCGGCCCTCATCGGCACCGTCCTGCTCTTCGCCGGAATCGGCGCCCTGTGGGCCGTGTCGGCATTCGGCAGCCCCCTCACCGCGCGCGGCATGCGCTGGCTGACGGCGGGCGGCTGGGCGCTCAACGGGTTCCTGGGCTACGGGCTCACCGCGACACTCCTCGCCAACCTCGACGCGACCGACAGCTCCGCCGTCCACTTCCCGCCGTGGCAGCTCGGCGTCGCCACGGCCGTCGCCCTGGCGGCGGGCGGCGTGGGCCTGCTGCTCACCCGCTTCGTACCGGACCCCCGCACCGAACCCACCGGGGACGACGGCGTGAGCCGGATCGACCTGGCCGACGGTGAACTGGCCGGCTGGTCCCGGCGTACGGGCTCGGGCGCGCTGCTCGCGGTGGGTCTGCTGACGCTGCTCGCCGGGGTGTTCGTCGCGGTCACCGTCAGCTGGCGGTACGGTCCTTTCGTGTTCGTCATCGGCCTGCTGGCCCTGGTCTTCGCCTCCGCGCGCGTGTCGGTCGACCGGCACGGACTCACCGTCGACATGGGCGCGCTGTCCTGGCCGCGGGTCCGCGTGCCGCTGGACGGCGTCGATACGGCGAGCAGCCGCCGGATCAACGCGGTGGCCGACTTCGGCGGCTGGGGCTACCGGATCCGGCACAACCGCACCGGATTCATCATGCGCTCGGGGGAGGCGATCGTGGTGCGCCGGACCGACGGCCGCGAGTTCGCCGTCACGGTCGGCGATTCCGCGACGGCCGCCGCGCTGCTCAACACCCTCGTCGACCGGCGGAAGAGGAGCTGACGTGCTCTTCCGGGTGGACCCGGCGTCCTCGGTGCCGCTCGGCGACCAGATCGCGGGATCCGTGCGCGGCGCCATCGCCGACGGCACGGTGAATCCGGGCGATCGTCTCCCGGCGGCGCGGGCCCTCGCCGACTCCCTCGGCGTCAACGTCCATACGGTGCTCCGCGGTTACCAGCGGCTGCGCGAGGAGGGCCTGATCGAACTCCGCAGGGGCCGGGGCGCTGTGGTCGTACCCGGTCCGGTCTCGCCCGGCCGGGCCAGGATGCTGGAGCGGGTACGCGAACTGTGCGCCGAGGCACGCGAGTTGGGGATGTCCGATGAGGAGCTGCTGTCCATGGTGCGGCTGAGCCTGACGAACTGACGAACTGACGCAGGACGGCGAGGCGAAAGCACTCCGGGCGTGCCAGTACTCGACAGCGAGTACCGGCACGCCCGGTAGGTGCCTGATCCGGTGGGGGGTGGGTGCGATCCGCTGAGCAGCGGCGGATCAGCGACGGATCAGGAAGCCTTGGCGAGCGCGGCGGCGAAGCCGTTCGCCCACAGGGAGTTGACCTGGTTGCGCTCGGCCTGGTCGGGCTGCGAGTTGGTGCAGGACGGGCCGGGGCCGCCGCCCGACATCAGCTTGCTGCACGGGGCCGTGTAGTTGTCCGGCAGGCCGAGCACGTGCCCGGTCTCGTGGGCGGTCACGCGGAGGGAGTCGTACACCTGGTTCTGCGCGTAGTCCAGGAAGATGTAGCCGCGGCCGTGCCCGTCGGTGCTCGCGTAAGAGCCGCGCGGGTCGTTGCCCTCGTGGTAGGTGAAGTCGGCGTTGCCGCCCTGCTGGAGCTTCACGTTGGCGACCGCGTTGTTCCAGATCGAGGTGCTGCTGGCTATCTGGCCCGCGAACGACGGGGCGCCGGAGGCGTCGTACACGACCGTGACGGCGCGGGCGCCGGGGTTCGCGGCACGCTTCTCGGCCACCGACTTCATGACCGCCTCGTAGAAGGCCTTGGTCGCGGCGGCGTCTTCCGGCGAACCCTCGTACGCGGCGTACGAGTTGGTGGCGGGCGCGGCGCTGGTGGGGTCAGCGGCGGCGGCCGGGGCGGCGGTGAGGGCGGTCGCGAAGGCGAGAGAGATTCCGGCGATCGCGGAAACGGCCGTCTTGGGGTATCTCATGTGGGGGGCTCCTACTCGTCCGTCGAACGGATTCGGTAGGGAGAGTGTCGTGCCTCACAGCGCCGTCGCGGATGATGCCGAAGGGCGATAACACCAGAGCATCACCCCCCGCGTCGGCGCGCCCAATTTTCAACGAAGGAAAGCCAATTACCGCCTTTTGGGTCCCTGGCGTGACGCAAAGGGCAGGCCTACTCTTCGGTACATGGAGCTGGAGGTCAGGCATTTGCGCGCGCTGTGCGCCATAGCCGACGCGGGGAGCCTGCACAAAGCGGCCCGGCAACTCGGCATGAGCCAGCCGTCCCTGACGACGCAGCTGCGGCGGATCGAGAACTCCCTCGGCGCCGAGCTGTTCTTCCGTGAACGCACCGGCTGCCGCCCGACGTTGCTCGGACACTCCGTACTCAGCCGCGCGCGTCCGCTCGTCGCCGGGATGGCCGTCCTCGTCAGCGAGGCGCGAGCGGCGGCCGACCGGTCGGCAGGGCCCCGGCTGCGTATCGGCTCCACGGCCAGCCGCGCACTGGCGGGCTGGCTGCGCCGGCTGCGCGAGCGGCTGCCGGGCACGGACATCTCGCTCCAGATGGACGTCTCGGCGAACGCGCTGCTGCACCAGGTCGCCGGCGGCGGGCTCGACGTGGCGTTCGTGCATGAAGTGGAGGGCTGTCCGCTGCGGGTGCCGCCGGGGCTCGACCGGCGCGTACTGGTCGAGCGGGAGCCGCAGTTCATCTCGCTGGCGCGGGACCACCCGGCGGCGGGCAGCCAGATCGTCGAGCTGGCCGACCTGGCGGCCGACCGGTGGATGATCGACCCGACCGTGGACGGTGAATGGGACGGTCTGCGGCGCGTGCTGGGCGCGGCCGGGCTCAACCCGCCTGTCCTGCACGGGGATTACCTGACCGCCTCGTCGCTGATCGCGGTCGGCGAGGCGATAGCGCCCTGCCAGCCGACCTCGGTCCCGCGCGAGGACATGGTCGTACGGCCGCTGCGGGACGACCCGTTGGCGGTGCGGCTGCTGCTGTTCTCGCGGCCGGGGGCGTACGAGGGCGCGGGCGTCGCGGGTGCGGGTGCTGTCCCCGGCGCGGACGGTCCCGGCGGCGCCGAGGTGTACGCGGACCTGGAGGCGGCCTACCGCGAGGCGGCGTTGCAGGCCGTCGTCTACCGCCAGTGGCTCATGCGCAACAAGAGCCCCCTGCTGCACGCGCCCGCGGCCTGAGCCGCCAACTGTCGCGCGACGTCCGCCTCTTGGCCATGGGGTTAGTAATCCGCGCAGGCACCTGCTAACTTTTCTTTGCATGTGCAGGAGGCCGCTATGAGCTCACCCGTGCCCACTGGCGACGACCTGGTGCGCGTACTGGCGACGCTGTCCAATCCCCACCGGCTGCGCGTCGTCGCGGCACTCGCCGGGGGACGCAACTACGTCAGCCGGCTGGCCAGGGAGCTGGACATCAGCAGGGCGCTGCTCCAGGTCCATCTCAAGAAGCTCGAAGCGGCGGGTCTGGTGACCTCGCGGCTGGAGCTGTCGGAGGACGGGAAAGCCATGAAGTTCTACGAGGTGAACGCGTTCGCGGTCCATTTGACGCCGCAGGACATCGTCACCGCCGTACAGACGCTGACGCTGACGAATCAGAAGGACGAGAGAGACGGGAAAGGAGCCGCCCGATGAACGATCACGAGTGGCAGGAAGTCATCGGAGCCGTAGGACTGTTCGCGCTCCTGTTGATCGTGGTGACGCTGACCCTGTGGCACTTCACCGTGGGCCGCCGGGCCCGCGAGGCCAGGGCGGAAGGGAACGAGTACCGCCGGCTGGCCACCCAGGCCGTAGAGGGCCAGCAGCGTACGGAGAAGCAGCTCGCCGACCTCGGCCGGCAGCTCACCGATCTGCAGAGCCGCACCGGATCGCTGGAACGGATCCTGAAGGACGTGGAATAGCCGGCCGGCTCCACTCACGAAAACGCCGGGCCGTCGAGCGGCAACTCGACGACCCGGCCACAGAAGGACGCTCCACCTCGCCGAACGGCGAGCTCCACGGATACGACCCTCCGGATGAAGGAGAGCAGCTCATGCTGCGCCGAATCAAGTCAGAGCACGACCCCGCCGACCAACCCGCCGACGCCGCCGACCCCGCCGGCCCCGCCGGCCCCGCAGACCAACCCGTACGCCCCGGACTCGTGGAGTCCGTCGCCGGCTGGTCCGCCAGGAACCGTACGGCGGCCATCGCCGGCTGGCTGCTGCTGGTCGTGGTCGCCGTCATGTCCAGCTCCTTCCTCCCCGGCGACCAGGTCAGCGCCACCGACCCCGGCGAGGCCGGCCGCGGTCAGCGGATGGTCGCCGCGCAGGACGCGGGCGGCTCGATACGTGAGAACGTGATGATCCGTCCCGCCGCGGGCGCGAGCCCCGGGGCCGGGCGCGCCGCCACCGAGGACCTGGTCGCGGCCCTGCGCGAAACCCCCGACGCCGTACGGGACATCGGCTCGCCGCTCGGCGCGCACGGTGGACGCTGGGTCTCCGAGGACGGCACGGCCGACCTCGTCACCTTCGAAATCGCCGGTCCCGACGCCCAGTTGGGCGCCCACTACGACACCGCGAGCGCAGCCGTCCGGAAGGTGGCGCGGCAGCACCCCGAGGCGCGCGTCGACCAGGCCGGTGACTCCAGCCTCTCCTCGGCCGTCGACGACGGCATCAAGGACGACATGAAGCGTGCCGAGACCACCTCCCTGCCGCTCACCGTCGTCATCCTGCTCGTGGTGTTCGGCTCGCTGGTCGCCGCAGGGATCCCGCTGCTGCTGTCGGCGACCGCCGTCGCCGCCGCGTTCGGACTGCTGGACACGCTCGGCCGGTGGGTGCCGTTCAACAGCGCCGCCTCCGCGATCGTGCTGCTCATCGGCATGGCCGTGGGCATCGACTACTCGCTGTTCCATCTGCGCCGTGTCCGTGAGGAACGCGCCGCCGGGCGCTCGGTCCAGGAGGCGCTGCGCATCGCGGCCCGCACCTCGGGCCATGCCGTCGTGGTGTCGGGGCTGACCGTGATGGTGTGCATGACCGGTCTGCTGTTCACCGGCGTCGACGTGTTCAAAGGGCTCACCCTCGGCACCGTCCTGGTGGTCGGTCTGGCGGTGCTCGGCTCGGTGACGGTGCTGCCCGCGCTCGTGGCCGCGCTGGGGGACCGCGTCGACCTCGGCAGAATCCCGTGGCTGGGGCGGCGGCGTACGGCGGCGGGCCGGTCGCGGATCTGGACGGCCGTGGCGGGCAGGGTCGTACGGCGACCGCTGCTCACCGGAGGTACGGCGGCTCTCCTGCTGGCCGTCATGGCCCTGCCGGCGTTCGGGATGCACCTCCAGGACGCCACACAGATCCAGAGCCTGCCGCGCGGTGTCTCCGCGGCGGCCGACGCGGGCGCCCGTATGCAGCAGATGTTCCCCGGAGCGGCCACGGCCGCGCGCGTCGTGGTGTCGGCGGACACTCCCGGCGTACGGGAGGCGGCCGACGCGCTGCACGAGCAGGCCGCGCGGAGCGAGGGGGCGCTGCGCGAGCCGATCACGACGGTGCCGGCCGGCGACGCGCTGGTGGTACGGGTGCCGCTGGCCGGGGCCGGTACGGATCCGGAGTCGACACGCGCCCTGGAATTCCTGCGGGAGCGTGCGGTCCCGGCGACGGTGGGGGCGGTGGAGGGCGTGGAGGTCGCCGTCGCGGGCCGGACCGCCATGCCGTACGACTTCGCGCGGCAGGTGAACGCGCGGACGCCGATGGTCTTCGCCTTCGTCCTCGTCCTGGCCTTCGTCCTGCTGGCCGTCGCCTTCCGCTCGCTCGCCCTGCCGCTCGTGTCGATCGCGCTGAACCTGCTGTCGATCGGGGCGGCGTACGGGGTGCTCGTCGCGGTCTTCCAGGGAGGCCGGCTGGAGTCGCTGCTCGACTTCAACGCCTATGGCGGCGTGGTGAGTTGGCTGCCGCTGTTCATGTTCATCATTCTGTTCGGGCTGAGCATGGACTACCACATCTTCATCCTCAGCCGGATCCGTGAGCGGTGGTCGGGCTCGCCGGGTGGCCCGGACGGCACCCGCGAGGCGATCGTCGGCGGCATCGCGGCCAGCGCGGGGGTCGTGACCAGCGCCGCCGCCATCATGGTGGGGGTCTTCTCGGTCTTCACGACGCTGTCCGCGATCGAGTACAAGATGCTCGGTACGGGGATGGCGGTGGCGATCCTCATCGACGCGACGGTCGTGCGGGGCGTACTGCTGCCGGCGTCGCTCGCGCTGCTCGGGGACCGGGCGTGGACGCTGCCGGGGCGGCGGGCGGGGCGTACGGCGCGGGCGGGGCGGGCGGGGCGGACTGCGGGCGCGCGTCGCGCCGAGGAGTCAGCCGGTCATGAGTACGCGCCGAGCACGACCCGTGCCTGATCGCGGGCGAGCCCGAGCGCGTCGGGGAAGACGCCCAGCCCGTGGGCGACGAGCGCGCCCTCGTGCAGGAGCATGAGCGTGCGGGCGAGGCGGTCGGCCGTCCGGGACGCGGTCGCCTCGCCCGGCGCCGTGATCTCCCGCGCGAGGGAGGCGAACAGCCCCAGCATCCACGCCTTCTGACCGGTGATCACCGCGTACGCCGGATGCTCGGGGTCGTCGATCTCGGCGTGGGCGTTGACCATGCTGCACCCGCGTGCGCCGTTCGCCTCCGCCCAGGCGCGCGAGGCGTCGAAGACCGCGAGGACGTGTTCGGCGGGTGACGGGGGCGCGGCGGCCAGCCGCTCGTCCAGGAAGGCGCGCCAGCGCTCGTCGCGGCCGGCCAGATACTCGACGACGATCTGCTCCTTCGAGCCGAACCGGTCGTAGAGCGTCTTCTTGGTGACCCCGGCCTCGGCGGCGATGCGGTCGACACCGACGGCGTGGATGCCGTGTTCGTAGAACAGCCGCGACGCGGCGTCCAGGGCCCGGCGCGCGCCGGGGGTCACGACGATCCGGTGGGGCGGGCGGCGAGGCGGTGCCGACCGTTTCGGAGTGCTGTTCTTGCCCATGGAAAAAAGTATACCGCTCTGTATAGTGAAGGAGATGAGTAAACAGATCGGTCTACCTGTCTCTCCGGCCACCGGCGGTGTCCTGCCGTGAACCTCCTTCTCTCCGCCGCCTTCGTCGTCTGCTGGAGTTCGGGCTTCATCGGCGCCAAGCTCGGCGCGGGCAGCGCCGACGCCGTCACGATCCTGATGTGGCGCTTCCTGCCCCTGGCGCTGGTCCTCGGGGCGGTGGCCGTCGTCCGCGCCCGCGCGGCCTGGCGCGGGCTGACCGTGCGCGATCTGCTGCGCCAGTGCCTGATCGGCGCGCTGTCGCAGAGCGGCTACCTCCTCACCGTCTACTACGCGATCCAGCTCGGCGTCTCCAGCGGCACGACCGCCCTGATCGACGGGACACAGCCGCTCGTCGCGGGAGCGCTGGCCGGGCCCCTGCTGCGCAGTCACGTCTCCGGGCGCCAGTGGCTGGGACTGTGCCTCGGCGTGACGGGAGTGCTCGTGGTGACGTCGGCGGACGCGGCGGCGGTGGAGGGTGTGGCGCCGTGGGCGTACGCCGTGCCGTTCCTCGGCATGCTGTCGCTGGTCGCCGCCACGTTCCTGGAGAGCCGCACCCGCAGGACGGTCGCGCCGTCCGTGGCGATGACGATCCACTGCGGCACGAGCGCCGTCGTCTTCACCGCCCTCGCCGCCGTCGCGGGCGCGGCGGTGCCGCCCGCCGAGACGTCGTTCTGGCTGGCGGTCGGCTGGCTGGTGCTGCTGGCGACGTTCGGTGGATACGGCCTGTACTGGCTGGTCCTGCGCCGGTCCGGGGTGCTGCGGGTGAACACTCTGATGTTCCTCATGGCGCCGGTCACGGCCGTCTGGGGCGCGGTCATGTTCGGTGAGCCCTTCGGGCCGCAGACGGCCGCCGGCCTCGCCGTCGCGCTGATCGCGGTGGCGGTGGTACGGGGCGGGGTGACCGGGCGAAACTCCGGTGACGTCCCGGCCCGTCGCGCCGACAATGGCACGCGGGTGTGACCGCGAGAGCTGTCGCCCCCCGATGACCCACAACTGGCAAGGAGTGACCCCATGGTGCGGCGCACGACCGTCCCCAGCCTCTTCCCGCCGCCCGGCTATGCGCACGCGGCCGTCGTCGAGACCGACACGCGCCTGGCGTTCATGGCCGGATCCGTACCGCTCGACAAGGACGGCACGCTCGTCGGGCCGGGCGACTTCGCCGCGCAGACCGAGCAGGTACTCGCCAACCTGGAGACGGCGCTGCACGCCATCGGCAGCGATCTGAGCCGGGTGATATCCACCGACGTGTACGTGGTCGCCACGGACCCGGCGGACCTGAGCCGGGTCTGGGACGTCGTCCACGCGTCGGGCCTCACCACGGGGCCGCACACCTCCACACTGCTCGGGGTCGCCTGCCTCGGCTACACGGGCCAGTTGGTGGAGATCACGGCGGTGGCCGAGGCCGGCGCGGCGACGGATTCGGATTCGGATTCGGGGGAGTGAGGACCGCCGCCTTCGCCGCCGCCGTGGTCCTGGTGACCCTTGCCGGCTGTTCCGCCGCCGACGAAGCGCCCGACACCTCCGCGTACACCGACGGCACCCGCGTGCCGAAGGTCGAGCAGGAGGAAGACATCCCCGAACTTCCCCTCGCCCGCTACGAGTTCGGCGACAGCGAGACCCAGCGCATGACGCGGGCCCAGGCACGCACCGCACAGCGCTGCATGGCCGACTTCGGCTTCGCGGACTTCCCACTCGACCCCGCCCTGCCCGACGCGATGAACATCGCCGGGGGCCGGCTGGTGGCCGTGGCGATGGCGACCCCGTTCGGCGAACTCGACCTCGACGAGGCCCGGCGCTGGGGCTACGGCTGGGACCCGAAGCCGTCCGACGACGGTAACGGGAAGAAGGACCGCGCGATGACCGACGCGGAGTACCGGGTGTTCCACAACGTCGACCGCGCCACCGGTCGCACCCTCAACGGCCGCGAGGTCCCCGAGCACGGCTGCTCCGGCCAGGCCGCCGCCCGGCTCACCGAAGGGGTCGAGGACACCACCCGGATGTGGACCTACGCGTCGAGCCGGTCCGAGAAACTGGCCGGGACGGTGCGGAAGGATCCCGACGTGAGCGGGGCCCTGCGCACCTGGGCGGCCTGCGTCGAGGACAAGGGCTTCAAGCGGTACGAGGGCCGCGAGGAGGCCTTCCGCGACAAGGCGTGGCACCGGGACGACGACGGCAACACCCGCCGTACGCAACGGGAACGCGACACGGCCGTCGCCGACATCGAATGCGCCCGCGAGCACAACACGGTCGGGGTGTGGTGGGCCGGCGAGGCACGGGCCCAGTCGGCCGACGTCGAGACCCACCGGGCGGCGTACGAGGCGGTGCGGCGCGACCAGGACGTCGTACGGGCCAACGTCCGTGAC
The DNA here is from genome assembly GCF_044458565.1 of Streptomyces sp. NPDC050433. Classification (NCBI taxonomy): domain Bacteria; kingdom Bacillati; phylum Actinomycetota; class Actinomycetes; order Kitasatosporales; family Streptomycetaceae; genus Streptomyces; species Streptomyces sp. NPDC050433. Next base: position 45,180 of record NZ_JBITIB010000039.1, on the reverse strand, counting down.
ATGTTGGGGAATTGAGCCCTCGCCGAGGGTGTGGGGCGGTGCCTGAGAAGGCGGAATGGTAGGGGAAACCCGACCGGTAAGTCTCGACTTGACCGTGCTGACCCCGATGCCGCCCGACGGCTGCAATGTCGAGGTGATTACTTGGCGAGTCGAACGAGAGAACAGCAGTCGGGCGGCCCCCTGGTGGTGGCCGGCGGGATGGCTGCTCGCCGCCGTGTGGGCGGCGGCCTTCCCCCTCTTCTCCGGTGTGGGGACGCACCGCGTGTGGGGCGTCTGCGCGGCGGGGGGTTACACGGCCGCCGCCGTCGCCGCGCGGGTGCTGCCCCGGCCGCTTGCCCTGAGGATCCCGGTCGCGGTCGCCCTGACCGGAGCGGTCGTACTGCCGCTGCTGCTCCTGCTCCTCACCGGCCAGGCGCAGTCCGAGGTCGATGTCATCGAGCGGTCCGGCCGGCTGCTCTACGAGCGGGGAACGCCGTATCTGGAGGCGCCCCGGCGGGTCGAGGAGTACACGCCGTATCTGCCGGGGATGGCGCTCCTCGGGATCCCGCGCGCTCTGCTCGGTGAACACGGGTGGGCGGCACGGTACTTCGGCGACGCGCGGGTGTGGTGCGCTGCGGTCTTCCTGGCGTGTCTGGTGGCGAGCCGGGGCGTCGTACGGCAGCCCTGTCTCGTACGGGGCGGCGGGGACGCGCGGTTCACCGCCGTGACGGCCGTGCTCACCGCCTCGCCCGTGGTGGCACTGCCCCTGTGCGTCAGCGGAGTCGATCTGCCGCTGGCCGGGCTGTGCGTGCTGGCCATCGCTTTCGCCGTACGCGGGCGGCCGGTGGCGGCCGGCCTGGTGCTCGCCGCCGCGTGCTCGCTCAAGTGGACGGCCTGGCCCGCGATTCCGGTCGTCGTGGCGCTGCTCGGCTGCGCGTGGGGTGCGCGGCAGGCGCTGCGGTGCGCGGGCACGGCGGTCGCCGGTACGGCCCTGCTCGTCCTGCCGAGCGCGCTGCTGTCGCCGGGGCCGATGGTCCAGCAGGTGCTCGCCTTTCCCACCGGGCGGGGCGAGTTGGCGACACCTGCGGCCAGCTCGCTGCCCGGCCGACTGCTCGCCGAGCAGGGCGCGATGGGGTGGGCGGCGGCGATGGCGCTGCTCGTGTGCGGTGCGATCGGCGTCGGTGTCTCGCTCCTCGTGCGACCGCCCACGGACGCCGCGGCCGCCGCCGACCGGCTGGCCATCGGGCTCGCGATCGCGTCTCTGCTCGCCCCGGCGGGGCGGTTCGGCTATCTCGCGCTGCCCGTGCTGCTGGTGGTGTGGGCGCGGTCGGTGGACACGCCGGGGGCGCCGCCGGACGCTCCGCCCACTCCAATCCGCACGGACACCAGCAGCGTGCCGGTCGGCGGCGTCGGCAGCGTCGGCGGAGGGCGACCGTCATGACTTCAACTCTCGTCATCACCAACGACTTTCCACCCCGCCAAGGCGGCATCGAGACCTTCGTGCACGCGCTGACCACCCGAATGCCCGCCGACCGCGTCGTCGTCTACACGTCGGGCGAGCCCGGCGCCGCCGCGTACGACGCCACGCTGCCCTTCCCCGTCGTCCGGGACCGTGCCCACACCCTGCTGCCGACCCGGCGCGTCAGCCGGACCGCGAGCGAGATCGCGCGGAGCCACGGCTGCGACCGGGTCTGGTTCGGGGCGGCGGCCCCACTCGCTCACATGGCACCGGAGTTGCGGCGCGGCGGGATACGGCGCATGGTCGCCACCACCCACGGTCATGAGATCTGGTGGGCCCGTACGCCCGGCGCGCGGCAGGTCCTGCGGAGGGTGGGCGGGCAGGTGGACGTCGTCACCTACCTCGGTGAGTACACCCGCTCGCGTATCGCCCCCGCCCTGGGTCCCGGCGCGCGGATGAGCCGCCTCGTACCGGGCGTGGACCCGGCGGCGTTCCGGCCGGACCGGGCCGCCGGTCGCGCCCGCGACGTCCCCGACGTCCGGGACCGGCACGGGATCAGAGGGAAGAAGATCATCCTCTGTGTCTCACGGCTGGTCGCCCGCAAGGGCCAGGACGTCCTCGTACGAGCGCTGCCGCTCATCCGGCGGGCCGTACCGGAAGCGGCGCTGGTGCTCGTCGGCCAGGGCCCGGACGAACGGCGCCTGCGCGCACTCGCGCGCCGGCACGCCGACGGCGCCGTCGTCTTCGCCGGCGGCAAGAGCCATGCGCAGACGCCGGGTTACTACGCGGCGGCCGACGTCTTCGCGATGCCGTGCCGTACGCGCAAGGGCGGCCTGGAGGCCGAAGGGCTCGGCATCGTCTTCCTGGAGGCGGCGGCGAGCGGCCTCCCAGTGGTCGTCGGCGACTCCGGGGGAGCGCCGGACGCCGTGCTGGACGGCCGTACGGGGCGGGTGGTCGACGGCCGGGACGTGACATCGGTGGCGGAGACGCTGACCGAGCTGCTGCTCGCACCGGAGCGGGCGGGCGCGCTGGGGGAGGCGGGGCGGCGCTGGGTGACGGAGCAGTGGTCGTGGGAGGCATCGGCGCGGCATCTGACGCGCCTGCTCACGCCCGAGACACCCTGAGCGCACCCTGACAACCGCCGGTGCCGGCAACCCGTACCTCCCTGTCCGGGTCTCTCCTCGCGGACGGTCAACCCCGGTGATGAGGAGCTGACATGACAACACGACGACACAGGGCGGCGCGTACGAGTGTGGTGGGGCTGGCGGTGGCGGCGACCGCCGCCACCGTCCTCACGGCGCCAACCGCCCAGGCGTCGACGGGCCGCACCGGACACGAGGAGACCCGGCGGGCGCTGGAGGACGTCGTACGGGACGGCATCCCCGGCGTCGCGAGCCAGGCCCGCACCGGGAACCGCGTCTGGAAGGGGGCGGCGGGCGTCGGCAACCTCGGAACCGGCGCGCCGCGCGGCGCCGACGACCGGTTCCGGATCGCCGGCATCACCAAGACGTTCGTGGCGACCGTCATGCTCCAACTGGAGTCGGAGGGACGGCTCGACCGCCGACGACGCCAAGATCTACGACATCACCCAGCAGAACGCCTCTCAGACCTGGGCCGAGGGCGACATGATCTCCAGCGCGGGCGATCCGAACCGGTTGCTCACCGCGCTGATGCGCGGTGAGCTGCTGCGGCCCGGGCAGTTGAAGGCGATGAAGACGACGGTCTTCGACTCCGACTACGGCCTGGGCATCGAAAAGCCTGCGGCCAGCTGCGGAACCGAGATATGGGGCCACGGCGGCGGCTGGATCGGCTCGCTCTCGTACGCCGCGACGACGGAGGACGGGTCCCACTCGTTCGCCCTCAACCTCAACGGGGACTGGGAGTCAGCCGGCGTCGGGGCGGTGATGCAGGCCGAGTTCTGCGGCACGGCCGGCTCGTGGCGTACTCAGACCGTATCGCCGCGCAGATGCGCCAGCACGGCCAGCACCCGCCGGTTGCCCTCCGTGGGGTCGAGGTCCAGCTTCATGAAGATGTTCCCGGCGTGCTTGACCACCGACGCCTCGGTGACCGTCAACCGCTGGGCGATCGTCTGGTTGTTGAGACCTTCCGCCATCAGCCCCAGGACCTCCCGCTCGCGCGGCGTGAGCCGGCGCAGCGGGCGGCTCCGGGCGTGCTGGACGAGCAACACCCGTACGACCTCCGGGTCGATGACCGTCTGTCCGGCGGCGACCCGCCGCATCGCGTCCAGGAACTCGGAGACCTCGCCGACCCGGTCCTTCAGCAGATAGCCGAGCCCGGCGGTCTCCGATTCGCTGCCACCGCCGAACAGTTGGGTGGCGTACGCGGTCGCGACGTACTGCGACAGCACGAGCACCGGCAGCCCGGCGTGCCGGGCCCGTAGCTCCAGCGCGGCCCGCAGCCCCTCGTCGTGCTGCCCCGGCGGCATACGGACATCGGTGACCACCAGGTCGGGGAGGCCGGGGCGGGCGCCGTCCACGGCGCGCGCCAGCGCGTCCGCGTCACCGACGGCGGCGATCACCTCGTGCCCGCCACGGGTCAGCAGCTCCGTGAGCCCCGCCCGCAGCAGTACGGAGTCTTCCGCCAGCACTACGCGGAGCACGGCACCTCCATATGGATCCGGGTCGGGCCGCCCACCGGGCTGGACACCACAAGCCTGCCTTTCAGGATCGCCGCACGGTCCGCCAGCCCTTGCAGGCCCGCGCCCGCGGAGGGGACCGCCCCGCCGTTGCCATTGTCGGTGATCACGAGCGTCAGTCTGCCGCGCTTGAGCCTGCCGACGACGCTCAGTTCGGTGGCACCGCTGTGCTTGGCCGCGTTCGTCAGCGCCTCGGTGACCGTGAAGTACGCGACCGTCTCCACCGCGTCAGGCAGCCGGCGCGGCAGATCGATGTCGACACCGACCGGGATCGGACTGCGGAGCGCGATCTCCGCGACGGCGGCGTCCAGGCCGTGGTCGGTCAGCACCTGCGGGTAGATGCCGCGCACCAGGTCGCGCAGTTGCGTCAGCGCGAGCCGTGCCTCGCCGCGGGCGCGCGAGACCAGCTCCGTGGTCGGCGACCCGCTCTCCCGCAGCTCCATCTCGGCCAGCCCCAACGTCATGGTGAGCGCGACCAGTTGCTGCTGCGCCCCGTCGTGCAGATCCCGCTCGATACGGCGCCGCTCGGCCTCGAACGCGTCGGCCAGCCGGGCGCGTGACCGGGTCAGCTCGACGACCTGGCGCTCCTCGTCGCGGGGCGACAGCACGAACACCGCCATCTTGACCTGCGCCCCCGCGAGCAGGCCGGCCGCGTACGCGCACAGGGCGAGCGCGAGGAGTCCGGCGGCGGTGGCGGGCAGCGCGTGCAGCGGGCTCGCCACCGGCCGGCCAGGGATGATCATTACGCTGTCGGGTGCCGCGTTCCAGACGATGACCGGTGCCGCCGTCAGGACGAGGGCGAACGTCATCCCGACCGCGAGAGCGAGTCCCGCGCACACCTGGACGGGCGCGAACACGACGACGTAACCCAGTTCGCGCCAGGTCGCCCGCTCCCGCAGCCGGGTGCGCAGCCGTCCCCGGCGGCCGGCCCCGACCAGCGAACGGTGCGGATTCGGCACCGGCACCGGCTCCACCAGCCGCATCCGGCGCCGTTCGAGGGCGGCGACCGGGACGCCGAACGTGGCGGCCAGCAGCAGCACGAGGTCCACACCGATGACGGAAAGCAGCAGCCCGGAGGCGGCCAGGACCGCGAGAACGGCCACGGAGGCGAGGCCGGTGAGCGCCCCGCCGAGCAGATGCGCCCATACGCGCCAGGGCCAGCTCGACAGGAGGAAACGCTGCGGGGGCTGCCTCATGGCACGCCACACGGTGATACCGGGTACGGCGGCTGTTTCTGTCTCGGAAGTTTCTGTTTCGGATATTCCCGGTCGCGGCACCTGGCCAGCGTACGGAACGGGGCGCCGCGGGTCCCGTGCCGGAGTGCGCCGCTCAGCGCCCAGCCGGGCGGGGCCACCAGCCCCGTCTCGTACGCCAGGATGACGAGCTGGACCCGGTCGCGGGCGTCGAGCTTGGCCAGCAGGCGGGTCAGACAGGTCTTGGCGGTGGCGACGCTGATGGAAAGCTTCGCCGCGATCAGACCGTCCCCGCTCGCGACGACCCGGATCGCGGCGAGGATGTCGTCCAGCGCCATGTCCTTGACGAGGAAACCGGCGGCACGGCGGAGCGGCGACGGTCGCGGTGTTCGCGATGCACCGCCGGGACCAGTGACGGTGTGTCGGCGGCCCGGCCCGGCCCCTACTCGACGCCCGACGACCGGGCCGGCTCAGACGCCGTCAGCCGTCAGCGGGGACCGTCGTACAGACCATCTGGATCTCCACCGGGCTGTTGCTCGGCAGCCCGGCGACTCCGATCGCCGTACGGGCGTGCTGTCCGTTGTCACCGAGGACATCGAGGAGCAAGGCACTCGCGGCGTCGGCCACCTTCCACTGCTCCCCGAACTCGGGCGTGCTCGCCACGAAGACCATCATCTGCACGACCCGCAGGCGCTCAAGATCACCTACAGCCGACGCGGCCACGGCGAGTGCGTTCAACGCGGCCAGCCTGGCCAGTTCTTCAGCCTGCTCCATGCCGACGTCCCGGCCGAGGATGCCCTGCGCCGGGAGCTTTCCGTCGACGTAGGGCAGTTGGCCGGAGACATGAAAGCCGGCGCCGACCCATTGGCAGGGGGCGTACTTCTCCTTGCCCGGGTTCTGCGGCGGCAGCGTGTAGCCCAGCCAGTGCAGCCTCGTGAGGGCAGTGGCGCCGTGTGCTTGGGAAGTCATTGCTGGTGTCCTTTGGCTGGGCCGTGTTCGACGGACAGACGAAAACCTCGGCAGGGCAACGGCTTTCAGCTCAGACCGCCCCTGGCGGCGACGGCCCAGCGCTCGATCTTGCCGCCGCGGCTGTCCGTGACGACCAACTCGTCGAAGTTGTTCACCACAGGGCAGACATGGTTCGGCGCGATCGCGAGGACGCCGCCGACCCGAGGTCTGGTGGCGGTGTCCGGGGTCGAGAGGAACCCGTGGTACTCGTTCAGCCTCAGCAGCCGGCCGTCCTCGACGCCCAGTGCGCGCCCGTACCCCTTCCGCGGTGACCCCTCGCGTCCCAGCGCCTTGGTGCCCACGTCCACGATCGCCTGCCCCGGAACGTTGTCGCTCACGACCGTCGACGGGACGAAGAGGGCGATCTGCTCCTCTCCGCATGCGCCGAGCCCGAGGTTGTCGAGGTCGCAGAAGACGTACTCACCCGGACGGATCTCGGTGATCGGAGAGCCGTCGACGTACTGGACCGTGGGTGTCGAGCCCGCACTCACGACAGAGGACTCGATGCCCACGGACTCCAGAGCCCGCACGGACGTCACCAGCGCGTCGAGCTGGTCCCGTGCCGCCGCCGCGCGTGCGTCACGGGCGCTGCCGCCGTGTCCGGGATAGGTGTAGACACCGACCGGATCGAGGCCCGTGGCCGCCGCGTAGCGCGCGAGATCACCGGCGCGGTCCGGGCTGATACCCGACCGATGGGCGCCGCAGTCCACCTCGACCACCACCTGGAGGCGCCGCGTGGAGCCGTGCGTGGCCACCGCGAGCCGGTCGATCGCCGGCCGGTTGTCGACACCGACCTTGAGGTCGACGGTCTCCGCCAGATGGCGGATGCGGGCCGCTTTGGTGCCCGCGGCCCAGACCGGATAGGCGAGGAAGATGTCGTCGAACCCGTGAGCGGCGAACACCTCCGCTTCCGCGACGTTCCCGGCCGTTATGCCGGCGGCACCCGCGTCACGCTGAAGGCGGCCTATCTCGATGCATTTGTGCGTCTTGACGTGCGGGCGGAGAGCCAGGCCGCGAGCGCCCGCGAAGGACTGCATCCGCTCGATGTTGTTCCGCATGGTGTCCAGTACGACGACCGGCTCCGGGGTGTCGATACGTCCGTGAAGCCCCATGAGCGCCTCGGAGAGATGGTGCACCGGCTGTTCCCCTCACTGTGTGGTGGTGGTCGGCCCCCCTGATCGGACTCCGCTGCTCAGTAGGCGGTGTAACCGCCGTCGACCGGAAGGACCGCTCCGGTGATGTACGCCGACTCCTTCGACGCCATGAAGAGCACGGCGTCCGCCACCTCCTGAGGAGTGGCCAGACGCCGCATCGGGATGGCCGACTCCCGCATACGGCGATGGGCTTCCGGGTCGGGACGGCGCTGGAAGGAGGCCTCGATGCTGTCCGTCGCGGTCAGCCCCGGGGCCACGACGTTCACCCGGATGTTCTGGCCCGCCAGCTCGACGGCGGCCCCCCGCGCCAGCATGATCAGTCCGCCCTTGGCCGCTGAGTACAGGGTTTCGTCGGGCTTGCCGACCATGCCCAGACGAGAGCTGACGCAGGTGATCGATCCACCGTTCGCCGTGAGCCGGGGGATGAAGTGCTTCATCACCAGGAACGCACTGAGCAGATTGCTGTGCAGAACCTCCCTGGCGTCGGCCAGCTCCATGTCGATGAGCCTCGCGCCGCGCTGCAGACCGTGCCCGAGCACCAGGGCATCCAGCGGTCCGCCATGCGCCTCGGCCCGGTCGGCCAGATCGCGGACGAAGTCCTCGTCGTTGAGATCGCCCGGCACATACAGGTCTCCCCCTGCGATTCCGGGCAGCGTTTCACGGCGCCCCGTCAGCACCTGTCGGGCGCCCTCGCGGTGGAAGGTGGCGACCACGGCCTCCCCGATCCCACTCGTCGCGCCCGTCACCAACACGTTCATTCCTGCGAGACGCATCCGGTTCTCCTCCACGGCCGGCCGATGGGGGACAACTTAGAAAAGATGACGTCTATTGTCAACAATCTATTGGTGAATGTAGTCACGCCGGACTGGGCTCGATTCGGCGGTCGCCGTGGCCAAGACCCCGGGACCCGGTGGCATCGAGGTGTCTCAACTCACCGCCGGGGCCGGGGCATTCCGGTGCGCTTCATGCGATTCCCGCGCGATGCACGGAACTTGCGGGCCGGAAGGGGTGAAAAAAGGTCCGCACCCGCTCCGTCGTGGACGCCGTTCTCGGCGGCCACGCGGACCGGGTGCGGACCGGTGGGCGATCTGCCCCGTGCAGACACGGAGGGGACAGCCTCTTTGAAGATCAGGCCTTCTTGGTCTCCCAGAAGATCTTGTCGATCTGGGCGATGTAGTCCAGCGCCTTCTGGCCCGTCTTCGGGTCCGTCGAGCCCTTCGCGGCCGACAGCGCCTTCAGGGCGTCGTTGACCAACTGGTGCAGCTCCGGGTACTTCTCGAAGTGCGGGGGCTTGAAGTAGTCGCTCCACAGCACCGAGACGTGGTGCTTGGCGAGCTCGGCGCGCTGTTCCTTGATGACCGTGGCGCGGGCCTGGAAGTGCGCGTCGTCGTTACCCGCCATCTTCTCCTGGACGGCCTTGACCGACTCGGCTTCGATGCGGGCCTGGGCGGGGTCGTACACGCCGCAGGGGAGGTCGCAGTGGGCGCTGACCTTCACCTTGGCGGCAAACAGGCGGGAGAGCATTGAGCTGTCCTTCCTCGTGATCGTCTTCTCAGGTGGGACATTACTCGGTGAGAAGCCAGATTTCGCGAGTGCCCCCTAGGGCTTAGGACAAAAGTCCGGGGTCGAAATGGGACGGGCGGATGAACGTACCGTGGGACCGGGAGGTGCCGGATGACCGAGCACGGGCGCGAGCTGAGAGCGCTGTTGGGGATCGCCGAGGTGTCGGGGCCGTCCATGTATCCCACCCTCAGGCAGGGTGATCAGCTGCTGGTGCACTATCACGCGCCGGTGAGAGTCGGGGACATCGCCGTACTGAAACATCCGCTCCAGCAGGATCTGCTCATCGTGAAGCGGTTGGTCGAGCGGCGCGACGGCGGTTGGTGGGTGCTCGGGGACAATCCCGGTGCCGAGGGCGACAGCCGGGTGTTCGGCGCCGTCCCCGGCGAGTTGGTGCTCGGCCGGGTCCGGGCCCGCTACCGGCCGCGCCCCGAGGATCAGCGGTCGGTGGCCGGGGCGCTCGCGTGGGCCTTCGCCGCGCTGCGGCCCGTGCTGTCCGACCGCTCCGTCTCCAGGCGTTTGCGGGCCCGGTAGGCGGCGACGTTTGCGCGGGTCGCGCAGCGGTCCGAGCAGTAGCGGCGTGAGCGGTTGGTGGAGGTGTCGAGGTAGGCGTTACGGCACGGCGCGGCCTGACACAGGCCCAGCCGGTCCACCCCGTACTCGGTCAGATGGAACGCCAGACCCATCGCGGCGATCGCGGCGAACCCGGCCGTCGCGTTCGACGAGTGCTCCGCCAGGTGCATGTGCCAGCGCGGGTGCCCCTCGTCGTCGAGGAAGTCGTGGCCCGAGATCTGCGGGCTGACGGGGAATTCCAGCAGCAGCGAGTTGAGCAGGTCGACGGCGTGCGTCGCCTCGCCCTCGTCGGCCGCCGTGAAGATCGCGCGGAGCCGGCCGCGTACGGAGCGGAAGCGGGTGACGTCCGCGTCGGTGGCGCGGCGTGAGGCCTGGGTGGACTCGCCGAAGAGGGCGCGGACGGCTTCGACCGAGGTCAGCGTGTCCGTGCCGCGGGCCGGCTCCTCGGTGTTGACCAGGCGCACGGCGTAGTCCGAGTAAGAGGCCAGTTCCACTTGTAGTCCTTACGGCAGCGGTCTATGGTCGGTGTAATAGCTGGTCTTGCGTACAGGGTATTACGGAGCGGAGGGTTTCGATGGTGGACACGGGGACGGGGACTGCGCTGGGTGCGGGCGGGGCGCCCGTGCCGGGGCGGGCCGACTGGCGGGCCTGGCAGGACAGCTGGGACCGCCAGCAGGAGTGGTACATGCCCGACCGCGAGGAGCGGTTCCGGGTGATGCTCGACATGGTCGAGGCACTGGTGGGCCGTGAACCGCGGGTGCTCGACCTCGCGTGCGGTACGGGAAGTATCACCGACCGGCTGTTCCAGCGGTTCCCGGCGGCCACCAGCACCGGCGTCGACCTCGACCCCGCGCTGCTCGCCATCGCCGGCGGCTACTTCGCCGACGACAGGCGCCTGACGCTGGTGCGGGCCGATCTCAAGGACCCCGAGTGGACGGCGAAGCTCCCGTACGACTCGTACGACGCCGTCCTCACCGCCACCGCGCTGCACTGGCTGCACAGCGAACCGCTGGCCACGCTGTACGGGCAGCTCGCCGGACTCGTCAGGCCCGGCGGCGTCTTCATGAACGCCGACCACATGAGGGACGACAGCACCCCCCGTATCAACGAGGCCGAACGCGCCCACCGGCACCGGGAGATGGACCGCGCCAAGGCCGAGGGCGCCCTCGACTGGGCCGACTGGTGGGACCTCGCCGCCAAGGACCCGGTGCTCGCGGGGCCGACCGCCGAGCGGTTCGCGATCTACGGCGAGCACGCGGACGGCGACACCCCCTCCGCCGCGTGGCACGCCAAGACGCTCACCGACGCGGGCTTCGGCGAGGCCCGCGCGGTGTGGTCCTCCCCTTCGGACTCGCTGATGCTGGCCCTGAAGTGAGTGAGTAGGGGAACGAGGAGGGGCGTGCCGGACTCCGCAGTCCGGCACGCCCCTTTCACGAGCGGTGGCTACAGCACCTTCGACAGGAACGACTTCGTCCGATCGTGCTGCGGATTCGTCAGGACCTCGCGCGGATGGCCCGACTCCACGACCATCCCGTCGTCCATGAACACCAGCGCGTCGCCCACCTCGCGGGCGAAACCCATCTCGTGCGTCACGACGATCATCGTCATGCCGTCCTCGGCGAGACCGCGCATCACGTCCAGGACGTCACCCACCAGCTCCGGGTCGAGCGCCGACGTCGGCTCGTCGAAGAGCATCAGCTTCGGCTCCATCGCCAGCGCGCGGGCGATGGCCACACGCTGCTGCTGGCCGCCGGAGAGCTGGGACGGATAGCCGTCGGCCTTGTCCGCGAGCCCCACCCGGTCCAGCAGCTTCTCGGCCCGTGCGCGGGCGACCGCCTTCGGCTCACGGCGCACCTGCATCGGTGCCTCCATGATGTTCTCGATGGCCGTCATGTGCGGGAAGAGGTTGAAGCGCTGGAAGACCATGCCGATGTCCCGGCGCTTCAGGGCGACTTCGGCGTCCCGCAGCTCGTACAGCTTGTCGCCCTTCTGGCGGTAGCCGACCAACTCGCCGTCGACGTACAGCCGTCCGGCGTTGACCTGCTCCAGATGGTTGATGCAGCGCAGGAAGGTCGACTTGCCGGAGCCGGAGGGCCCGATCAGACAGAAGACCTCGCGCGGCGCGACCTCCAGGTCGATGCCCTTCAGCACGTGGGCCGCACCGAAGGACTTGTGCACGCCCTCGGCCTTCACCATCGCGGTCCCGGTCGTGCCGTTCGTCGTCTTCGCGGGGGCGGTCATGCGGTGCCTCCGTTCGGGCGGCCGAGGGACAGCAGATTGGCCTTGATCTTCTGCAACGGCGTCTGCGGCAGGGTGCGCAGCGAGCCGCGCGCGTAATACCGCTCCAGGTAGTACTGGCCGACGCTGAGGACCGAGGTCATGAGCAGATACCAGGCGGCGGCGAGGAACAGCATCTCGACCGGGGCGCCGGACGTCTGCCCGATGTCCTGCGCGTATCTCAGCAACTCGTAGAACTGCACGGTCGCCACCAGAGACGTCGTCTTCAGCATGTTGATGACTTCGTTGCCGGTCGGCGGCACGATCACCCGCATCGCCTGCGGGATCACGATGCGGCGCAGCGTCTTGGCGTGGCTCATGCCCAGCGCGTGCGACGCCTCCGTCTGGCCCTCGTCCACCGAGAGCAGACCGGCGCGGCAGATCTCCGCCATGTACGCGGCCTCGTTGAGGCCGAGGCCGAGCAGCGCCGTCAGGAACGGCGTCATGAAGCTGGCCCAGTAGTCCTTGTAGATCGGCCCGAGGTTGATGTACTCGAAGACCAGACCCAGGTTGAACCAGACCATCAGCTGGACGAGGACCGGCGTACCGCGGAAGAACCAGATGTAGGACCAGGCGATGGACGACATCACCGGGTTCTTCGACAGCCGCATCACCGCCAGGACGATGCCGCCGACCACGCCGATGGCCATCGACAGGACCGTCAGCAGCATCGTCTGGCCGACACCCTTGAGGATGCGGTCGTCGAAGAAGTAGTCCGGTACGGCGCCCCAGTTGATCTTTCCCTGGGAGAACGCGTAGATGATCGTCGCGAGCAGCGCGAGCGCGACGACCGCGCTCACGTACCGCCCGTAGTGCCGGACCGGAATGGCCTTGATGGCCTCCGGTCCGGCGGACCCCGCGAACCCCGGTGGTGGTGCGTCGGAGGGGCCGTCCGACTTCGATATGTCAACAGACACGGATGCTGCCTTTCGGAGCGGACGCGGATCAGGTGCCGGCGTTGATCGTGGCTTCCTTGACCGCGCCGGCGTCGACGCCCCACTTCGCGATGATCTTGTCGTACTCGCCGTTCTCGATGATCGCGTCGAGCGCGGCCTTCAGCGCCGCGCTCAGCTCGTCGTTGCCCTTGGCGACCGCGATGCCGTACGGGGCAGCCTCGATCTGCTCGCCGACGAGCTGGAAGTCGTTGCCGCCGCCCGAGGTCTTCACCGCGTACGCCGCGACCGGGAAGTCCGACGAACCGGCGTCGGCGCCACCGGCGCGCAGCCGCGTCTGGGCGAGCTGGTCGTTGTCGAACGCCTGGATGCCGATGGCCTTCCCGCCGCCGTCCGTGCACTTCTTCGACTCGGCCTTGGCCAGGTCGTGCGAGACGGTGCCGCGCTGGACGACCATCTTCTTCCCGCACAGGTCGGACCAGCTCGCGATGCCCTTGTCGTCACCCTTCTTGGTGTAGATCGAGACGCCGGCGGTGAAGTAGTCGACGAAGTCGACGCCCTCGCCGACCTTCTTGCCGGTCTCGGAGTCCACGCCGTCCTGGCGGGCCTTGGTGTCGGTCATGGCCGACATGGCTATGTCGTAGCGCTTGGAGCGCAGACCGGTCAGCAGCGTGTCGAAGGTGCCGTTCTCGAACTCGAACGTCACGCCGAGCTGCTTGCCGAGCGCGTCGGCGATGTCCGGGTCGATACCGACCGTCTTGCCGGCGTCGTCCTTGAACTCGACCGGCGGGTACGCGATGTCGGAGCCCACCTTGATGACGCCCTTGTCCGCGATCGCCTTCGGCAGCTTGTCGGCCAGCGGCGCACTCTTCGTGGTCGCGGGGGAGTCCTTCTTCCCGCTGTCGGTCTGGTCGCCGCAGGCGGTCAGCAGCAGAGAGCCGGCGACCGCGATCGCGCCGACCGCGGCGATCCGGGACTTCCCGGCGGTGGTACGACTGGTGAAGCTGGCGGTCATGATGAGGATCCTCCGGCGGACGAGGGAGTTACCACGCGGTGGGCACGCGCCATCGAGTGTCGCGACCGTGTGTGATTGATTAGGGCATCTTGCCATTCGGACTGGTCCGTTCAGGGGGCTCGTCATGTCAAAATCGGATAACGGGTGACCCCCGTGTCCCAGCGGACCGGCACACCAACACCGGACCATCTGCTGGTGATCCTTCATCCGGCCGGACAATCTCCGGTCCGTCCCACCGATGCGAGTGGTTTCGTGTCGTGCCGCGGAAGTGTCCCGTAACTCCGCTATGAGTCATGTCACCGCTTGTAGAAGGTTGCATGGACGACCCGCCGACGTGGCCCGTCCGGTATGAAGGACAGCTACACCCCTCATCCGGGGCTCAGGGCGCGTGTGCGGCGCGCCCGCGCGTAGGTTCCTCCTCCTGTTCGGCGCTCCAACCGCCGATAACAGGTCACGTACGCGGTGCCCGCCCACCCCTCCGTAACCCAGGAGTGGACACCCTCAACTGATGAAGAGACTTAAGGGGTCAAAAACATGGCAGCGGAGATCGTGAATCCTCGCAGCGAGAGCGACAGCGAAAGCGCGACGGACGAGCCCTTCGATCCGGCCTTCGCGCTCCACCGCGGCGGGAAGATGGCCATCCAGGCCACCGTGCCCGTCCGGGACAAGGACGACTTGTCCCTCGCCTACACGCCCGGTGTCGCCAAGGTGTGCACGGCGATCGCCGAGAACCCGGCACTGGTCCACGACTACACCTGGAAGTCGCAGGTCGTCGCCGTCGTGACGGACGGGACCGCCGTCCTCGGCCTCGGCGACATCGGCCCGGAGGCGTCGCTCCCCGTGATGGAGGGCAAGGCGATCCTCTTCAAGCAGTTCGGCGGAGTCGACGCGGTGCCGCTGGCGCTGGCCACGACCGACACCGACGAGATCATCGACACGGTCGTGCGGCTCGCGCCGTCCTTCGGCGGGGTCAACCTGGAGGACATCTCGGCGCCCCGCTGCTTCGAGATCGAGCGCAGGCTCCAGGAGAGCCTCGACATCCCCGTCTTCCACGACGACCAGCACGGCACCGCCGTCGTGACGCTCGCCGCCCTGCGCAACGCGGCGAAGCTCACCGGGCGCACGCTGGGCGATCTGCGCGCCGTGATCTCCGGGGCGGGCGCGGCTGGGGTCGCCATCGCGAAGTTCCTGCTGGCGGCGGGGATCGGCGACGTGTCGGTCGCGGACCGCAAGGGCCTCGTCAGCCCGGACCGCGACGACCTGACGGACGTCAAGCGCGAGCTGGCCGAGATCACGAACCGCGCGGGCCTCTCCGGCTCCCTGGAGGCCGCGCTCGCCGGCGCGGACGTCTTCATCGGCGTCTCCGGCGGTACGGTCCCGGAGCCGGCGATCGCGTCGATGGCCCCGGAGGCGTTCGTCTTCGCCATGGCCAACCCGAACCCGGAGGTCCACCCGGACATCGCGCACCAGTACGCCGCGGTCGTGGCGACGGGGCGCAGCGACTACCCGAACCAGATCAACAACGTGCTGGCCTTTCCGGGGATCTTCGCGGGTGCGCTTCAGGTGCGGGCGTCGCGCATCACGGAGGGCATGAAGATCGCGGCGGCGAACGCGTTGGCTGACGTGGTCGGTGACGAGTTGTCGGCGGACTATGTGATCCCGTCGCCGTTCGACGAGCGGGTGGCTCCGGCGGTGACGGCGGCGGTGGCGGCGGCGGCGCGGGCGGAGGGGGTTGCGCGGCGCTGAGTTGTCTGCGGGCCGGTGGTCTGTGGGTCTGCGGGTCTGCGGGTCTGTGGGGTCGCCTTGCCTCGGCGGGAGGCGGCCCTGCGGGCCGGGGCGGTTCGCGCCTGCGGCGCGCTGGTTGGGTTGCGGTGGTTGCCGGGTGCCGCTCCGGGGTCATGGCCGGACGGCATGATTTACGGTGCGTGCAGGGCTCGTTGGACCCCCTGACCCGGCTTGTTCACGCGCCACAAATCAGCCTGAGTGTCCGGCCACGACCCCCGCGCGGCCCCCTTCCGCAGCGCGGGCAAGCCCGTGGCGTGACACCCTTGGCGAAGGGTCGTCGCCCAACTCCGGTTGGTGGGGAGTCAGTTCGCCGAGGGGCAGGTGTCGTACATGAGTGAAGAGCAGTATCTGATGGGGCGGCCCACGGAGTTCGGTGACCTCAGTCCTTTCACTCTTGAGCAGACCGAGTACCGGAGTCGTACGGAGACGGCAGTCCACTGTTATCCGGTGTCTCTCGGGGGGCAGGTCATCGGCTACCTCTGGGCCTCCGACACGGAGGACGCCGCCGACTTCTGGCCCCGGAGAGGCATGGGCGCCGTCGGCTTCGACGCCGGCGGGCCGTGGAGGAAGCGGCTGAAGGAGGCGCGGGACGCCGGATTCACCGCGTGGGAGGCCGTTCAACTCTGGCTGGGCGAGCCGGAGGACCCCAGAGGCGGCTGTGTACTTCCCGGTGCCGAGGGGCTGTTCCTGCCGAACTTCCGAGCGGTCCAACTCCTCGCGAGGCAGCCGCTCGACGAGTGACGGGGGGGAGCCGCAACCCAACCGTCCCCGCCCATTCACCCGCACCTGGTGGGATCCTCGCGCTACACATCCCACCCAGGAGGCGCTTGTGAATCTGCTTGTCAACGGTGACGCCGAGCAGGGGTCCGGAGGCACCCCCGAGCCCGTGGAGCGGGTTGTCGGGTGGGGTGTACGGCAGGGGGCGCCCGCGCTCGTCGGGTACGACGTCGGCGAGGGCTATCCGACGCCCGGCGATCCCGGACCGGGCGCCGCGGCCGGGGCGCGGTTCTTCTCCGGGGGGAACAGCCCCGTCACCACTCTGGTCCAGGAGGTGGCCCTTCCCGCCTCCGGCCCCACCGGTCACGGGCCCGTGGACGCCGGGCGTGTCCGGTACGCGCTGCGCGGCTGGCTCGGCGGGTACGCCGGCCAGGAGGACGGGGTCAGGCTGTCCGTCGAGTTCCGGGACCGGGCCGGGACGCCCCTCGCGCTCTCGGTCCTGGGACCGGTCACCGCCGCCGAACGGGGCGGCGCCACCGCCCTGTTGGAGCGCCGCGCGGAGGCCGCCGTACCGCCGGGGGCCCGCACCGCCCACGTACAGCTCTCGTTCACGCGCACCGGCGGCGGCACGTCCAACGACGGCTACGCCGACGCGATATCACTCAGCCTCACGGCATCGGGAAGGCAGTCGTGACCCTCAACAGACGTGATCTGCTCAAGGCGGCCGGTGCCGCGGGCGCGCTCAACGTGGTCTGGCCCCTGACCGCCGGACTCTCGCCCGCGCAGGCCCGCGAGGCCGCCGAGGCGCTCGGTTCGACATACGACGAGGCGCCGTTCACCCTCGGCGTCGGGTCCGGCGACCCGCAGCCCACCAGTGTCGTGCTCTGGACGCGCCTCGCGCCCGAGCCGTTCGCCGAGCCGGGCGAGCAGCCGCTCGCCGAGGTCGTCGACGTCCGCTGGGTCGTCGCCGAGGACCGCGCCCTGCGCCGTGTCGTCGCCCGCGGCACCGTCCCCGCGTCCGCGACCCTCGCGCACAGCGTCCATGTGCCGGTGGGCGGGCTGCGCCCCGGCCGTACGTACTGGTACGCCTTCACCGCGCTCGGCAGGACCAGCCGCCTGGGCCGGACCCGTACGGCACCCGCGGGCCCCGTCCGCAGCGCGCGCTTCGCCACGGCCAACTGCCAGAACTACCCGCAGGGCCACTACGCCGCGCTCGCCGGGATCGCCCGTGAGGACCTGGACTTCGTCATCCACCTCGGCGACTACATCTACGAGCACGGCCCTGAGGGCAGCGACATCCGGGACCACAACGGCCCGTCGATCCACACGCTGCACGACTACCGGATGCGCCACGCCCTCTACAAGGGCGACCCGTCGCTGCGTGCCGCGCACGCCGCGCACCCGTGGTTCCTGACCTGGGACGACCACGAGGTGGTGAACGACTACAGCGGTACGGGCGGCGGCGCCCCGTTCGTGCGGCGCCGGGCCGCCGCGTACCAGGCGTGGTACGAGCATCTGCCGCACCGCGGCGCCGGCGACTCCGTTCTGCCGGACATCGACATCCACCGGGTGCGCCGCTGGGGCGACCTGCTGGAGCTGGCCGTGCTCGACCTGCGCCAGTACCGCTCCGCGCAGAACCTCCCCGACGGCACCATCCTGGGCGCCGACCAGAAGGCCTGGCTGAAGAAGACGGTCGACCGCGCGCCGGACAGCTGGCACATCTGGGCCAACTCGATCATGCTCAGCCAGCTGCGTGGCCGCCCCGGTGGCGGCTACATGTTCACCGACCAGTGGGACGGCTTCCTCGGCGAGCGCAAGGAGGTGCTGGAGCATGTGCGTACCAGCGGCCTCGAAGACCTCGTCGTCCTCACCGGCGACTGGCACTCCGCGTTCGTCGACGACATCCGGCCGGACTACGACGACACCGAATCGCCGGTCGTCGGAACGGAGTTCACCGCGCACTCGGTCAGCTCCAGCGCGTACGACGCGCGGTGGAACGCCACCAACGGCCCGCTGATGGGCGCGGCCAATCCCCACCTCCAGTACTTCGAGGGGAATCGTTACGGCTACGACGTGTACGAGGTCACGCCGGAACGGTTCAGCACCCATATGCGGGTCATCGAGGACCGCCGCGACCCGGCCTCGCCCGTCTCCACCCTGACCACCTTCCATGTGGACCGGGGCAGGGTGGGCGCGTACGAGGACCCGGCGACGAAGTCGTCACCCGCGCAGTACCGCAGGGACTGAGACCGAGCGGGGGCGGGACTCGCCTCACACCCCCGTGAGGTTCCGTGCGTCCCGCCTCCGCTCTAGGGTCAAGGTCATGTTCGCCGCCTACGCAGCCCGCATCGACCGTGACCAGCCCCTCAACGGCCTGGAGTTGGGTGAACGCCCGGCTCCCGAGCCACGCCCCGGCTGGTCCACCGTGACCGTCAAGGCCGCCTCACTCAACCACCACGACCTCTGGACCCTGCGCGGGGTCGGCTTCAAGGAGGAGCAGCTGCCGATGATCCTCGGCTGCGACGCCGCCGGGATCGACCAGGACGGCAACGAGGTCGTCATCCACTCCGTCATCGGCCAGACCGGCCACGGTGTCGGTCCCCGCGAACCCCGCTCGCTCCTCACCGAGGTCTACCAGGGCACCTTCGCCGAGCAGGTCTCCGTCCCCACCTGGAACCTGCTCCCCAAGCCCGCCGGGCTCACCTTCGAGCAGGCCACCTGCCTGCCGACCGCCTGGCTGACCGCGTACCGGATGCTGTTCACCAACGCCGGTGTACGGCCCGGGGACTCGGTCCTCGTCCAGGGCGCGGGCGGCGGTGTCGCGACCGCCGCGATCGTCCTCGGCAAGGCCGCGGGGCTGCGGGTCTACGCGACCAGCCGCGACGAGGCGAAGCGCAAGCGCGCCGTCGAACTGGGCGCCACCGACGCGTTCGAGCCCGGCGCGCGGCTGCCGCACCGCGTGGACGCCGTCATGGAGACGGTCGGCGCCGCGACCTGGTCGCACTCGATCAAGTCCCTGCGGCCGGGCGGCACATTGGTGATCTCCGGTGCCACCAGCGGCGACCGGCCCTCGCACGCCGAGCTGACCCGTGTCTTCTTCCTGGAGCTGAAGATCGTCGGCTCGACGATGGGCACCAAGGACGAACTGGAGGATCTGCTGTCCTTCTGTACGACGACGGGCATCCGCCCGGTGATCGACGACGTCCTGCCGCTGGACCGGGCACGCGAGGGCTTCGAGCGGATGGCCGCGGGTGATCTGTTCGGCAAGATCGTGCTGACCGGCTGAGGGGGCTTTCGTCATGGACACACTGCTGCCGCTGCTGATGGTCGTCGGCTGCCTGGCGCTGGTCATGGGTTTCTTCGGGTGGCTCGCGCTGCTCGTCCGGCGCCGGGGCACCGCGGGCGCGGGGATCACCGCCGCGATGGCCTCGTACGACGAGGCGTTCCGGGTGACCGCGCACGAGGCGCACTACGAGATCCAGGCGCAGGCCGAGCGGCAGATCCCACTGCCGTCGCCGGACGATCCGGAGGGCCGTGACCTGGCCGGCGGACCGGGACCGTACGGGCGTACGGGGACCCGTCCCGCTGCCCGCCGCCGGTCCGTACTGCGGCGCTGGGTGCGGCGCCTGCGCGGCTGACTGTCAATTTTGGTTGACATAGCTTACGTGTCAACGTAGATTGACAGTCATGACCGATGCAACGGATCTCGCCGAACGGGCGGGCGACCGCGACCCCCGCGTCGGGCTGAGAGCGGTCGCCGCGCTGCGGCGGCTGCTCGAACAGCTCGAAGCCGTACAGGTGCGCAGCGCCCGGAACCAGGGCTGGTCGTGGCAGGAGATCGCGGCCCAGCTCGGTGTCAGCAGGCAGGCGGTACACAAGAAGTACGGGAGGCAGTGATGTTCGAACGGTTTACGAAGGGCGCGCGTGCTGTCGTGACGGGCGCCGTCGTCCAGGCCGAACGCACGGCGTCGCCACGGGTCACCGACGAGCACATGCTGCTCGCGCTGCTCGACTCGGAGGGGACACGGTCGGCGTTCGCCCTCACCTCACTCGGCATCCTGGACCGGCGTGCCTCGGTGGAGGCGGGGCTGGCGGACGCGCGCCGGCGGGGCGGCATGTCGCACGCCGACACGGCGGCGCTCGCCGAGATCGGGATCGATGTCGCACAGATCGTCTCGAAGGTCGAGGAGACGCACGGTGCGGGCGCGATGGGGGTGGGCGGGGCGGTGAAGCGGCGGCGGACGTCCCACAAGAAGTTCACGCCCGAGGCGAAGAAGACGCTCGAGCAGTCGCTGCGGGTCGCGCTGGGCCGCGGCGACAAGGAGATCAGCGACGCCCACATCCTGCTGGCCCTGACGGCGCGGCCGGGGGTGGTGTCGGACGTGCTGGCGGATCACGGAGGGACGTACGGGGCGGTGGAGCGGGTGCTGTTCGGGGAGGGCGCCGGCGCTTCGCGCGAGTAGCCGGGTTGCTGTTTCGTTGGCCGGGGGCGGGGTGCGGGATCCGTCAGCGCCAGTCTCCCGTCACCCACGCCACCAGGCGGGGCTTGGGAGTCCCGTCGCAACTCACGAACGTGGCGGTGTCGACAACTTCGGCGGTGGCGAACGTCCGAACGGTCTGCTGGAGCCCTTTGGTGAACTGGCCAGGCTCGGGGATCGTGTTCGGGCCCTCGGCCACGTACGCCGGCTCAGGGGTGTCACAGCCGACGGAGGGGAGCGGCTGTCCGAGATACCAGCCGCCGACGAAGACGGCGTACAGGACGGCGGTGGCGCCCAGACGGCGCGAGGTTATCCAGTTGGGCACGCACGGAGTCTTGCACGGCCTGCGGCTGAAGGGAGACGCGCAGGGGTCGTGGTCGGACACTCAGGCTGATGTGTGGCGCGTGGGAATGCCGGTTCCCTCGGGGCCAACGAGCCGTGCACGCGCCGTAAATCATGCCGTCCGGCCAGGACCCCGGAGCGGCACTCGGACACCACCGCAACCACCCGGCGCGCCGCAGGCGCACCCGTACCCCCTACGCCGGAGGTCGCCGCAGCAGCGCCCCGATGTGGGCCGCCGCCGTCGACAAGTGGCGGCGGGCCTCCGACAGCTGGGCCTCCGTCACGCCGTGGTCCCGCGCCGCGTCGCGGACTTCGTCGCGGAAGCGGTCCAGCAGGCGGTCCAGGTCACGGGACGGGTCGCCCGTCGTGGGGGTGTCGTCCGCCCACGTGGGGTCCGTGTCCGCCGCGTCCGGTTTGACGTACGGCGGCCACGCCGAGCCCTTCGCCAACCCGCCGAGCTGCGTGGACAGTTCGGACAGGCCCTCCCGTACCCCCGTCGGCCAGTCGCCGCGCGAGAAGTGGCCCTGGACCTGGTCCTGGACCTGCTTGGCGATACGCAGCATCTCCTCGCGCGCCGTCTCCTGCGCCTCCTTGGCCGCACGGCGCGCCTGCTGTGCGTCCTCACGCGCCCGGCGCGACTCGTCCCTCGCCCGGCGGGCCTGCTCCTTCCACTCCTGCTTCGCGCGGCGCAGCTCCTCCTCCGCCGCGCGCCAGGACTCCCCGTCCACGGGGCCGAAGTCCCGGTCCGGGCCCTCGCCGGCCGAGGTGCCGGCCCGGGTGCCGGCCCCCGCGGATGCCGCCGCCGCGCGCATCTCGTCGCGCAGCCGGCCCGCCGCGCCCCGTACGTCGTCGCGGATCTCCGCGGCGAGTTCGGAGACGGACTCGCGGATCTCCAGTTCCAGGTCGGCCAGTTCACCGGTACGGCCCGCCAACTCCTCGCGGCCCGCCTCGGTGATCGAGTAGACCTTGCGGCCCCCCTCGGTGGCGTGCGTGACCAGGCCCTCGGCCTCCAGCTTGGACAGCCGCGGGTAGACCGTGCCGGCGGAGGGCGCGTACAGGCCCTGGAAGCGCTCCTCCAGCAGCCGGATCACCTCGTAGCCGTGGCGTGGTGCCTCGTCGAGCAGCTTGAGCAGGTAGAGGCGGAGGCGGCCGTGGGCGAAGACCGGGGGCATGTCAGAACTCCTTGTTGTCGGCGGGCGCCGCGTCCGCGGGTGTCGGCTGGGCCGCTTCGTACGGTTCTTCCGCCGGTGGCCTGCGGAGCAGGGCGATCGAGCCGGACACCGTCATCGCCTTGAGCTGCCCCGTACCCGCCCCGAGCGTGCCGGTGATCTTCTTCGCGCCCCACTGTCCGCCGACCCGCAGATCGTCGAACGCGTTGGAGACCGACCCGCTCGCCGTGTTCGCGTCGACCTTCGCGTCCGCCGGGTGCGGCAGCCGGATGGCCACCTCGCCCGAGACCGTGTTGACCTTGATGTCGGTGGGTCCGCCGGCGGGTTCGAGGTCGATGGCCATGTCGCCGCTGACGGTGTCCGCCCGTACGGAGGACCCCCCGCAGTCGACGACGGTCAGATCGCCGGAGACGGAGTTGAAGCGCAGGTCGCCGGTGACGGCCTGGGCCTCCACGTTCCCGGCGACGGTCTCCGCGCTGACCCGGCCGGCCAGGCCGACGAGGGTGGTGTCACCGTTCACGCCGCGTACGTCCGTACGCCCCTTGATCCCCGAGATCACGGCACCCGCCCCGACGACGCCGACCTCGACGCTCGCCCCCGCCGGGACCGTGAGGGAGACGACGGCGCGGCGCCGGCGGCCCTTGCTGTCGAGCCACTTGAGGAAGTTGTGCCAGGGCAGGTCCTGGTAGGCGATGGTGAGGGTGGTGCCCTCGCGCGTCACGATCAGGGGCGGGCCGTGGATCTCGGAGATCTCCAGGCGCGCGCCGCCCTGATCGGCCAGCACGGTCTCGTCGATGCCGACGACGTTGACGGTGCCGTTCACGATGCGCACACTGAGCGCCGTCACCGGGTCGTCGAAAGTGAGCCTCTTCGGCTCGCTGACTTCCCACGTCGACTCTGCCATGGTGCTGACTCCCTGCGGCCGGCCACGACGCAACATATCGCGTCTCTTGTTCAACACGATATATCGCGGGTGGGGGAAGTCAAGACCTATCGCGATGGTTACTCGTCAGCGGCGTCGTCATCGTCATCGAGACGCGCGAGCCAGGTGGCCAGGCGTTCCACCGGAACCTCGAAGTCCGGGTTGAGATCGACGAACGTACGCAGCTGCTCGGCCAGCCACTCGAAGGTGACCTCCTCCTCGCCCCGCCGCTTCTCCAGCTCCTCGATCCCGCGATCAGTGAAATACATGCGAACAGCGTAACTACCTGGTGGGGAGGGGAGGTATCGCACACCGGATCGATCTGGAGCGAGGGGGAGCGGTGGCGATGGAGCATGACGTACAGGAGGTGGTCCTGCCCGGTGGGCAGGTCATTCTCGCCAGGGTCGGCGTGCTGCGGCCGGACGAGTCGGAGTTCGACGACGTCGGAGCCGTCGACCGGCTCCGCTCGGGCGTCACCCGCGTCAACGAGGTGATCGCCGCCGTCGGCGCGACCGTGATGGACGCCGCGCGGGCGGCGGGGCCGAGCGAGGTCAGTGCCACGTTCGGGATCGAGCTGGCGATGAAACCGGGCGCCGCGGTGGCCGCCGTCCTGGCCGGTGGGGAGGCCAAGGCGTCCATCTCCGTCACTCTCACCTGGCAGCCGGGCAGGGACGCGCCGACGGACCCACCGGGACCGGAACCACTCCCCACTTCGGGATCATCCGGTTAGCCTCGTCCCACTTGCCTCAACTTCGGGGGAACGGGGTGCGGATGAAAGACGCTCGGATCGTTGGCGGATCGCTCGGCGGGAGGAGGCGCGCCGTCACGGCCTGCGCCGTGCGAACGGGCGCGGTTGCGGTGCGCGCCGTTCCAACGCCCTCGTACTCCCCGTGTGTTGACGCATGAGCTCCCTCGAAGACCCCGTGAGCCGGGGAGTCGTCCGCATCGGCCCCGCCGCCGACGGGTATGACGCTGACAGTGCCGGATTCTGGGGCAGTGGCTTCTTCGTCGCCCCCGAATGGGTCGTGACCTGCGCACATGTCGTGGACAAGAGGGTGGGTGCGATGGAGCGGGAGCCAGGGGGCCCAGTCACGGTCACCACCTATGACGACGAGCGGTTCGACGGCGAGATCGCCCATGTCCTGGCCGGTCACGACCTCGCGCTCGTCCGTGTGCCGGGCGCCGACTTCCCCGACTGCCTCTGGCTCAGCGACCGTTCGGCGGCCACCCCCGCCGAGGTCGAGCTGTACGGCTGGACGCAGACGTCGGGGGCGCACGGCGCCGAGGAGTTCGTCTCCGCGACGGCGATGGCCACCGGAGGGCGCCGCAGGAACCCGATGTGGCTCCAGAGCGGCCTTGTGCTGCACGGCTGTTCGGGCGGCCCCGTCATCGACACCCGGCGCGGATCGGTCATCGGCGTCATCAAGGGCAAGAAGCAGGGCGACGTCACCATCGGCCGCGCCGAGTCCGTCACCGCGCTGCGCACGCTCTGCGACCAGGGCGCCGAATCCCTCTGGGCCGAGGTCATCGGCGCCCACGACCGGCACCACCTGCGGCGCTTCGAGGGCTCCGGCGACTGCTGGCCCCGGCTGCACACCCGCCTCGCGCTGGCGCAGGGCCAGCCGCACAGCTTCACACCGCAGTCACGCACCCAGCTGTACGGGCTGTTCTCCGACATCGAACCGCCCTCGGGCCCCGGCCAGGTGCTGCATCTGGTCAACAACACCAGCCGCCGCCTGCTGCGCAGCCCGCAGCGCATCGAGTCCAACGACCCGCGCACCTGGCGCGAGGGCTCCGGCCTGCTCTACGACCCGCGCGAGCACACCGAAGCGACGCTGGCGGGACGGGATCTCGAACAGGAAGCCGTCGTCCTGTACGCCGCGATGGTGTACGGCGCCCTCCGCACGCCCCGCGACACCCCCGGCGCCAAGAAACTCCGCGACTGGGTCGAGACAGCGGCCAACGCCCTGGAGACCGAGGTGATCCGCGAGGAGAGCCTGGCCCTCCTCGCCGGTGACGACCGCCCGGCCGACGCCGCCACTGCCACCGCCGGCGGCCGGCGCGCCGGATCCGGCGAAGCGGCCCACGACGACGTGCTCGTTGTCATCGAGCCCGAGGTCTACGGCACCCACCCCTGGCGCGTGCAGCTGCTGGACTCCGACGGCGGCACGACCACCGTCCGGTACGACGAGGAGGGCGTCCCGCGGGGCGGACTTGAGGCCGCCGTACGCCAGGGGCTGAGCGAGGCACTGGCCCGCGCCGACGCCGGGCAGTATGTCGCGGCCGTCGACTTCCTGCTGCCACGCGCGCTGTTCGACGAGCCCGTCGACGAATGGCGCGCCCGGCTGCCGCGCGCCGACGAACCGCCCAGCGTGCACACCCTCCCGATCGGACTGCGCCGAGTGGTCGCCCTGCGCGACCAGTTGCGCAGGCGCGACGGCGTGACCCCGGAGTGGAACCGCGGCAGACGCGCCACCGACCGCGGGCCGCTGGAAGCCGTACCGCTCTGTTTGGACGTGCCGGACCGGGGGCACACGGCGGAGGTGCCCGAGGGCGAGGAGGCGGCGTACGCGCGGCTGTCGGTGAGCACGGCGGGCGTCGCGGGCGCGTCCCTGCCGGTGTACTGCGCCAGTACGGCCACCGGGCGCGGCTCGCGCGTCCTCACCCGCGCCTTCCACGCCGGCCATGTCGCCGTGCTGTGCCGCCGTACGGCAGAGGACGGGCACGACGACTGCGCCGAGTTCCATCGCAAGGCCGCCCAGTTGGTGCGCGAGGCGCCCACCGGCAGTGAACTGCGCGAGCGCGTACGGGTGTTGCGCAACCTCAGCGCCGACCCCCACAAGTCCGGCCAGGCCGGCCGATCCGACCCGGACACGGCCTGGGCACGGCACATCGTCCTCATCTACGATCCGCCACACAGGCCGACGCTTCTCGACGAACCTCTGCACGCACCGCAGCCATGACAGACAGATGCCCCCAAGTGACCTGCTGCGGACGGGGTAAGGACGACCAGGCGGGGTACGGACGTCCACGATGCCGGGCGCACGCCGGGCTGACATCGATGAGGAGCCTACTGTGAGCGACTGGCGCATCTACCGGGGAGCGGGGCTGCCGCACGACGGTGCGCGGCACTTACCCGATCCGCCCCCCTGGCGGGAGTTCACCGCGCGAAGCCCCGACGGCGCGACAGGCCCCGACAGCCTCGACGGCCCCGACGATCCCGACGGCATGGTCGGTACGCCGGCCGGTTCACCGGGCGCGCCGGACTCCGAAGAGGTGGACAACGCCCGCCGGCTGGGCGTCAAACGCCGCCTCGTGGAGTCCTTCCACCCGCGCCCCGACGAGGTCGAGGCCGTCAACGCCGCGCTCCAGCTGCGCCGTCCGCTGCTGGTCACCGGCAATCCCGGCACCGGCAAGTCGACCCTCGCGCACGCCGTCGCCCACGAACTGCGCCTCGGCCGCGTGCTGCGCTGGCCCATCGTCAGCCGTACCACCCTTCAGGACGGCCTCTATCACTACGACGCGATCGGCCGCCTCCAGGACGTGCAGCTCGACCGGGCGGTGTCCGGCGACGCGGTACGGCAGCCGCCCATCGGGTCGTACATCCGGCTCGGCCCGCTCGGTACGGCACTGCTGCCGTCGGCCGACGGACTGCCCCGCGTGCTGCTCATCGACGAGTTCGACAAGAGCGACATCGACCTGCCGAACGACCTCCTGAACGTCCTGGAGGAGGGCGAGTTCACGATCCGTGAGCTGGAGCGGCGCGTCGAGCGCGAGCCGGCGACCGACGTCCTCACCGACGACGGGACACCGGTGACCGTGACGGGCGGCCGGGTACGGTGCACCGCCTTCCCGTTCATCATCCTCACCTCCAACGGCGAACGGGACTTCCCCGCCGCCCTGTTGCGCCGCTGCATCCAGCTCGACCTCAAACCGCCCGGCGAGAAACAGCTCGCCGCGATGGTCGCGGCGCATCTGGGCGAGGAGGCCCTGGAGGAGGGCGCCGAGCTGATCGAGCGGTTCCTGCAACGCGAGCCCGGCGAGGTCGTGGCCACCGACCAGCTGCTCAACGCGCTCTACGTGACGCAGCGGGCGGCCAACGCCGAGCCGGTCACCCGCAACAGGCTCGCCGAGATGCTGCTCCGCCCTCTCGACCGTCCGAGGTGATGGCGTGACCACCCCCGGCCCGCCCCCCGGCGACGCCGCCGATCCGCCGTCCGGCCCGCACCCCGCCGGGCCGTCCGCAGGAGCGCCCACCGGGCCGGACGGGCTGGCCGAGCTGGTCGGCCGGCTGCGCGCGGCGGGCCGCGACGTGTCGGCCAGAGAGCTGGCCGAGGCCGTCTGGCTGGCGCGTCTGACGGCTCCGCAGCCGCGCACAGGGGATCGTCCGGAGCATCATGAACCTCCGCCCGCCCGGCACACCGGGCCCGACGAGGCCGCCCGGCCGGCCGGCGACGAACCGGAACCCCGGCCCGAGCCGCCGCCCCGCAGCGCCGAACACACCGCGCCGCTGTCCCTCTACGCACCGTCGGGCGGCGACGCCGTCCCGACCAGGTCCTTCCCGATACGGGCCCCCGCCACCGGCGCCGTCTCCGGCCTCCTCGAGCTGCAACGCGCGCTGCGCCCCCTGCGCGGCTACCGCCCGCCCGTCCCCCCGGTCCTCGGCGCGGAACTGGACGAGGAGGCGACCGCCGAGCGCAGCGCCGCCGACGGCTTCCTGCGCCCCGTACGCCGCCCGGCCGCGCACCGGGAGGCCGAGATCCAGCTCCTGATGGACGCCTCCCCGACCGCTTCCGTGTGGCAACTGACCCTGGAACGGCTCCGGCAGGCCTGCGAACGGCTCGGCGCCTTCCGCGACGTGCAGGTGCACTATCTGCACCAGGGACCGGACGGTTCGGCGATGGCCGGCACCGGACCCGACTCGCACCACACCCGGCTGCGCCCCGCCGACCAGCACCGCGACGTCACCGGCCGCAGGCTCACGCTCGTCATCAGCGACTGCGTGGGGCCGCTGTGGCAGTCCGGCGGCGCCCAGCGGCTGCTGCACCGCTGGGCCGAGGTCTCCCAGATCGCCGTCGTGCAGCCGCTGCCGCCGCGCCTGTGGGACCGTACGGCGCTGCCCGCCGATCCGGGGATGCTCGTGCACGAGCCGGGCGTGGGGCGCGGCATGCGGTTCGTCGCCGACGAGCGACACGGCCGCGCCGAGCCGCCCGCCGGCGCGCTCCCGGTGCCCGTCCTGCTGCCGACCGCCCGGGTCCTCGGCGGCTGGGCCGGGCTGCTCGGCGGCACCGGCACCCGTACGATGCGCGGCGCGGCGGGCTGGGTGCTGCCGCGGCACCCGGCGCAGCCCGCGTCGGGCCCGTACGGCGGGGCGCGCACCCCGCAGGCCCGGCTGCGCGACTTCCGCTCCGGCGCGTCGCCCGGCGCGCTCGAACTGGCCGTGCATCTGGCGGCCGTACCGCTCTATCTGCCGGTCATGCAGCTCGTACAGGAGGCGCTGCTCCCCGACACCGGCCCCATGCAACTGGCCGAAGTGCTCCTCGGCGGGCTGCTGGAGCGGCTGCCCGACACCGCCGGTGTGCCCGGACCCCGGTACGACTTCGCGCCCGGCGTACGCGAACTGCTGCTGGAGATGCTCGACCGGGGCGCCGCCGAGCTGGTCCTCAAGTACCTGTCGGAGTACGTCACCCGGCGCTTCGGCAAGGGCATGCGCAACTTCCCGGCGCTGGCCGTCGCCCGCCTCCAGGGACTGGACGCCGGTGAGCCGACGGTGCCGGAGGACCCCGACGG
Source organism: Streptomyces sp. NPDC050433 (assembly GCF_044458565.1). Lineage (NCBI taxonomy): Bacteria > Bacillati > Actinomycetota > Actinomycetes > Kitasatosporales > Streptomycetaceae > Streptomyces > Streptomyces sp. NPDC050433. The sequence continues at coordinate 16,210 of NZ_JBITIB010000039.1, read as the reverse complement.
CGGGCCGCAGGCCGACGAGGAGCTGTTCGCGCAGGTCCCCGCGCGGGTGGTGCGCTGGTACCAGCCCGTACGGCCGGTGCCCGGCAGGCTGGACGAGGTGGAGCGGCTGCTCGGCCTGTGGCGCGACCGGCGCGACCGGCAGATGCTCTTCGACGCGCAGGCGCTCGCCGAGGCGGCGCTCGCCGCCGACGGCGACGGGCGCTCCCGCCATCTGCTGGGGCGGGTGCTGTTCGCCCGCGCCAACACGGCGGAGGCGCGCCGCGATCCGGCGGAGGCGCACCGGCTGCTGGTACGCGCCGAGGGGCTGCTCACCGGACACGAGGCGGCGACGGCGGTCGCCCGCGCGGACGTCCGGCACGAGCTGTGGCGCCAGGACGGCGACGTGCGGTGGCTGCGCGCGGCGGTGGCCGGGCTGGCCGAGATGCCCGACGGGGGCGACCTCGCCACGCAGACCGCACGCCGGCTGCGGATGGGCCGGGTCCTGCTCGACCTCGCCAGGACGGAGCCCGAAGGGGAGGACTCCGCCACCGCCACCGCCACTGCCACCGCCGCCGCAGGCGAACTGCGAGGCGCGCTCGCCCTGTTGGACGACCTGGAGGCGCCGCCGCACCGCCGCGCGGGAGCGCTCCTCGACCTCGTGGCCGCGCTGCGGCTGACACGCGAGCACGACACGGCGGAACTGCTGGCCCTCACCGACGCGGCCGAGTCGGCGGCCGAGGACAGCGCCCCACTGCTGCTTCGGACCTGCCGTGAGCGGGCCCGGATCCACCGCGAGATACGGGACTGGGAAGCGGCGGCGACCGCGTACCGGCAGGCCGAGCGCAGCGCGCCGCGCGACAGCCAGGTCATCCGGTGCGAACTCCTCGCCGAATGGGGCGAGATGCTGCTCACCGAGACCCGCCGCCCCGACCGCGCGGAGGGCATCCTGCGCGAAGCCCTCACCAACGTCTCCTCCGACGCACCGCTGCGCTGGCGCCTCCATCTGCTGCTCGGTACGGCCCTGCTGGACCGCTACCGCGGCGACCGCGCGGACAGCGGCTTCCTGCCCGACGTGTACGAGGGCTGCCACAACCTGGAGCTGTCGGCCCGCCGCGCCGCCGACCCGGACACGCGGGCCCGCTCCTGGCTGCAGCTGGCGGGCGCCCGGCTGGAGCTGCCGGAGCCGGAGTCGCACTTCGCCTCGGCGGAGTCGGCCTACGGCCGGGCACTGCGCGAGAACACCGAATCGCCCTCGCTCACGGAGGCCCGCGCGCTGCACGGCCGCGGCGAACTGTACGAGCGGATGGCCCGCCCCTTCGCGGCCCTGTCCGACTTCCGCGCGGCGGACGCCCACTGGCGCCGCCTGGCGGAACAGGGCACGCCGATCCCCCTGGACGAGGCACGGGCGACCCGTGAGCGGGTGGAGGCGTCGCGGCAGGGAGGGGCCGGGGAGCGGGGAACGGGGAGGGCGTGAGCGAACCGACCCGGTCTCACGGGCCGTGTGCGTGCGCGACCGGCACATGCTTCCGCGCGCCCGGCATGCGCTCCCGCCGTGTGTCCCCGAAGTTACGTCCTACGGCCGGAACACCAACTCCCTGTGTGGGGAACGGGTTTCCGAATCGTGGGCCTCGGGAAGAAGAACCCTCACGGCAGCGCTCCCACGGGCGTGCCGTGAACGCAGCGCCGTCCGCCCCGCAGAGCGGTGCTCACGGCGTCTGGTGTGTGCGAGCGCAAGGCGGGACTTTCACCACACGCCCTCGGGGGCATCGGGGAGGAGCAAGAGTGCTGGAGCAACGTGTGGCCGGATCCGCGGGGCAGGTCAGTGGGATTCCCGGCAGCCCTGTGCTCCCCGATCTCACCGGGGTCGATCTGCGCACCCTTCAGGATCTGGACGACGCAGCGCTGACGGCGGCCGTCGAGGACGTGCTCCGCTGTCCCGACTCGCTGACCGATCTGTGGAAAGACGGGCAGTGAAACAGCCCGGTCGGCGTCGGGTTTCGGCCAGTCTCTGCGCGGAGCGGAGGTAATGGCTGCGGCACCGGGGACCCTCGCGGTCCCGCCCGGTGCCCTCGTGCGGCTCGCCGCCACCCGCCAGCGGACACCCGACGTCGACCTGCTGCAGGCCGCCCTGCACAGCCGTCGGCTGGTCCTGCTGAAAGCGCTTCTCACCAGGGTCGAGCGTGCCGGCGTGGCCGCGGACGCCCGAGCCGCGTTCGACCGGGACTGGCGCCTCCTGGAGCGGGCCGAGTCACCCGCGCCCGCCGCCGCCCGCAGGCTCCTCGACTACCCCGCCGTCGGCGGCTGGGTCGTGGACGCCCTCAACGCGCCCGGACCCGACGGCCTCGCCGCCGCCCTCCACCCCCTCGGCGGGATCGCCGTCGCCACGGCACTGCGCACCGGAGCCCGGCTCGACACGGTGCTCCCCACGGCCGACGGGCGTCTCGTCCTGCCCGGCATCGGCGTCCAGGACGCCCGCACACCCCGCGTACGGATCCGCTCCGGCCCGCGCGGTGTGCTGCTCACCCCCGTGGGGTGCTCCGCCCGGTCCGTACTGCTGCGGGCCGACGGCAAAGGGGCGGGGGCCGGTTGGACGTCCCTCGCGGCGCTGCCCGGCAGCGCCGCGCGGCTCGACGACCTCGGCACCGGACACACCCCCGCCGTGGACGTACGGCGGCGGCCCGACCGCGCCGTCTGGCTCAACCGCTGGCGCGCCGCCATCTCCTTACTGGAGTCCGCGGACCCGTGGCGCGCCGCCGAAGTCACCGGTCTCGTACGGTCCGTGGTCCCCATGGCGCCGGTCGACAAAGGCGCCGAGGGCGCGTCCAGCGGAACTCTCAGGGCGACGCCGTGGGCGGTGCACACCGCGCTGCCCGACACCGCCCGGCGATTCGCCGAGGTGCTCGTGCATGAACTGGCCCACAGCAAACTCGCCGTCCTCGCGGACCTCGTGGCGCTGCACCACGCGGACGGCGCGGCCGTCCACCGGGTCGCCTGGCGCGCGGATCCGCGCCCCCTCGACGGTGTACTCCAGGGGACGTACGCGCACCTCGCCCTCGCCGACCTGTGGGCGCGCGTCGCCGACCGCCCCGGTGCGGCACCGGCCGCCCGCCGGGCGGCACGCACCCGCCGTGAGGAGTACCGGGCACAGGTCGCCGACGCGCTCCCGGTCCTGCTGCACAGCCACCAACTCACCGAGCAGGGGGCGCGTTTCGTCGTTTCGATGAAACAGCACCTGACGTCGCTCGGGCAGGTCCCGAATAGCCCGTACGCACTGTCCGATTCCCTGTCCGGTGATGGTGACGTTCGGTAACGTATCTAACGCGCCGTCAGGGAACGGCACAGAACGACAGAGGGATGAGGAGACGCGCGCATGGTCGCTCAGCGGCACCTGGCGGGGGACGGCGGACCCGATCAGGAGTCCCAGCATTTCGTGGTCGCTTTTCCGGGCCATCACCGGCCGTGGGCCACCTGGATCGCGCGCCGGCTCGAAGCCCACGGCCATCGCGTCACGTCCCACCGCTGGGACCCCGATCGCGAACAGCCCCTGGAGGACGCCCTCGGCGACCTCCTGCTGGCAAGAGGCCGGATCCTGCTGGTGCTCAGCGAGTGGTTCTTCCAACTCGGACCGCGCCGTGAGGGCGAGTGGAACGACGTGCTGCGCGGCTTCGTCGCCGACAACGCCGACCGGTTCGCCGCCGTCAATCTGACCAACCGCTCGCTGCTGCCGGCCACCGCAGTCCTGGAACCGGTCGATCTGTGGGGCATCGGCGAACAGGAGGCCGAACGACGCCTGCTGACCCGGCTCTCCCTCGAACCGGCCACGGCCAACGTCGACATGGCCGCCCCCGACTCCCGCTACCCCAGCGACGCACCCGCCGTCTGGGGCGAGGTGCCGCGCCGCAACAACCGCTTCACCGGGCGTGACGAACTGCTCAACCGTGTCCAGGAATCGCTCACCGACGTCGAACCGGGCGCGTCCGTCTGCGCGCTGGTGGGAATGGCGGGCATCGGCAAGACCCAGCTCGCCGCCGAGTACGCCCACCGCTTCAGCCCCGACTACGACGTCGTGTGGTGGGTCAACTCCGACCAGCGCGGCACCCAGCGCGACCGGTTCGGCGAACTGGCACCGGCGCTGGGGCTGCGCAGCGGCTCCGAGCCCGGCGAGCGGATCCGCGCCGTGCGCGACGCGCTGCGCCGCGGCGATCCGCACGGCCGCTGGCTGGTGATCTTCGACGGCTGGGAGGACGTGGAGGAGGCCGCAGCCATGCTGCCCCGCGGCGGCACCGGCCATGTGCTGATCACCTCGCGCAACCACGGCTGGCGCACCGTGGGCGACGTCGTGGAGGTGCCCGTCTTCTCCCGCGCCGAGTCGACCGGCTATCTGATGCGCCGGGCCCCGCACATCACGGCGGCCGAGGCCGACGAGGTCGCCGCCGAGTTCCAGGACCTGCCGCTCCAGATGGCGCACGCGGCGGCACTGCTCGGCGAGTTGCGGATGCCCGTACCGGAATACCTCGACAAGGTCCACAGCGGCGAGATCAACCCTCTCGACGAGGTCTCCGAGCTGGGCGACTACCCCAGCTCCTCCCTCACCTCCTGGTCGATGCTCTTCAACCGGGTCCGTGAGTCCGAGCCGCGCGCCCTCGAACTCCTCAAGCTCTGCGCCTGCTTCGCGCCCGGCCGTATCCCCATCGGACTGGTCCGCAGCGTGAACCCCGCGGACCTGCCCGAGCAGCTGCGCTGGATCGCCGACAACAGCCCGGACTGGCCACGCGCGCTGGACACCCTCGCCAACTACTCGGTCATCATCAAGGATTCACGGAGCGCGTCCGTGTCGGCGGGCCGCGACGCGGGGCCCCGCCAGGAGTCCGTCCACATGCACCGTGTCGTGCACGGCATCGTCAGCCGGCTCACCGCCGGGGACGACCGTGAGATCCACCGCGCCGTGGTCCGCCAGGTCCTCGTCGGCAGCGACCCCGGAGAGCCCTCCGACAGCAGGCAGTGGCCCCGGTACGCCGAGATCCTGCCCCAGCTCGAAACCTCGGGCGCGCTGGAGAGCACCCATCCGCGCACGACCCAGCTCATCCTCAACTGCCTTGAGTACTGCTACAACAGCGGCGAGTACACCGTGGGCATGGACCTGGCCCGGCGGGTCAGGGAGAAGTGGGCCGACCTGTTCGCGCCCGACTCCGAGTACATGCTGGAGCTGACCGCGCAGACCACGGTGATGCTGCGCGCGAGCGGCCGGTTCCACGAGGCGTACGACCGGGACAGCGCGGTCCTCGGTCTCCTGCTGGCCCAGCCGGAGCCCGACCCGGTCAGGCTGATGACGGCCAACAGCGGACTCAGCTCCGACCTGCGGTTCCTGGGCCGCTATCCGGAGTCGTACCGGCTCCAGCGGGACGTCGTCGACGTCGGCCGGGAGCTTCGCGGCGCCGACGAGTGGAACACTCTTCACGCCCAGCACAATCTGGGCGTGGTCCTGCGGCTCCTCGGCCAGTACGAGAAGGCGTACGAGACCGACCTCGACACCCTGCGCAAACGCGAGGCGGTCCTGCGCGCCCGGCACTCCGACACGCTGCACTCCGGCAACGCCTGCGCCCGCGACCTGCGGCTCCTCGGCCGCTACCACGACGCCCTGGCCCGCCAGGAGTTGATCGTGCGGACCCAGATCCAGGTCCTCGGCGAGCGGCACCCGCAGACGTTGTGGGCGCAGCACAACCTCATCCTGTGCAAGCGCAGGGCGGGGTCCCAGGGCGAGGACATCGGTCCGGTGATGGCCGACCTGCTCGCCCGCCACGAGCGGGTGAACGGCAAGGGCCACCACAACAACCTGATGCTCGTCACCGACTACGCCAACTTCCTGCGGGTGCACGGCGATCTGGGCAAGGCCAAGGACCTCCTCGCCGAGGCCGAGGACACCTACCGCACCCTGGTCGGCCAGGCCCACCCCGTACCGACCGGCATGCAGTCCAACGTCGCCCTCCTCATGCAGGCCGAGGGGAACAGGGACGGCGCGCTCGTCCTCTTCGAGCAGGCGCTGACCGGTCTGCGCACCTTGCTCGGCGACGACCACCCGTGGACGCTGGGCTGCGCGCTGAACGCGGCGGGCGGGCGGAATCTGACCGGACGGCTGGAGGAGGCCGCCGAGCTGAGCAGGGAGACGCTGCGGCGCGCCCGTGCCGTGCTGGGCGACGACCATCCGATGACGCTCTCCAGCCAGACGGCGCTCGCCGCCGATCTGCGGGCGCTCCAGCAGCGCGAGGAGGCGGACAAGGTCGAGGAGGACGCGCTCCAGAAGCTGACGCGCACCATGGGCGCGCAGCACCAGCACACGCTGTCGGCGCGCCAGCGGGTGCGGCCCTACTGGGACTTCGAGCCGTATCTGGGCTGAGCGCCCGGCCCCGTACGTACGAGGGCCCGGCACCGCTTCCGCGCGGTGCCGGGCCCTCGTACGTACTGCGTCGGATCAGAGCCGTCAGGCGTCGAACACCTCGGCGCACAGCTGCGCCTGCTCCGCCTGGTGCCGCTTCGCGGAGCCGACCGCCGGCGACGACGACGCGGGCCGCGAGATACGGCGCAGCCGCTCCTCGTGGGGGACGTCGGCGCCGACCGCCAGGTCCAGGTGGTCGATCAGGTTGAGCGCGATGAACGGCCAGGCACCCTGGTTCGCCGGCTCCTCCTGCGCCCACAGGTACTTCTCGGCGTTCGGGTACTTCGCGATCTCCGCCTGGAGCTCCGCGCCCGGCAGCGGGTACAGCCGCTCCAGCCGCACGAGCACGGTGTCCGTCAGACCGCGCTTCTGCCGCTCGGCGTCCAGGTCGTAGTAGACCTTGCCCGCGCAGAAGACGACCTTGCGGACGTCCGCCGGATTGATCGTGCCCGCCTCGGACATCGAGTCGCCGATCACCGGGCGGAAGCCGCCGGTGGTGAACTCCTCGATCTTCGACGTCGCCGCCTTCAGCCGCAGCAGCAGCTTCGGGGTGAAGACGACCAGCGGCTTGTGGTGCGGGTTGTGGACCTGCCAGCGCAGCAGGTGGAAGTAGTTCGACGGCAGGGTCGGCATCGCGACCGTCATGTTGTTCTGCGCGCACACCTGGAGGAAGCGCTCGGGGCGCGCGGACGAGTGGTCCGGGCCCTGGCCCTCGTAGCCGTGCGGCAGCAGCAGGGTGACGCCCGAGGTCTGGCCCCACTTCTGCTCCGCCGAGGAGATGAACTCGTCGACGACGGTCTGCGCCCCGTTGACGAAGTCGCCGAACTGGGCCTCCCACATGACCAGCGACTCCGGGCGGGCCAGCGAGTAGCCGTACTCGAAGCCCATCGCCGCGTACTCGCTCAGCAGCGAGTCGTAGACGTTGTAACGGGCCTGGTCGTCGGCCAGGTAGAGCAGCGGGGTGTAGTCCTCGCCGGTCTCCTGGTCCACCAGCACCGCGTGGCGCTGGCCGAACGTGCCGCGGCGGGTGTCCTGGCCCGACAGCCGGACCGGAGTGCCCTCCATCAGCAGCGAGCCGATGGCCAGGGTCTCGCCGGTGCCCCAGTCGATCGTGCCGTCCTCCACCGACGCCGCGCGGCGCTGCATCTGCGGCATCAGCCGCGGGTGCACCGTGATGTGGTCGGGGATGTTGACCTGGGACTCGGCGATCCGCTTGACGACCTCCTGCGAGATGGCCGTCGTGACCGCGACCGGGAACTCCGCCTGGGCGTCCGGGACATGGGCCGGGACCGGGTGCGACGTGGCCTCGCGGACCTCGGCGAACACCTTCTCCAGCTGGCCCTGGAAGTCCTGGAGCGCCTGCTCGGCCTCTTCCAGCGTGATGTCGCCGCGGCCGATCAGCGACTCGGTGTAGAGCTTGCGCACCGAGCGCTTCTTGTCGATCAGGGTGACCATCTGCGGGTTGGTGAACTGCGGGTTGTCGCCCTCGTTGTGACCGCGGCGGCGGTAGCAGATGAGGTCGATCACGACGTCCTTGTTGAACGTCTGGCGGAACTCGAACGCGAGCCGCGCCACCCGCACGCACGCCTCGGGGTCGTCACCGTTGACGTGGATGATCGGCGCCTCGATCATGCGCGCGACGTCCGTCGCGTACATCGAGGAGCGCGAGGCCTCCGGGGCGGCGGTGAAGCCGACCTGGTTGTTGATCACCACATGCACCGTGCCGCCGGTGCGGTAGCCGCGCAGCTGCGACATGTTGAGCGTCTCGGCGACGACACCCTGGCCCGCGAAGGCCGCGTCACCGTGCAGCGCGACGGGCAGCACGGTGAAGTCCGTGCCCGCCTTGTTGATGATGTCCTGCTTGGCGCGCGCGATGCCTTCGAGGACCGGGTCGACCGCCTCCAGGTGCGAGGGGTTCGCGGCCAGCGAGACCTTGATCTGCTCGCCGTCGAGACCGGTGAACGTGCCCTCGGCGCCCAGGTGGTACTTCACGTCGCCGGAGCCGTGCATCGACTTCGGGTCGAGGTTGCCCTCGAACTCGCGGAAGATCTGCGCGTACGACTTGCCGACGATGTTCGCCAGGACGTTGAGCCGGCCGCGGTGGGCCATGCCGATGACGACCTCGTCGAGCCGCGACTCGGCCGCCGAGTCGATGACCGCGTCGAGCAGCGGGATGACGGACTCGCCGCCCTCCAGCGAGAACCGCTTCTGGCCGACGTACTTGGTCTGGAGGAACGTCTCGAACGCCTCGGCCGCGTTGAGCCTGCGCAGGATCCGCAGCTGCTCCTCGCGCTCCGGCTTGGTGTTGGAGCGCTCGATACGGTCCTGGAGCCACTTGCGCTGCTTCGGGTCCTGGATGTGCATGAACTCGACGCCGGTGGTGCGGCAGTACGAGTTGCGCAGCACGCCCAGGATGTCGCGCAGCTTCATCATCGACTGGCCGGCGAAGCCGCCGACCGCGAACTCCCGCTCCAGGTCCCACAGGGTGAGGCCGTGCTCGGTGATGTCCAGGTCGGGGTGCTTGCGCTGGCGGTACTCCAACGGGTCGGTGTCGGCCATGACATGGCCGCGCACCCGGTAGGAGTGGATCAGCTCGAAGACCCGCGCGGGCTTCGTGACGTCCTCGTCGTGCGAGGCGTCGATGTCCTTGAGCCAGCGGACCGGCTCGTAGGGGATCCGGAGCGCCTGGAAGATCTCGTCGTAGAACTCGTTCTCGCCGAGCAGCAGTTGGCTGACGATCCGCAGGAACTCGCCGGAGGCGGCGCCCTGGATGACGCGGTGGTCGTACGTGGAGGTCAGCGTCATGACCTTGGAGATGCCCAGCTTGTTCAGGGTGTCCTGCGAGGTGCCCTGGAACTCCGCCGGGTAGTCCATCGAGCCGACGCCCATGATGACCGACTGACCGGGCATCAGTCTCGGCACGGAGTGCACCGTGCCGAGACCGCCGGGGTTGGTCAGCGAGACGGTGACGCCGGTGAAGTCGTCCATCGTCAGCTTGTTGTTGCGGGCGCGGCGGACGATGTCCTCGTACGCCTGCCAGAACTCGAAGAAGTTGAGCGTCTCGGCCTTCTTGATGCCCGCGACGACGAGCTGCCGGTCGCCGTTCGGCTTCACCAGGTCGATGGCCAGACCGAAGTTGATGTGCTCCGGCTTGACCAGGGTGGGCTTGCCGTCCCTCTCGGCGAAGGAGTAATTCATCGACGGCATGGCCTTGATGGCCTGCACCATCGCGTACCCGATGAGGTGCGTGAAGGAGATCTTGCCGCCGCGCGCCCGCTTCAGGTGGTTGTTGATGACGATGCGGTTGTCGAAGAGGAGCTTCACCGGGACGGCGCGCACGGACGTGGCCGTGGGCAGTTCCAGCGACGCGTTCATGTTCTTCGCGACAGCGGCCGACGGGCCGCGCAGCGTCACGTACTCGGGTCCCGTGGGCTTCTCGGCAGGCTCTTCCACCGGCTTGGCCGCGGTCTTGGCGGCGGTCTTGGCGGCGGGAGCGGCCTTCGCCGGCGCGGGGGCAGCGGCGGCGGGCCTCGCCGGAGCGGCGGGGGCGGCGGCGGGCGCCTGGGTCTCGGCCTTGGGGGCCTGGGCCTGCGCGGGCGCGGCTGCCACAGGCTTCGCCGGGGCGGCGGGAGCCGTGGTGGTGGCGGTGGTCGTGGCGGTCGGTGCGGCGCTCACAGCAGCCCCCGCGGCTGCGGTGGATGTCGCGGCCGGCTCCGGGGATTTGTCCGCCGCACCGGTCGTGCCCGGCTTGTAGTCGGCGAAGAAGTCCCACCAGGCACGGTCGACCGAATTCGGGTCCTGGAGGTACTGCTGGTAGATCTCGTCGACGAGCCACTCATTGGGCCCGAAGGCGGCGGCAGGATTCTGGTCCTGCCCCGTCCGGTCGGTCGAGACGCTTGAGTTACTGGGGGACTGAGACGACACGGCGGCAACCGCCCTCTTCCGCTTCACAAGGTGATGGACAGCGGGAATCAAGGCTACGCCTACCGGACCGAGAGGAGCAGACCGGGCGGGGGAACGTCATGCAAGTCACACCGGAAGGCGGGTTTCGGCGCAGGAATTGGCGGGAAACAAGCCAGGTTTCCTAGAGCTGTCCTCGGAACTGTGGACGCACCATGCCGGTGATACCGCCTTTTCGGCCCCTGAACAGGGTCCGCGTCGGCGTCGCCCGAGCGAATACCTCATGGAACGAGGTCTTCCGGTGCCTCCGGTTCGAACCCTACGTCAACCCCGCGCCCGAGGGATTCCCGGAAGTGTCACCTGGATGAGACACCCGCGCATGGATTCGGCCACCCCGATGCGCCCGCCGTGCAGATCCACCGCCCAACTCGCGATCGCCAGCCCCAGCCCCGTACCGCCGTCACTGCCCGGCCCGTGCGGCGACGGTGAGCTGCCCCGGTTGAAGCGCTCGAAGACCCGGTGCCGCTCCGGCTCCGGGATACCCGGCCCCTCGTCCTGGATCTCCAGATCCAGCGACTCCGGCCCGTGCCCGCGCCGCGCCCGCACCGTCACCCGGCCGTGCGGCGGGCTGTGCTTGACCGCGTTGTCGATCAGATTCGCCACCACCTGGTGCAGCCGCTCCGCGTCCGCGTGCGCCGTCAGCTCCGGCGGCGACACATCCAGATGCAGATGGACGTCCGTACGGGTGTGGTTGCCCGACCCCGAACTGAGACCGCGCTGCGACGCCGCGAGATTGGCCTCCTTCAGCACCCCGGACAGATACGGCCACACCTCGAAACGCCGCGCCTTGAGCGGCAGCACGCCGTTGTCGAGCCGGGAGAGGTCCAGCAGCGTCTCGACCAGCCTGCCCAGACGCTCGGTCTGCTTCAGCGCCGTACGCATCGTCTCGGGGTCCGCGGCGGACACCCCGTCCACCACGTTCTCCAGCACGGCGCGCAGCGCGGCGATCGGGGTGCGCAGCTCGTGCGAGACGTTGGCGACCAGCTCCTTGCGGTGCCGGTCCACGGCCTCCAGGTCGTCCGCCATGCGGTTGATGGTGGAGGCGAGGTCGCCCAGCTCGTCACGGCGGTCGGCGCCGCTGACACGCCGGGTGTAGTCGCCGTGCGAGATGCCCTTCGCGACGGTGTTCATCTCGTCCAGCGGGGCCGTCAGACCGTGCGCCACGAACTGCGTTATCAGCAGCGTCGCGATCATGGAGAAGACCGTGATGAAGCGCAGCTCGGTCTCGGTGCGCAGCGCCACCATCAGCAGGCCCGTGGTGATCAGTACGGAGACCACGACGAGCATGCCGAGCTTGGTCTTGATGGAGAACGGCCGCAGACCGCCGTCGTCCGGCCCGCCGAGCGCCCCGTGGCCGGCCCTGATCCGGGCCGGGCCCTTGCGCGCGGGACGCGGGACGCGGCCCGCACGCAAGGGGCCCTCGTCCTGTTCGCCGCGCCCGCCCGGCGACCGGCTCATGGTGCCGGTGTCTCCAGCGCGTAGCCCACACCGTGCACCGTACGGATCCGCTCGGCGCCGATCTTGCGGCGCAGCGCCTTGATGTGGCTGTCGACCGTGCGGGTGCCCGAGGCGTCCGCCCAGTCCCACACCTCGGCCAGCAGCTGCTCGCGCGAGAGCACGGCGCGCGGCGTGTTCGCCAGGCAGACCAGCAGGTCGAACTCGGTGGGTGTCAGATGGACGTCCTCGGCGCGCACCCGCACCCGGCGCTGCGCGTGGTCGATCTCCAGCTCGCCCAGGCGCAGGATGCCGCTGCGCGGCGTCACGGCGGCCAGCGCCGCGCGCTCCACGCGGCGCAGCAGCACATGCACCCGCGCCGCCAGCTCCCGCATCGAGAACGGCTTGGTCATGTAGTCGTCGGCCCCGACACCGAGCCCCACGAGCATGTCGGTCTCGTCGTCGCGCGCCGTCAGCATGAGCACCGGCACCGGACGCTGCGCCTGGACGCGGCGGCAGACCTCCAGCCCGTCGAAGCCCGGCAGCATCACGTCGAGCACCATCAGATCCGGCTGCCACGCCTCGGCGGCGTCCACCGCGGCCGGGCCGTCGACGGCGGTCTGGACGACGAAGCCCTCGGCGCGCAGCCGGGCCGCGATGGCGTCCACGATCGTCGCGTCGTCCTCGACAACGAGCACCCGGCGCTGCGCTCCGGGTGTGGCCGCGACCCCGTTCTGGCTGGTGTGTGTCTGCTCCATCGCCCCGCCCCTGGTACGTTCCGCGATCCGTGTTCCTCGATCTACGTCCCGTATGCAAATGTAGATCCCGTGTGTGGGGAGCAGCGTAGAGGCACCGGAGGGTTCCCGGCTACGCAGGGCGAATGCCGAGATGGACCACGTCAGGCACTCCTCGGGCAACTGTGATCTCTTCGGTCGTTACCGCTCTGAAACCGGCATTCCGCAGCGCATCCTCGAAGGCGGGGGAGGGCTGCGCGGACCACACGGCGAGGACTCCGCCGGGGTTGAGCCGCGCCAGACAGCCGGCCAGTCCGCCGGGTGTGTACAGGCCCGCGTTCTCGTCGGTGACGGTCCAGCCGGGCCCGTTGTCGATGTCGAGGCAGAGGGCGTCGTAACGGTCGAAGTCGTGGCCGGTGGCCTCCGCGACCTCTGTGACCTCGGGCGTCGTACGGATGTACTCGACCAGGTCGGTGTGGAGGATCACAGTGCGCGGGTCGCCGAGCGCGGCGCCGGAGATCCGGGCGAGCGGTCCCTCGTGGTGCCAGTCGATGACGGCCTGCTCGCGTTCGACCACCACGATCCGGCCCCAGCGGTCGTCGGCCGCGGCGTGCGCGAGCGAGAAGCCGACGCCCAGGCCGCCGATGAGGACGGACGGCAGGCCGTCGCGGCGGTCGGGGGCGAGTGCGGTCTGCGCGGCGTCGATCAGCAGTCGCTCGGAGCGGCCGTCGGAGGTGTCCATCAGGAACGTGCCGTTGGCGATGATCTCGTAGATGTCGGCGCCACCGGCGTCGGTGCCCGGCCGCCTCCTCAGGACGACCTCGCCGTACGGGCCGTCACGCCGGTCGAGGGTGACGGGGCGGCCGTCGGTCGCGTCGGGCAGGGGGTCGGGCACGGGCGCGTCTCCTCTGGTTCTGCGGCTGACCGGCGGTTCTGCGTGCCGACCGGTCGGGCGCCATCCTCGCGGGGTGCGCGGGGCGCGGACAAACCGGGGCCGGGATCGCTCAGAGCGAACACCCGCCCCGGGTATCCGGGGAACAACGACGGGCTCATAAGCATTGAGCCCACATAGCTCAACTTTTTACTGCCGAAGGGGAGACCATGGCTGCCACGTCCACACCGCTCACCCTGCCCGTGCTGCCGCTCGACGACGAGGTCGTGCTGCCCGGAATGGTGGTGCCGCTGGACCTGTCCGACACCGAAGTACGCGCCGCCGTCGAAGCCGCCCAGGCAGCCGCCCGCGACGACTCCGACGGGGGGAAGCCGAAGGTGCTGCTCGTGCCGCGCCTCGACGGGGCATACGCGGGGACCGGCGTCCTCGGGACCGTCGAGCAGGTCGGCAGGCTCTCCGACGGCGACCCCGGCGCCCTGATCCGCGGCAGGGGCCGCGTCAGGATCGGCGCCGGTACGACCGGGCCCGGCCGGGCCCTGTGGGTGGAGGGCCTGCATGTCGAGGAGACCGTGCCCGACCCGCTGCCCGGTTCCGTCACCGAACTGATCAAGGAATACAAGGCTCTCGCCACCGACTGGCTGAAGAAGCGCGGCGCCTGGCAGGTCGTGGACCGGGTCCAGCAGATCGACGACGTCTCGCAGCTCGCCGACAACGCCGGCTACTCGCCGTTCCTCAGCACGGCCCAGAAGGTCGAGCTGCTGGAGACCGCCGATCCGGTGACCCGGCTCAAGATGGCGACCGACCAGCTCCGCGAGCACTTCGCCGAGCAGGACGTCGCCGAGTCCATCGCCAAGGACGTCCAGGAGGGCGTCGACAAGCAGCAGCGCGAGTTCCTGCTGCGGCGCCAGCTCGAAGCCGTACGCAAGGAACTGTCCGAGCTGAACGGCGACGCCGCCGACGAGTCCGACGACTACCGCTCCCGCGTGGAGGCAGCCGACCTGCCCGAGCACGTCCGTGAGGCCGCGCTCAAGGAGGTCGACAAGCTGGAGCGGTCGTCCGACCAGAGCCCCGAGGGCTCGTGGATCCGCACCTGGCTGGACACCGTCCTCGAACTGCCGTGGAACGAGCGGTCCAAGGACGCGTACGACATCCGGGGCGCCCAGCGTGTCCTGGACGCCGAGCACGCCGGCCTGGACGACGTGAAGGAACGCATCACGGAGTATCTGGCCGTCCGCAAGCGCCGCGACGACCGCGGTCTCGGTGTGGTCGGAGGCCGCCGGGGCGGCGCCGTCCTCGCCCTTGTCGGCCCGCCCGGCGTCGGCAAGACCTCTCTGGGCGAGTCCGTCGCGCACGCCATGGGACGCTCCTTCGTCCGTGTCGCGCTCGGCGGTGTCCGGGACGAGGCGGAGATCCGGGGCCACCGGCGTACGTACGTGGGCGCCCTTCCGGGCCGTATCGTCCGGGCGATCAAGGAGGCCGGTTCGATGAACCCGGTCGTCCTGCTCGACGAGATCGACAAGGTCGGCTCCGACTACCGGGGCGACCCGGCCGCCGCCCTCCTCGAAGTCCTCGACCCGGCGCAGAACCACACCTTCCGCGACCACTACCTGGAGGTCGAACTCGACCTCTCCGACGTGGTCTTCCTCGCCACCGCGAACGTGCTGGAGGCCATCCCGGAGGCCCTGCTGGACCGGATGGAGCTGGTCCGCCTCGACGGCTACACCGAGGACGAGAAGGTCGTCATCGCACGCGACCACCTGCTGCCCAGGCAGCTGGAGCGGGCCGGTCTGGAGACCGGTGAGGTCACGCTGGAGGACGAGGCGCTGCGCAAGCTGGCGGGCGAGTACACCCGCGAAGCGGGCGTACGTAACCTGGAGCGCTCCATCGCCCGGCTGCTCCGCAAGGTCGCCGCGCAGCACGAGCTGGGCGAGCGCGAACTGCCCTTCTCCGTAGGAGACGGCGATCTGCGCGGCCTCATCGGCCGGCCGCACCATGTGCCCGAGTCCGCCCAGGATCCGGCCGAGCGCCGCACCGCGGTGCCGGGCGTGGCCACGGGGCTGGCCGTCACCGGCGCGGGCGGGGACGTCCTCTTCGTGGAGGCGTCGCTGGCCGACCCGGAGACGGGCGGTTCGGGGCTGACCCTGACCGGCCAGCTGGGTGACGTCATGAAGGAGTCGGCGCAGATCGCACTCTCCTTCCTGCGCTCGCACGGCGCCGAACTGGAGCTGCCGGTCGCCGACCTGAAGGACAGGGGCGTGCACATCCACTTCCCGGCGGGCGCGGTGCCCAAGGACGGCCCGAGCGCGGGCATCACGATGACGACGGCGCTCGCCTCGCTGCTGAGCGGACGTCAGGTCCGTACGGATGTCGCCATGACCGGTGAGGTGTCACTGACCGGGCGTGTGCTGCCCATCGGCGGCCTGAAGCAGAAGCTGCTGGCCGCGCACCGGGCGGGCATCACGACGGTCGTGATCCCGAAGCGCAACGAGGCGGACCTGGACGACGTCCCCGCCGAGATCCTTCAGAAGCTGGAGGTCCACCCGGTGACGGATGTGCGCCAGGTCCTGGAGATCGCGCTCTCGTCGGCGTCCTCGTCCGCGACGGCGCCGGCGGAGATGCCGGTCGCGGCGTAACGGCCAGGCCTCGCACGAGGGGTGGGCCCCCCGCCCCCCGGGGCGGGGGGGCCCCCCCGGGACACCCCCGAATACGCCGGGGGGCCGGCCGCGGCCGCGCCGCCCTGTCCCGGGGGGGGCGCGGGGGGGGGGGGCGGGGGGGCGG